>CAMDRI010000177.1 GCA_945906725.1 Candidatus Kuenenia stuttgartensis | reverse complement strand
TCGAACATACCTACCTGACAGGCTTAAAGGTCACCAACGCCGAGTTCAAAACGATTCAACTGACCCGCCACGAGATCTGCCCTCAGTGGAACTACACGATTCGCCCTCGCCCAAAAAACACGGAGTAGTTTTTGGACGAGTTCTTAGTCTGGAATTCGCGCCGCCGTCCCGAGGGATCTTTTCCTCGGGACGGTTGGCGCATGCCGGTTTGTCTGCGACTATGCCGTCCTTCGCACGCGGCCACCTGTGACCGAGTGCCACGCGGGATGATCAGCAACATACGGAGGTGTGCTGTGAATTGCATCCGCTTGCAAGGACCGAACGATTGCTACACCATCGCTGCCGACCTGTGGGTCGATTTGCTCGATTGGGCGCAGGACAACGGCTGGAAGCCGAAACATCCGCGTGAGCTGTACGACGATTGCTTGCACCACTTGGCCGTCAGTGACGAAGACGCGGCCAATCTCGCCGATGCCCTGGAATTCATCGCCGGCGACTTGGTGCTTCATGAGTTGAGCCTCGTTTCCGACCGCTTCATGCGTGATTTGGTGGACAGCCTCTCGAAGTTGAGCGTTTTCTTCCAGCAAGGCGGCTTCCAGATTGCCACTCCAATGGCGGCAGTTGGATGACGAATAACGGACGTCTACAGCCGCTGTTCGTTCGGCTGGACGCGGGTGCCCGACCGACTCCAACGCTAGACGCTTCGGCCACTTGAGGCATCACAGCGGCTCTTCGTGATGCGGGTCGGTGTCCGGCGGTGCCCAGTTCTTCATGCCGTCGTTGGCTTCTTTGATTTCCCGAATGCGATCGGCGTTGGGCGGCTCGTTCGTGCCAAACTGCACGATCTTCGGTTTGCGATGGCGCGTCAGTTTGTAACGCGTGAATGCCTTCGGCTTGCGAAACAGCCCGAACCATTTTTCCTCTTCCTCGATGATCGAGTCTTTTGGCTTTTCACGCAGCAAATAGAGCATGACTGCCAAGGCGACGAAGACGCCAGACATCACCAGAATCGGCTTGCTCGGTTCTTTGACGAACGTCAGCAGGATGACACCGCAGAAGAGGACGCCGAGAAAACAAACGGCTCCGGTCGCCAACCAGGACACCGCTTCGCGTCCGCCATCTCGTTTCCCGGACATGATTCGCTTCCCGTCAATCGCGACGGCCCGTCAGCTACTTCGGACCGCCCGTATGCACGAACAAATCGAGGTAGATCACCAGCACCATCAAACCCAGAACGAAGGCCATTCCGCAATAGGTCGCGCCGATCAGCACTCGTTCGCTGGGGCGTTTTCGAGTCACCGCCTCCCAGCACAGGAAGACCATGTGGCCGCCGTCGAGCACCGGGATCGGCAGGAAGTTCAGCACGGCGAGATTGACGCTCAAGAAGCCCAGGAACAACAGCAGCGGGCTGAGTCCTTGGCTGGCGAACTGATGAGCGACTTTGGCGATGCCGATCGGACCATGCAGTTCTTTGAAAGACAGATCGCGACGAACAAGACTGCGAAGGGTCAAATAGATTTCAACACCAGTGCTGCGCGAATGATCGGCCGCCATCGCAAACGCGTCTCCGATGGTCGCTGCTTTTTGAATCATCGATTCGTCATCGAACACGAAGCCTCGGTCGGGGAAAAAGAGCGATGAGTTCGGGTCACGAGCCGGCTCTAATTCCACAATTCGTTTTTGGTCGTTGCTGGCCACCGTCAGTCGCACGTGCCGAGTGGGTGCGATCTGCATGAGCCAAAACGCCTGAGCCCAAATGTGTGGCTGCTTGTCGCTGGCCTCAAACTTCATCGAGCCAAAGGCGGCACTGAATCCATCGTCCTTCGCATTGGGCGGCAAGAAGAGTTCGATGGCAGTGATCGTTTCGTCGGCGGCAATCTTTCCATCGGCCGGGCTATCGGGTTGGACCTTCAGCACGCGTGAAGTGATGTGGTACGCGACACCGATCGACGGCACCGACAGCGGCGACCCTTTGAGTTCGAACCGATCCGTCCAGCCGGTGCGGTTGCGCGGGGTCAGATTCGCGATCAGAGTTTTCTTCGTCCCTTCGACTTCGCGGGTGTATTCGATCGAGACGATTTGACCATGACGGCTCTGGAAATAGTCCGGCAGTTCGACCGGATCGATTTCCTTTCCGACTTCTTGGCCATCGACTTTGGCGATCTTGTCTCCTGGCTTGAGCTGCACCTGATCCGCCGGCGAATCGGCTTCGATCGCGCTGATCTTCTCGATGTCCATCGACAGCCCCAACCGGCGGAAGCGATTCGGAGCGACGGGAATTGCAACTCGCTCCCGCTTTTCTGCTGGACCGCGTTCGACAACAAACTCCAATTCTTCGGCTCGACGTTCGGACAACAGCGTTTGCAATTCCGCGAAACTCTTCACCGCCTGGCCGCCGACCTCGACGATTCGGTCCTTCGGTTGAAACCCACCCGCTTCCGCGGCTGGAGTGCCAACAAGGGTGCATGGCCCGTTTTCTTCACCCAGAGCGGTCAACTGCAGATCCCACGCCGGTGCCACGCCGATCATCCGCCGCGTATCCGACTTGTCGGGAGTCAGCGTCTTCTTGAATGTCCGACCGTCACGGTAAATGCCTTCGAACTCGACATCGCCACCGGTCAGAGCCACACCGCGCATGATGTCACCGAAGTCCGAGCACTCGCGGCCGTTGATCCGCGTCAGCAGATCGCCAGTTTGCAATCCTGCCTTCCAGGCCGGCTTGCCGACCACGATCGGCCCCAACCGAGCGGGCCGCGTCTGCACACCCCCTTTGAAGGCGATCGCGAAGAACACCAGCCCCGTGAGAATGTTCATAATCACGCCGGCCGAGATGATTGCCATCCGCTGCCAGACCGGTTTCGCCGAGTATGATCGAGGGTCTTCCGCGATTTCCTCGCTGCTGAGCTGGCTGGGATCGATGTCGTCCTGGCCGAGCATCTTCACGTAGCCGCCGAACGGAATCGCCGAGAGCGCGTACTCGGTGTCTCCCTTTTTGAAGCTCCACAGGATCGGGCCGAAGCCGATGCTGAAGCGTTCCACGAACACGCCGCACCATTTGGCGACGGCGAAGTGCCCGAGTTCATGGAAGAAAATCACGAGTCCCAAACCGATGGCGACCCACAGCCAACTCAAAGCGGTCGCACCAAGTTTGGAAAAATCAAACGCAGCAAGCAGTCCGACAGCGATCAAGTCCACCGAGCAATCTCCTGACGGGCCTCTCGATCCAGCCGGAGTAATTCCGACAGAGACGGCGAGGCATCGAAGTCATGTTGGTCGAGCACCGCTCGACAGGCACGGGGAATGTCGCAGAAACGGAGACTTCCCGCCAGGAATCTTTCGACGGCGGCTTCATTCGCCGCGTTGAGCACCGCTCCGCAGGTTCCGCCGCGGGACGCGACTTCGAATCCCAGCCGCAGTGCGGGAAACGCATCGAGGTCGGGCGGCTCGAAATGCAGATCGAATGTTTTTTGCCAGTCGAGCTTCGTGGCGATCGATTCACAGCGATCGGGAAAGGTCAACGCATACTGAATCGGCAGCCGCATGTCCGGCGGTGAGAGTTGCGCGATCACGCTGCCGTCCAAAAACTCGACGAACGAATGCACCACCGACTGCGGATGCACGACAACGTCGATCTGATCGTCTCGAAGACCAAACAACCACTTGGCTTCGATGACCTCCAGCGCCTTGTTCATCATCGTGGCCGAGTCAATTGTGATCTTCGGCCCCATATTCCACGTCGGATGGGCGAGTGCTTCGGACGGCGTGACGTCCTGCAGCTGCGCCAGTGTTCGGCCACGAAACGGACCGCCGCTCGACGTCAGCACGACCCGTTTGACCTCGCTGGCACGTCCAGCTTGCAGCGCTTGAAAGATCGCGCTGTGCTCAGAATCGACAGGGACCAACGTGGCGTTCGTCCGTTTGGCCAGTTCCATGACCAGCGATCCGGCGACGACGAGCGTCTCTTTGTTCGCGATGGCCACCGTCTTGCCGCACTCCAGCGCAACCCATGTCCCGCGCAGACCAGCCGCTCCGACAATCGCGATGACGACGACATCCACCTCCGGCGCGGAGCACAACCGCTCGATGCCGCTCTCGCCAAAGAGGAGTTCCGTCTTCGACGAAAATGCCGCACGATCGACATCGTGACTCAACGACTGGTCGGTGACGACCGCCCAGCGAGGATGATTTGACTTCGACTGTTCAGCCAATTCCCGCCAACGGCGATGCGCGGTGATCCCCGACAACAACAGCCGTTCCGGCAGCGCGTTGAGTACTTGCAAACAGCTGGTGCCAATCGATCCAGTCGATCCGAGAACAGCGATCCGTTTCATGCGGCGGAATCCATCGAGGTTTGAGTGACTTCAAGGCTACCGGCTGGCAACAGGAAGATGAAGCCGACGCATGATGCTTGAATCTGCTCGATTTAGCCTGTCGCCAATCTCGTCGCACACTTCAAGTCGCACCGGCCAAACAAAAATAGCGCCGTTGACAGAAAAAACTCGTCTGACCTAAAAACCAAGGAGTCTGGGAATGCAACGCGACAATCGTTGTCGTTGTACGCTTGAAAACGCTTTCAGCCAGTCGGGGCGAGCCGTAGCGAGTCGATCACTCGCCACTGCACCCATCGGCTTCACACGGAGACAGAGGCGTTATGAATTCGATCTCGCGCCGGACTCTTTTAATGGCGTCCGCCGGAATTCTATGGGGATGGCCGCGTCCGGATCGAATCGCTCAAACAGGCGGAGAGGATTCATTCCTCATTGAGCCCCCAGCACCTCGCGACGAGGCTCCGCAGTTTATCAGTGCATTCATCGGCCATGCAGAACCGCTTGGCGTCGCTCACAGTCCCTCAATTTGCCAGCTTGCCGATGGGCGGTTTGCGACTGTCTGGTATGCGGGATCAAGAGAAGGAGCAAAAGACGTCTCCATTTGGTTCTCTCGCTCTGCCAACTCGAAGAAGCCCTCGGACACGAATACTGACTGGGAGCCCCCCCGTGCACTAGTCGATCGTCAATCGGCTTCTGCAGAACTGTCTCGTTATGTCAAGAAAGTTGGGAATCCGATCATCTTCACGGATCACCGAGACCGAACGTGGTTGATTTATGTGAGCATCGCGGTCGGAGGTTGGTCGGGAAGCTCGCTCAATGTGAAATGTTCGCTTGATGGTGGAGAAACTTGGAGCGACAGCCAACGATTGATTCTCAGCCCTCTGGCAAATTTGAGCGAGCTGGTTCGTGCCGCTCCCGTTTTGATGAAATCTGGACGGATCGCGATCCCGATTTATCACGAGTCGATCGTGAAGTTTTCTGAACTCCTCTGGCTGGACTGGAAGCAGGACAAAGTTGTTTGGGGAAAGACACGCATGACAAGCGGTGCGTCGCTATTGCAGCCCACGATCGTTCCGCTCGGCGAGCGGAGGGCCGTGTCCTATCACCGAGATCATCAACGCCGCGGTACTCCGTGGCAGGAAACGCTCGACGCCGGCGAAACCTGGAGTTCCCCCGCGATGACCGGACTGCCGAATTCCGATTCGAGCGTCGCCGGTCTTCGTCTTTCCAACGGGGCGGTCTTGCTGGCGTTGAACGACAATTCTCAGAATCGTCAGGATCTCACTCTAGTACTTTCTAAAAATGGCACGACAGATTGGCAGCGGATTGTCGTCCTTGAAAATCAGAAGGGTAGGGAGTTTTGTTACCCAACGATGATCCGTGGCCGCGATGGCTTCATTCATTTAGTTTACACATGGAAGCGAGAACAAATTCGCTACTTGGCGTTCAATGAGGCTTGGCTTCAAGAACGGGAATTGGAGGCAAAGTCATGATCGCATGGTGCTATCCAATGATCTTCTGGGGTTGTGCCGCATGCCTGCTGGTCAAACTCGCACAAATGTGTGTCGCTGATAAAGGACCACGATGGTTGCCCCTGATCGGAGTAACGGCGACGCTGATCCCGATCCAAGGAATGCCATTCGGACGTTTTTTACATGGAATAACTTTCGGATTCAGTATTCCATCGTTTGTCTTACTGCTGAGCGTCCTCTGGACTGCTCACACCAAACGACCGCCTCTTTCCAAGTCCACTCGAATGACCATGTATGCGGCTGGAACGGTGTTTGGCATCACGCTCTATCCAATGGCGATTGGACTCGGCACTTTTGATCCATACGTCTTAGGTTGGAGTTACGATCGGCTAAGCATATTACTAGTTCTCGTAACAATTGTATTTATTTGGAAAAGCAGCGTCTTCGGATATGTACTACTTCTTGCTGCCGCAGCTTGGCAAATTGGAGTGTTAGAATCGACCAACATTTGGGATTACGTCGTTGACCCAGCCTATTTTCTGTCTTCCCTCGTTGTACTGATGGCACACGCCGTTCGCGCAAAGATCGCGGGCCATCGTCGCCGGGTGCTCACTCAGCGAACAACGACAGTTGAGTCACTACTACGGAATGATGCCTAAGAGAAACCCTCGGATCCACGGATGAAGTGTCGAATTCTTGTCGGCGGTGTTGTTCATTGCCTCAGAATCGCCCTCGATCATCTTGTCTATGAGTTCGCCATCAAAAATGGGCGAAACCGGAGAATTGCTTTCAAACGCAATTCCCAATTTGCGACATCAATGATTCCAACGCAGAATATGACATCAAAAGAAAGCTCAGCGAGATTGCGGAGGACGCGAAAGTAGCAATTATAACTCGCGCGGTTCGCAATGAGAGGTTTCCCGGAAAGCCAGATTTTGAGAGATTGCGTTGTCGGTCAGGAAGACCGTGGAGGTTTTCGCAAGGAGGCGGATCACGGGGTGGTTTCGGATCGAGTCGACGGAAGCGGAGCAACGGATCGTTCAAAGTGACCGTGAGTCGCACGCGTAGTTTTGCGTGCGGAGGCGCTTGTGGGTCTTGTGGCTGCTGCATTGTGGATGGAAGCGGGAACAGGCGGCGAAGGTCGTGGGGGTGGCGGTGTCGAGCGAGCGTGCGTCGCGACGGCGGATTGGAGGCTCTGCAAACGTCGGGATGGGAGTACCAGCCGACCAGCGAACTGGCTGGGCATCGGGAACAAATCCGGTCCGCCGCAGGCGGATTGGCGCAACATCCGGCGCGGACGATCGCGGAAGCCTGCCAGCGGATCAAAGACCTGATCGGGGGCCTACGCCAGCGAGGCAGTTCTTGAAGGGACTGGGACTGAAGTGGCAAATGGTCCGCGCGATCCCGGTGCCTCCCCCAAAAACTTTGCGGAGCATGCCGCCGACCAAACTCTGTTTCTGGACGAACAACTGACTCCCGTGTTGACGGCGGCTCAAGCGGGACAGGGTCACGTCTTCTTCGTGGATGCGGCGGACTTCGTGTACGGCACGTTCTTGTGTTGCCTGTGGTCGTTCATACGGCTGTTCGTGCGTGCCGATTCAGGACGTCAGCGGTTCAACGTTCTGTGAGTCTGGAACGCCGTGACTCGCCATCTGGTGAGCGTCACCATCACCACCGCCGTCAACACCGCGACGATGTGCCAACTGCTGCGCAAGTTCGCGGCGCTGGGGCTGACGAGGCCGATCACGCTGGTTCTGGACAACGCTCGTTACCAACGCAACGTACGTGGCCCTGGCCTGTGCGGAATAATTGGGAATCACGCGGATGTTCCTGCCGTCGTCCTCGCCCAATCTCAATCTGATCGAATCCGCCTATGGCGGATGGAAGTTCATCAAACGCGGTTCACTCTATGGCCGATCTCATCTCGCCTTCGCCAACTTCCGAGGTGCGATCGAAGACACACTCACCCAACTCGTGGCCACCTACGCCACCTACTTGGCCTCGGTGATGACACTAAATTTCCAGTGTTTAGGAAACGTCTCGCTCATGGCCGCATCAAATCTCAATTGGCTCAACCCAACTCTGCCATGCGTTTGCAGATCGCATCGGCCATCTCACGGGTACCGACCGCGGTGGGGTCGTTGCGGTCGGGCTTCATGTCGTAGGTGACGTACTTGCCTTCCTCGATGATGCTGGCGACGGCTCGTTCGAGTTTCGCGGCGGCGGCGGCTTCGCCCATGTGTTCCAGCATCAGCTTGCCGGACAGGATCAGCGCGGTCGGGTTGACCTTGTTCTGGCCTTTGTACTTCGGGGCCGAGCCGTGAGTCGCCTCGAAGATCGCTGAGTCCGGGCCGATGTTCGCGCCGGGGGCGACTCCCAGGCCGCCGACCAGGCCGGCGCACAGATCGCTGAGGATGTCGCCGTACAAGTTGCCCATCACCAGCACGTCGTAGTTCTCCGGCTTCTGGACCAACTGCATGCACATGTTGTCCACGAGCCGCTCGATGTAGTTGATGCCCGCCGCGCTGGGGACTTTCCCCGCGAGCGTCGGATCGACCTTTACGCCCTCGGAAAGCTTCGGGTCTTCAAACTTGGCTCCGAAGGCGGTCGCCACCGCGCGGCTGGAGTCGTACCACAGGCCGTCGGTGAACTTCATGATGTTTGCTTTGCAGATCGACGTCACCGACTTGCGGCCGTACTTCACAGCGTAGTCGAACGCGTACCGGCTGATGTTTCGGCAACCTTCGACCGACATCGGCTTGATGCTGACGCCCGTCGTTTGCAAACCGGTGCCGATCTTCTTGCCCGTTGCGATGGAGTTAATGAACTGAATCAGCTCCGCGGTCTTCGTCTGACCGGCTTGAAACTCGACGCCAGCGTAGAGGTCTTCCGTATTTTCGCGGACGATGACCAGATCGACTTTCGTCTTTTCAAAGTACGACCGCACGCCCTTGTACGTCTTGCACGGCCGCACGCAGGCGTAGAGACCAAGCTCCTGCCGCAGCGCGACGTTGACCGAACGGAATCCCTTGCCGATCGGCGTCGTGATCGGAGCCTTCAGCGCGATCTTGTTGGCACGGATCGACGCGAACACGGAATCCGGAATCTTGCCTTGAGCCTCAATGACTTCGATACCGCACTCCTGCACGTCCCAGTCGATTTTGACTCCCGTGGCATCCACGCACTTGCGAGTCGCCGCGGCGAGTTCCGGACCAGTTCCATCTCCAGGAATCAGCGTGACGTTGTACATGCGAGCCTCGATCTCTTTCTGACGTAAGCCATAGTGATTGATGCGCGGCAAGCGGTGCCGCGAGAGCCAGCGGAAACTATCAGACACCCCACGAGCGGGCAAGGAACGGAAAACGACGTCACCGCTCCGCAAGCGAGAGCTTTCATTGATCAGCCAAACAAAATACGCTGACGATCTCACCGAGCCTCACCGAGCTGCTCCCGTCGAACCAGTTTGGTCTTCTTAGAAGGAAGGGTTCCAAAATGCTGCGAGATTTTCTCCGTTCCCGTTCCCGTTCCCGTGTCTGGCAAGGTCGCGTGGCCGAGGTTCAAACCTGTGAGCCGCGTCTCCTGCCAGCCGGAACCGTGCTGGTCACGTTCGCGAGCAATACGCTGACCATTATGGGGGACAATAAGGGCAATGGCATCGATGTCGACGTGGGGACTGAGGGCGTGATCACGATCACCGGATCACCGGGTTTTGAAGAATTATTAGGCACGAAGATCAGTTTCGGTGGAACGGTGCATCCCTCAGGAGTGACCTTGACTTTGCCGAAGCCGACAGCAGCCGTGGGGATCATTGTCAACCTCCTTGGAGGATCCGATTCCTTGACGGTGAGCGTGGCGCAAAACTTGGGCACGTCGCAGTTCACAAAACTGACGGTCGATTTGGGTGACGAGGATGACCTCGCCGATATCAGCGTCGGTACCGGGACCACTTTGAATTTCACGGATATCGTCAGAATTGAAGGAGGCGAGGGTTACGATGTCCTCCGTTTTGACATCGACGGCACTGTCAGCATCGCCAAAGCGTTCACAATCAATAGTGGGGCCGATAACGATCAAATCGTTTTGGGGATCGATGGTGCGCTGATTGGCAAAGCGGCGACGAGTTTTCTGACAGGGGATGGCGACGATCAGTTGGCGATCCACGGGGGTGGTCGAGTCACGTTTGAAAACACGCTGACGGTGGCGACCGGGGAGGATGACGATTCCGTCGTATTCGCTTTGGAGCAGGGCTTGATTGCGAAAGCCGCGGTCACCATCACGACCGCCGATGGCAATGACCGTGTCGAATTCTTCAACTCAGGAGCCACCTTGGATTTTAAAAAGGGGCTGACCGCCGACCTGGGAACTGGTGACAATCTCTTCGTCCTAAGCCAGGGAACGTTGATTTCGGGGCTGGAATTGAAAGTGCTGACGGGCGGCGGCGACGACGTTGTGAGAATTGCTCAGAAGCTTACGCTGAATGCTGGTCTGACGATTGTCACTGGGGACGGTGAAGACGATATCGACATTCTCACCGGGAGGGGATCGAGCGAAGATGAAGATGAAGTTGTGGCCAACGTCATCAAGGGCAAGCTGACGATCGATACGGGTGAGGATGACGATGTGATCGGGGTGACGGTTGCTCCGCAGACGCCGCTGACCGTGACTCTCTTAGCCGACATCAAGATGGGACAAGGCGATGACTTCTTTGGGTTGTTGAATCCCGCATCGACCGTCACTTTCACCGCCGGCCTGACCGCTGACCTGGGAACTGGAAA
>CAMDRI010000176.1 GCA_945906725.1 Candidatus Kuenenia stuttgartensis | reverse complement strand
TGTCAAAACCGACCCGCAAATCCTCGTTCTTCGCGTCACCCATTGGGTTCCCCTGTCACCTTGACACATCTTGGCAGCAAACCCCTGTTTTTCAGGTGTGTGGCGCAAATCGCATGCCAAGGCGAGGGAAGTCATCTGGGAAATGCGGGGTTATAGACGTCGGCTCGGCTAATGTCTTGCATGCCAGTCTCTGGCTTGGCCTTGCACGCATGGTGGGCGAGGCATAAATATGGCTGATATCTTTTGGTCGAAAGGGCGTGAGCGAATGTCGTCGATTCGATGGACTGCTGTCGTGATGAGCCTTGGTCTGGGGCTGGATTTCGCGCCAGCTCAAGCTGAGTTGCAGGTCAGCCCGGCTGTGATTTCGCTCGATCGGCCGGAAGGCTCGCAGCAGATCCTCGTGACTGAGGTCGATGGGGACCGGCGCCGCGATGTGACTCGCGAAGCACGCTACGAAATCGCCGCTCCGGCCATCGCCAGCATTGCGGCCGACGGACTGCTGCGGCCGGCGAGCGATGGGACGACGCAGCTCACTGTGAAGTTCGGCGACAAGACACTCAACGTGCCGATCACCGTCTCCGGTTTGCAGAAGCCGGTGCCGGTGTCGTTCAGCTACGAAGTGGTGCCGATCCTGACCAAAGGACGTTGCAATGCCGGCGGTTGCCACGGCAAGGCCGAAGGACAAAACGGATTCAAACTGAGCCTGTTTGGCTTCGATGCGGAGGCTGATCACGATGCGATTTTCAAGGAGGCCAAGGGACGACGGCTCGCATTGACCGATCCGCCGGCTAGCCTGCTGCTGTTGAAGGGGACCGCCACGACACCTCACGGCGGCGGACGAAAGATCGAACCGGGCAGCCCCGCCGAACATCGAATGCGCCGCTGGATCGCCGAAGGAGCGGTGTTCGTCATCCCACCGTTGGACGGCAAACCGATCGAACGGCAAGTCGTCGGCATCGAAGTTGAGCCAGCTCAGGTCGTCATCTCGGCGAACGGGACGCAGCAATTGCGAGTCACCGCCATCGACGACCTCGGCGGCAAGCGCTGTGCGACGGTCGAAGCCGACTACATCTCGAACGCGACGCACGTCGCCGACGTCAACACGCGCGGACTGCTGCAAGCCAGCGATGTCCCCGGTGAGGCGGCAATTCTCGTGCGATATCTTGGACACGTCGCCGTTTGCCGAGCGGTCATGCCTCGGCCCGGCAGCACGTTCGCTCGTCCGCCGGAAAACAACTTCATCGACAAGCATGTCTGGGACAAATTCACGCGACTCGGCATTCCGCCGAGCGAACCGATCGACGACGCGACGTTCATCCGCCGAGCATTCCTCGACGTGATCGGCACGTTGCCGACCGCCGCCGAAGCTCGCGCGTTCATCGGCGATGCGTCGGCCGACAAGCGAGCCAAACTCGTCGATGCGCTGCTGCAACGCCCGGAGTACGCCGAATACTGGGCCATGAAATGGTCCGACTTGCTCAAGGCCGACAAGCTGAAAATTACGCCGCAAGGGACCGTCGGACTGACACGCTGGTTGCGAAAGCAATTCGCCTCAAACCGGCCGTACAACGAGATGGTCCACGAGATCCTCACGATTCAAGGCCCGACGCAGAGCGAAAGCCCCGCTTCGTTTTTCAAGACGCTCGACACGCCGGAAGTCACCAGCCGAGCGGTCAGCCAGTTGTTCCTCGGCGTGCGGATCGAGTGCGCTCAGTGTCATCACCATCCCAGCGAACGCTGGAGCCAAGACGATTACGCGGGTCTCGCCGGATTCTTCTCCGGCACGGTGGTCAAGAAGTTGCCGGACGGCACCGATGCGATTGTCGCTCGCGCGGGGACGGATCAAAAACATCCACGCACCGGAGAACTCGTCCCTGCACGAGCACTCGGAGCGAAGACGGCCGATTTCACGAACGTCGTAGACCGTCGAGTCGTGCTCGCCAACTGGATGACGGCTCCCGACAACCCCTTCGTCACGAAGACCATCGCGAATCGCCTCTGGGCGCACTACTTTGGCCGCGGCCTCGTCGAGCCGATCGACGACAACCGCGCGACGAATCCTGCCACCAACGAACCACTGCTCGCTGCGCTCGAAACGCATCTCAAAGAAGTGAAGTACGACCTCAAAGCATTCACGCGCACGCTGCTGCTGTCGCGAGCGTACCAGCTCGGATCGGCAACTGATCTGAACCGCGACGACCGCCAGCACTTCTCCCACGCTCGACCGAAGACGCTGCCGGCTGAAGTGCTCCTTGACGCGATCAGCCAGACGACCGGCGTCCCCGAAAAATTCAACGGCTGGCCCGACGGAGTCCGCTCAATCCAAGTCTGGGACAATCGCATGCCGTCGTACTTCTTCCGCATCTTCGGCCGCCCCGTCCGAGCCACTGTCTGCGAATGCGAACGGAGCAACGAACCGAGCATCTCGCAGGCGTTGCACTTGATGAACTCTCCCGAAGTTCACGCCAAGCTGACCCATCGTCACGGCCTGGCCCGCAAACTCGCCGCGACCCCCAAGTCCAACGACGAACTGGTCGATGAAATCTACCTGAGCACACTCACCCGCTTCCCGACCGCCGAAGAAAAAGCTCTGATGGCCACTGCCTTCGAGGCTGCCGGAACGAACCGGCACCAAGCGGTCGAGGATGTGCTTTGGGCGGTGCTCAACACGAAAGAGTTTCTTTACAATCACTGAGCCTTTGGAGCCAACCATGCTCAACTTTCAATTTCGCAGTTCCGGTCATCGCTTCTGCGATGGCCTGACTCGCCGACAATCCTTGCGACTCGGAGCGACCAGCCTCTTCGGTGGCCTGACGTTGCCGCAACTTCTTCGCGCGGAGGAGATCAACAAGACCGAGCGAGCACGCGAGGCGAAAGCCAAGTCCTGCCTGTTCATCTTCCTGGAAGGCGGGCCGCCGCAGCAGGACATGTGGGATCCAAAACCAGACGCTCCGTCTGAGATTCGCGGGCCGTTCGAGCCGATCTCGACCGCGCTGCCCGGTGTGATTTTCACCGAGCACTGCAAGAACTGCGCGAAGATCGCTAACAAGTTCACTGTCGTGCGCAGCCACAGCCACGCCGACAACGGACACGCGACCGGCTACCACTACGTGATGACCGGGCACCGAGCGGCGTTTGCCGACGGCGAGTACCCGCTCCCGACCAACGAACTGTTTCCGTCGCTCGGGTCGATCGTGGCGCGAGAACTCGGCAGCAGCGGGACCGTGCCGCCGTACATCAACATGCCGCACCCGATGTCGGCTGGCGGGCCAGGCTTCTTCGGGGCCGAGTACGCTCCGTTCGTCATCGAAGCCGATCCCAGCCAACCGGACTTCGAGGTCCGCGACCTCGCCAAAATCGACGGCGTATCGGCCCAGCGCACCGACCTGCGTCAAAAACTGCTCGCCGGGTTGGAAAAACGCCAACCGCGTACCGGCCGAGCCGCCGCGATGAGCACCTATTACCAGAAAGCTCGCGACTTGATCACGTCGCCAGAAGCTCGTAAGGCGTTCGACATCCAATCGGAACCGGTCAACGTGCGCGAGTCCTACGGCATGACTCAGATTGGCCAGAGCGCGTTGCTCGGCCGCCGATTGATCGAAGCCGGCTGCCGGTTCGTCGGAGTGGACGCTCCCGGCTGGGACGTGCATTTCAATTGTTTCCCCAGCCTGGTCAATGACCTGATTCCTCCCGCCGATAAGATGTTTGCGGCGCTCATCACCGACATGGAGCAGCGCGGACTGCTCGACAGCACGCTAGTCGTGATGATGGGCGAGATGGGCCGCACTCCCCGAGTGAACGCTCAAGCTGGCCGCGACCATTGGTCAATGGCCCAGTGCATCCTGTTCGCCGGCGGCGGCGTGAAGCCTGGCCAAATCATCGGCTCAACCGATAAGCAGGCCGCGTATCCGACCAGCGACCCAATCAGTGTCGCCGACCTGCTCCGCACGATCCACACGCTGTTGGGGATCGACGCCGACCGCGAATACGACGACCCGCTCGGCCGCCCCGTACCGTTGGTCAACGGCGGGAAAGTGATCCCGGGACTGATCGCCTAAGCGATTCCTGCGTCGCTCGTTTGACAGGCGCGTTCGTGTGCTGGATACCTCGCACATGCAATACGCCCAAGAACTCTCGATTGCCGTCGTCGCCGTTCGTCTAGCGGCGGAAGTTTGCCGCAACGTCCAGTGTGCGATTCCAGCCGCGATGGAGAAACAGGACAAGAGTCCGGTGACCATCGCCGATTTCGCCAGCCAAGCGGTCATCTGCCGTGCGCTGGGCGAGGCATTTCCGAATGATCCGATCATTGGCGAAGAAGACTCCGCCGAGTTGCGCCTGCCGGAAAACAAGCCGTCGCTCGACCGAGTGCGGTCAGAGTTGAATCGCATCGGATTGAACGCTTCGTCGGACGAGGTCTGCGGCTGGATCGATCGCGGTGGCGCGAACTCGTTTGGTCCGAGGTTTTGGACACTCGACCCCATCGACGGCACGAAAGGCTTCCTGCGCGGCGAACAATACGCCGTCTCGCTGGCATTGATCGTCAACGGCCGGATCGAGGTCGCGATCCTCGGCTGTCCGAACTTGCCGTTGGAACCGGGAGGAGCGGCGGATGCCGGAACGATCTTCTCCGCCGTGCGCGGTCACGGGGCGAGCGTGCAATCCTGCTTCGGCAATTCTGCCGCCTCGCCGGTGCGTGTCACGTCGACGTCGAATTGGGCTGACGTGCGGTTGTGTGAGTCGGTCGAATCGGGGCACAGCGCACACGATCGGTCGGCGATGATCTCGGCATCATTGGGGATCGTGAAGCAACCGGTGCGGCTCGACAGCCAAGCGAAGTATGCGGTGGTCGCGCGCGGCGAGGGAGATGTCTATCTCCGTCTGCCGACGAAGAAGGACTACCGCGAGAAAATCTGGGATCACGCCGGCGGAGTGCTCGTCGTCGAAGAAGCCGGTGGCAAAGTCACCGACATCGACGGCAAGCCGCTGGAGTTCACTCACGGCCGGGAACTCTCCGCCAATCGCGGAGTCGTCGTCACGAACGGCCACTTGCACGACGACGTGCTGCGGGCAATCCGCGAACACATCGCATGATTCGACACCGTCCAAAGTCACGTCGTCCGAACGACACAAGAGCATCGCTTAAAGTCGACGATTGGCATGCAGCTTCGCTTCGCCATCCAATGGCATGTATCGCACGTTCCCCAGATCGGCCAGCTTGCACATCAGCGTGTCGGTCAGGGCCTGTAGCAGCTCTTGCGATTTGCGTTGACCTTGCCACGGACTCAAGTCGATGGGCGTGCCGTAGGTCACTCGCACGCGGCTGGGAGAAAAAAATGGCTCGATCATGCTCTCCCTCTGCGGAGCGCCGCGAATGTAAACCGGGATGATGGGGACTCCGGCCTTCAGTGCCAGGAACGCGATGCCGGGATTTGCAGCACGCAGTCCCTCCCCCAAGTTGATGCCACCCTCGGGGAAGATGCCGATCAAGTCTCCCTTTTCAAGCCGCCGAATGGCCTCACGCGTCGGACCGATGTCGTGGCCATCGCGATCGACCGGAATCGACTGCATCGCCCGACCGATCCAGCCGACCAGGCCGGGCTGTTCGTAGTATTCACGAGCCATCAGATACCCGATCACGCGAGTCGACCGAGACTGTTCTTCGTACCGCAAGTGCGAGTTCATCCAAGCCAGCATGGGATCCAGTGGACAGCGATGATTCGACAAGATGATTGCCCCGCTGAACTCCGGGTACGGGCAACGGCCGTTGGCTCGCCAGTGAAACATGAGCCCGACGTACAGTCGATTCACGAAATACAGCAGCCAAACTCGCCAGCCGTCTCGGCAACGGCGCACTGACCGCAACACCAACCCAACCGCGATCGCGGCATAGGCCAGCAACATCAATTGAGCGAGCTGGTCAGGCGTCATCTTGTTCGTGGCAGCGGATGAAGTGGATGGAGGATTTTCGATTGCCGAGGTTTGATTTTCGATTGAACCGCAGTCGGCATTCTCAATCGAAAATCAAAAATGGCGGCGCGACTGAGTACCGTGTGTCGGCCAGTCGATCAAGAGCCGTTTCCGGTCTCTTCGTTTCCCCGCGCGGCGATCAGGTTGAGCCGTGGCCGCAATTCCGGCCACCGATGATCCCAGCCGCCAATCGCAAGCAGCGTCCCGGTGGACTCGAGGAATGCAAAGACTTCTGGATGGCCGGGGTTCTCAGGCTGCCAAGCGGACTCGCGGGGAACGATGCTCAGTCCGTGACTCAGGCTCGCCCTCTCCGACTCATCGCAAACATACGCCGGCAGATGCGAAGCGGCCACGGCGCAGGGCAGAAGTTCGGACACGACTGAATCCGGAGTGAAGTCGCTGATCGAGATCGCCTGCGATTGCTCGAACGGGCCGATTCGCGTGCGAACGAGCGCCGACATGACCGCTCCGCAGCCCAGCAGTTCGCCCAGATCGCGGCCCAACGAGCGGATGTACGTCCCGGAACCACACTCGATGTCGAGCGTCAGTTCTGGCGGTTCGAAGCGGACAACGTCGAGCCGATGAATCTCGACCACCTTCGCTGGAATCTCAACCGCTTCGCCGCGCCGCGCGAGCTTGTACGCGCGACGGCCAGCGACTCGCACCGCCGAGAACGCCGGTGGCACTTGCTCGATGCGGCCCCGAAATCCGTCAAGCTCGGTGTCCAGTTCGGATCGAGTCATCAAAGACGCTCGCTCGGCGTCCCCTTCGACGACCTTTCCGGCCACGTCGTCCGTGTCGCTCCGTTTGCCGAACAGAAACGTCCCGCGGTAATCCTTCGGCTGCGATTGCACCAGTTCGATCAATCGTGTCGCGTGGCCGATGGCGACCACCAGGACTCCGGTCGCCAGCGGATCGAGCGTCCCCGCATGACCGACTTTCGGCAGCGTGCTGCGCGTGAGTCCACGCTCACGCAGCAGCCGATTGATATGATCCACGACCGACCGCGACGTCAGCCCTTGCGGTTTGTCGATGTTCAGAAAACCGTTCACTCGGTCTCACTTCGACTGACCGGCATCTGCACCCGTTCGTGATGTCGTTGCAGCGCAGCGGCGACAAAACCTTCGAAGAGCGGATGCGGAGTGAGCGGTTTCGATTTGAACTCTGGATGAAATTGCACCGCGACGAACCACGGATGATCGGGGAGTTCCACAATCTCGACCAACTTGCCGTCTGGACTCGTTCCAGCCAGCAACATTCCCGCTTCTTCAAACTGTGAGCGGTACTCCGGATTGAACTCGTAACGGTGCCGATGTCGCTCGGAGATCCGTTCGCTGCCGTAAGCCTCCGCCGATTTCGAGTTCGGGTGCAAGACACATGGGTGAGCACCCAGTCGCATCGTGCCACCTTTTTTCACGATCGTCCGCTGGTCTTCCAACATGCAGATGACCGGGTGCGGCGTGTCGGAACTGAACTCGGTCGAGTCGGCGTTTTCAAGACCCAGCACGTTGCGAGCGTACTCGATCACCGCCGTTTGCATTCCGAGGCAAATGCCGAAATACGGGATTTCGAACTCACGAGCGAATCGCACCGCCTGGACTTTGCCCTCGACGCCACGCATGCCGAATCCGCCGGGGACCAGGAGTCCATCGACCCCCTTGAGCAGCATCTCCGGACCTTGTTGCTCCAACTCTTCTGCTTCGATCCGCTTGATGATGACGCGCGCGGAATTCGCGGTGCCGGCATGATCGAGCGATTCGTAGATCGACTTGTAGGCGTCGCGATGTTCGATGTACTTGCCGACGACGGCAATCGTCACCTCGTTTTCCGGGTGCCGCATCCGGTGCATCAAGTCGCGCCAGTCAGACATGTCCAACGGGCCGGCGTTGAGCTTGAGCTTGTCGATGATGAGCTGATCCAATCCGTGATCGACCAGCCCGAGCGGAACTTCGTAAATCGAGAATTCCTTGTCGACCTCTTCGATGACCGCATTCTTTTCGACGTTGCAAAACAGCGCGATCTTGGCGGCGTTTTCTTCGCCCATCGGGCGTTCGGTACGGACCACCAGGACATCCGGCTGAATACCAATCTGCCGCAACAGCCCAACGCTGTGCTGAGTCGGCTTGGTCTTCATCTCCTTCGCGGCTTTCAAATACGGCACCAGCGTCAGATGAATGAAGAGGCAGTTCTCTTTGCCGATCTCTAGCGGAATCTGACGGATCGCTTCCAGGAACGGCAGTCCTTCGATGTCGCCGACCGTGCCGCCCAGTTCCGTGATGACGACGTCGACATCCGGTCCGGCTAAGCCGCGCACCGCCGCTTTGATCTCGTCCGTGATGTGCGGAATGACTTGCACCGTCTTGCCGAGAAACTCGCCGCGGCGTTCTTTCTCGATGACCTTCAGATAAATCTGTCCGGTTGTGTAATTCGATTTCCTGGAGAGGGGCCCGTTCGAGAACCGTTCGTAGTGTCCGAGATCGAGGTCGGTCTCAGCTCCATCATCGAGGACGTAAACCTCGCCGTGCTCGTAGGGATTCATCGTCCCCGGATCGACGTTGATGTACGGGTCGAGCTTCTGCATCCGCACCCGCAGTCCGCGTTTTTCCAACAGGCACGCGATACTGGCCGACGTCAGCCCCTTGCCCAGTGAACTCACCACACCGCCGGTCACGAAAATATGCTTGCTCATGATCCCCCCAGGCTCCGTCCCTGCGGGAAACTCGAAATCCGAAACTCGAAGACCGAGGCGATGCCTGCGGATTTCAAGTTTCGGATTTCAAGTTTCGCACTTCCAAGGGATCGTTCACGCTGCCGCGCGGCCGCGCTGTCGAACGACGAAACGAGCATAATCCTCCGGCGTGTCGATTCCAACCGACCGGTGCGCGACCTCACCGACCAGGATCGTTTCGCCTGCTTCCAGCACTCGTAATTGTTCGAGTTTTTCCCACTGTTCCAACCGAGAAGGCGGCAGTGTTGTCAGCCGCAACAAGAATTCTCGACGGTAGGCGTAGATGCCCAAATGCAGCCGCCACGGTGAGTCCGACGCCAACAACTCGTCCGGATCGCGGTCGCGGCAGAACGGGATCGGACAGCGACTGAAATACAACGCTTGGCCCGCTGCACCGCAGACGACCTTCACGCAGGACGGATCTTCGAGTTGTTCCCGCGAAGTGATCGGCGTGGAAAGAGTCGCCATCGACGCACTCGGCTTCGACTCCATTAAATTGACGAGCAGATCAATGTGAGCCGGATCGATCTCTGGCTCATCCCCTTGAATGTTGACGATGACGTCCGATTCGGAGCAGCATCGTCGCACGACCTCCGCAATCCGATCCGTCCCGCTGGGATGCTCGCCCGTCATCTCGCATCGGCCGCCGAAGCATCGCACGGTTCGGACGATCTCGTCGTCATCCGCCGCGATGATGACCTCTGACAGCGACTTTGATTGGCAGACGGCGTCCCATGTGTACTCAATCAGCGGCCGGCCGGTCTCCGCCAGCAACAGCTTCCGCGGCAGCCGAGTTGATTTCAGCCGCGCGGGAATAATGCCAGACACGCGCATCGACGACCTCCTGTCATCCAAAACGTCTACTTGCCTTTACCCAGAAACAACTTGATCGAGTCGTAGATCGCGTCTCGATTCGGAATCTCGGAGAGCACGAGGTTTTCGTGTTTACCGTTGATCCGCTTCAGTTCGCGGATGTAGTCACGGCTGCCATACGGGATTTTCACTTGGTCGTAGCAGTACAGGTTGCAGACCGGCAGCAGGTCGGTCATCAGCATTTGCAGACAACTGACGTTGTCCTCGTCGCCGTGGTCCGGGTCGTCGAAGAACTTGTAGCGAACGAGATCCTCTTTGGAGTTCTCGACCTTGTAGGTGCCGTAAGACATGACCATGTCGTACAGCCGCTGATACGCCGTGCGATTCACGCCGGGCTGCTGGCAACTGATGTCGAGATAGTCCGGGAACGTGCCAACCCAATGCTCTTGGCGAAAGGCTTCGGGGCTATGTTTTGAGGAAATGTTTTTCAGGAGTTCGAGACCAGTCGACATAGCTCCGTTCCTTGTGAGGAGGAAAAAGGTGTGTTAAGGGCTTGCCGCTGCCGGTATCACGAAGCGACAGCGGAAAGTTGGTTGTTCTTCAGTGCTCATCAGTGGGTATTGCAAAACGAGGAGAAGGGGACCGTCACTCAATCTCGCCTGGCGAGCGGGACAGTCGCCAATTCGGACGGAGCGTCTCACGCAGCGAGGGATCGCGGCATCGAACCGCGAAGCAATCCCGAGACGTGTGGGGCCGACCTTCCTTTGCCAAAGCCGACTTGTCAGCGAAGAGCTATATGAGACTCGCCCGAGTTGCCCTTCCTGGTTGTCACGGGCGAATTTGGGGAGGCATACAGTTCGCGTGAATTATCACGAGAGGCGAAAGTGAGGCAAGACGAGTTTTGCTGGTCGCGAATTCTTCGCGAAGAGTTTGCGGCCATTCGTCAGCACTTCGCGCTGCACGAAGCTACGCCAGCACATTGTCGATCGACTCGCAGCCGCGAGCCAGTAATGCACGTCGCGCCTACTGACTTGCTCCACACAGCTTAGTCTGCTGTCTTGAGCCGTTGCGCAAGCTCCCCAGTGGCCCGCAACAAGACTCGCAGATTGTCGGCACTTAGTTCGACTTTTGCAGTTTTTAGAGTGTTGAGAACTGATCTACGGAAAAAGCGCGAGCCTCCACGACAATGCTTGGGACATCACTCTCAGGCATCGAGCAAGGAGGCTCACGATGGAACTTGTACCCAGTTTTGCGGTTTTGTTGC
>CAMDRI010000175.1 GCA_945906725.1 Candidatus Kuenenia stuttgartensis | reverse complement strand
GTCGCGGCTGGACTGCCGCTTGCGGAAGTCATTGCGCTGCGTTCTCATAACCTTTGAAACTTACCCTCAGACGGCACGAATAGCGGACTCTCGCCAGCGCTCGCTGGCGGACGCGGTTTCAGGAGTTGCACTCATGAAGAAAATTGAAGCGATCATTCGGCACTACAAATTAGAAGAGGTAAAAAACGCACTCACCGAAACCGGCATCCTCGGCATGACCGTTTGCGAAGTCCGCGGTTTCGGCCGGCAGCGCGGCCACAAGGAAACCTATCGCGGAGCGGAATACACCGTCGATTTTTTGCCCAAAGTCAAACTGGAAGTCGTCGTGGATGACGGCGATCTGCAAAAGGCGATTGACACGATCACCAGCCACGCGCGCACGGGGCAAATCGGCGACGGCAAGATCTTCGTCTCAAGTCTGGACGAAGTCATTCGCATCCGCACCGGCGAACAAGGTGCCGGTGCGGTTTAGTGGACTCGAGTCTGGCAGTCAGCGAGAAACGCTGTTTCCGAAGCGTGCTTGGGAGACAGTTTTTTCATTTCCGTTTCGCCCTCGCAAGCCCTTCGGGTTGGATCATTTGCGATCGGATTCTTCGCTCGGCGATTGCCGTTGTGCCGCGTCCTCTTTGTCTCGCAGCACCGACGTCAACCAGCGTCCCCAAATCAAATACTGCAACACGACACTCAGCGTCAAACCAATCGCGATCACGACCATCCATAACAAATCCGGCAGGACTAACGCTACCAACGCCAAGAACGCGGCGGAGATCAGCAGCAACATCGCCAGTGCAGCGAAGGTCGCGGAATTGCGTTGGTCGTCGGAAGGTCGTTCGGCCATCAGGCAGCTCCCGATGGAGTGCCGAACCGTTTTTCGAGTTCGTGATGCCGATGTCCGAATCCGTCTTCGAGTGCCTCGCGAATCTTCCGTTCGTTGATGAGCAGACCGAGTATCCCGCCTGGCGGAACAAACGTGATGCGATCCGTCACACGACTGCCCGCCGAAGTCGCCTCGAAGAGATGCTCGTGTTCCCACGATCCCAGCGGTCCTTCGACTTGGCGTTCGACGAACCTTCGCGGCTCGTCCCAAACCGTCACGTCATGCACGGCCGAACGCACGACGCCGTAAGCCTGCACTCGGAATTCCATTCGTGCCCCCAGCGACAGTCGCTGCGGTGCGGCGTCGAACACGAGCATCACGGACGACGGGGTAATGAGCCGGATGTTCTCCGGCTGAGCCAAAAACTCGAACGCGACTTCGGGCGAACACGCCAATTCCACGCTCGCTTCGAACACGGCCATGAATTATTGCTCCCAACTTGGAATGTCGGCCGGAGCATAGTCGAACGCGCGGCGCGAAGGTACGTTGCCGCCGCACGATCAAACTCTGGCTCTTGGCTTCAACCTCATGCGATTCGCTCCCGATCTCCTTCGTCGTTGCTGTTTCCTCGCTGGCCCGACCGCCTGCGGGAAAAGCGCCGTCGCGCTCAAACTGGCGGAACAATTGATTGCCGAGCGTGGCCTGGCGATCGAGATCGTCTCGCTCGATTCGATGACGTTGTACCGGCGAATGAACATCGGCACCGCCAAGCCCGCGATCGAAGAATGCCTCCGTGTGCCACACCACCTCTTCGACCTCTTGGAACCTTCGCAGGAATTCAGCGTCGCCGAGTACCTCGTCGCGGCGGAGCGAGTATGCCGTGAGATCATCGTACGCGGCAGCACTCCGCTGTTCGTCGGTGGCACTGGGCTGTACCTGCGCAGCCTGCTGCGAGGTGTCTTTGAAGGTCCAGCCGCCAACGAGGGACTTCGGCAACGTCTGGAATCCGAAGCCGCGTTCGATGGTGTGGACGCTCTGCATCGCCGATTGCAGCAGCTCGATCCAAACACGGCCGAGCGATTGCATCCGAATGACTTGCGGCGTGTCGTGCGAGCACTCGAAGTCATCGAACTCACCGGCCAGCCGATGTCCGCTCAGCACCGCGAAGAGCCATTGCCGCTCGACCAGCGGCCAACCAACGTGGTTTGGTTGTCGCCACCGCGCAACTGGCTTTACAGCCGTATCAATCAGCGAGTCGAGGCGATGCTGGACGCCGGCTGGCTCGACGAAGTGCGGTCGCTGCTCGCTGAACCTCAGCCGCTCAGCCACACCGCAGGCCGGGCGCTCGGCTACAAGGAACTCATTGAATTCTTGCGAGGTGAGCGATCGCTTGCCGAAACGGTCGGGTTGATTCAGACGCGAACTCGCCAGTTCGCGAAGCGGCAGCACACTTGGTTTCGGAATCTTGAGGAGTGCCGCTCGCTGCCAATCACGGGTGACGAGTCACCGGCGGAAGTCGCGGCCAAGTTCGCGGGGCAGGTTTTCAACCTGCCCTAATTGGCCGAACAGGTTAAAAACCTGCTCCACGTCAGAGGTCACCCATCTCAGCGGGGGGTTCTTCGAGGGCCAAGTTCCACTCGTTCCAGATCAACCAGAATTGTGGCAATTCGTCGCCGTGAGTCTCGACGGCGAGATCGAACGCGACACCCAGCGTGATCCCTTCCAGATCTTTCAGAGCACGATCCGTCGCCTCGGCTAATTCTCGCATGGCCATCAGCAACGCCTGCGACGCGGACTGAGAATGGAAGACGTGATCCGCTGCCGTATCCATGAGAGCCTCCTGAAGGATGGGGCCGAAAGCGCGGCATCGTAGCATGCCAAGACTCCGCGAAAAGTAGAGAGAATCAAGAAGAGCTTATTCACGGCGGGAATGTTTTTTGTGTCCGCCGAACGGATCCTGGTCTCGGCCATCGTGGTTCTGGGAGTGATTGTCGGGCTGGTCGAAGTTCGCCAAGCGATCAGAGAGGAACTCGAAGACGTTGCCTCTGACATCGGCAGCATCAATCAGAGCTACTCCTACACCGGCTTGAAGACCAACAAGAGCAGTGAGATAGTCACGCCAATCACCACGACTTGCTGATGTTTCTGAAAGCCGCCGAACAATCTCAACGACGGCCAGCAAAAATCTGAGGGCTCTCTCTCCACCCTCATCGCATTGTGTGGTGGGGGTTTTTTGTTGCGCGCGTACTTGCTGAAATGCCGCTCCCGAAATTACCTCTGGGAGTATTTTAATGCCAAGGCCGTCCTCGATACTGTCCGTCCCGATCTGGCTGTTGTTGTTTTTAGCGTCTTTGACGCAACCGACTCGTGCCGATGAGTCGCCCACTCGCCCAGTCAAGCTGATCTTCGACACGGACATGGGCAACGACATCGACGATGCGCTCGCGCTCGGCGTCATCCACGCGCTGCAAAGTCGCGGTGAGTGCGAATTGC
Source organism: Candidatus Kuenenia stuttgartensis (assembly GCA_945906725.1). Taxonomy (GTDB): domain Bacteria; phylum Planctomycetota; class Planctomycetia; order Planctomycetales; family Planctomycetaceae; genus SXKJ01. The sequence goes on along the minus strand of CAMDRI010000175.1, from coordinate 7,501 downwards.
TGGCGGTCACGCTCAGCAAAGACAACGATTTCGCTGCGCCGTTCGTCGATCTGATCAACACTTTCTACGGACGCGGCAATATCCCGCTGGGAGTTGTCCGCAATGGCAAGACGCCGGAAGACAGTCGCTATCTGACCGATACGGTTAATGCTTTCGACAACGGCCAGCCGCGATATCCGCACAAACTTCGCAGCGGCAAAGAAGCCCCTGAGGCAGTCGGCCTGTTGCGGAAAATGCTCGCGGCTCAACCGGATCGGTCGGTGGCACTGGTTGTTGTCGGGTTCTCGACGAACATCTTGCGGCTGTTGGACTCGCCCGCCGATCAACACTCGCCGCTGGCCGGCAAAGAACTGGTGACTCGGAAAGTCCGGCTGCTGTCGATGATGGCCGGCATGTTCAGCGAGAAGAATCGCGTGAAGGAATACAACGTCTTCATCGACTCGCCCGCGGCTCAAAGAGTGTTCACCGAATGGCCGACTCCGCTCGTCACCAGTGGGTTCGAGATTGGGCTGGCGATTAAGTTTCCGGCAACGAGCATCGAACGGGACTTCGGCTACGTGAAGCATCATCCGCTCAAGCAGGCTTATGAGCTGTATCAGAAGATGCCGTATGACCGTGAAACCTGGGATTTGACCTCTGTGCTGTACGCCGTCCGGCCGGATCATGGCTATTTCGGCCTGTCTCCTGCCGGTCGAATTCGCGTCGATGCTCAAGACGTGACGCAGTTCGATCTCGTCGACGCTGGACAGCAGCGGTATTTGACGGTCAACGCCGAGCAGGTCGCGCGCGTCCGTGAGGCACTCGTCCAATTGGCAAGTCAACCGCCAGCCGTTCGCTGAGTTGTCTGGCGAGTGTTTGGCCAAGGTTGTCGGAAGATTGGCCGGGCATTCGTCAGGCTGGTGAGCGTGTCAGCGGTTATATTCCGTCGTCCCATGGAAATTGACCGGGCGTGGGCGCCCGTTCAAAGAAAACGCGAGCCTCAAGGAATTCATGATGCCTGTGACCATCGACCGCGATTTCGGACGCCGTGAATTCTTGAGCGTGGTGGCCGCCGCCTCTACGACCGCGATTGCCGGTGACCGTTTTGGACTCGCCGCCGATCCGGCGAAAGACACCAAGAAGTCGAAGGAGCCGGTGCCGCTCAACAAATCGGGAACCGTGCTGCTCGATGTGGATGGCAAACGCTTGCTGCTGAAAACCAAAGTCTGTCTGCGCGAGGGAGTGCTCGAAATGTTCTGCTGTCTGAAGCAGACCAAGGAGCACGAGTCGATTCTGTCGATTGATTCCGAGGCCTACGTGATTCACACCGGTTTGCTTGCGCTGGGGGCGAAGCCCGGATCGCCAGTGAAGTTTCAGCCGGAGTATTCGCCTCCCAAAGGAACTCGGATTCGGCTCTTCTGTCAGTGGACCGACAAAGATGGCAAACCGCATCGTGAACCGGCCGAGAAATGGATTCGCAACTCCTCGAAGCGATTCTTCGTGGAACTGTTCGACGAAAAACCAGTCGGCCTCGAATTGAAAGAGGACTCCGAATTGAAGTGGGACGAGAAAAACAAAGAGCTGTATTGGTTCGGCCACATGTCGGAGAAACAACGCGACTCATTCCTGGCGCTGTCGAAGGACGCGAAGTATCGGAAGGCGATTCAAAAGTTTTTCGTCCGAACGCAGCCACACGAACTGGCAGATCCATGGGTCTTCGCCGGCAGTGGCTTTTTCGTGGACGAGGCCAACGGCACGAAGTCGTATCTGGCCGAGGGGGGCGACCTGATCTGCGTCGCAAACTTTGCCTCCGCCATGCTGGATCTCGCGGTACCAAGTTCTGCGACCGGAGAAAGCAACTTGATATGGGAAGCCTGGGCCGATCGGATTCCCCCCGTCGGCACCGAGGTTCTGCTGGAGCTTGTGCCAGAGCTTGATCCCAAGCCGGTAAAGCCGCTGGAAAAAGCGGACAAACCGAAGTAGCCGAGGTTGCTCGCAAAATGAGCGGCGAAGTTTTCCGGCCGCGTCCGTGACAAACTTACGCGATTGCACCGATCCCGCAGTTGGCGGCGGCCGGTCGTGGGATACCAAATCTTCTCAACATCCGCAGCAGGCTCGCCGCGACGGATCGTTGGACGGCGGCAATTCTCGTCACCGCGATGGAAGCGATGCGTCGATCTGAGTCCTAACTGCCCCGTGCGGATGGACTCTGCGGGTTTCGGGATTCATCACGTCTCACTCGCAAACCGCGGTGTCCTGTCGATTCGGTGACCTCAGTGGATTGGGGGCACCGCTTGGCGGATCCGTTCGGAACGCGCAAGGCCGCTCGTCGCATGAAATACCTGTCTTGGTTTCTTGGCCAGTCTCGCTGGTTGACGAATCCCGTGCGCAATGTCCCCAAAGTTGCTCGCCGGATGAGGCGCTCGCCGCATTGCCACAACGCGTTGGGTTCGTTCGTTGTCATTCTCACCATCGGATTCTTGTACGCCCACGCGCAGCCGACGACGGCCGGAACGGACCCGGTCTCGGCTAACGGCGGAGCAACTCTCGCAGACGTCGAGAAGGAATTCGGCGGTCCCGGAACGGTTGGCTCTGTGGGGATATCGCAGTCGTCCGTCGCCACGAACGACACTCCCACGCTCACCGGCAAGGAGGCCCTCCTGGAATGCGATCGCATCCTTCGAGAAGCAGAAGCCAAGCTCGAAAAAATCTCGGCCTACACCGCGACTTTCGTCAAACAAGAACGGATCGGCGATGCGCTGACCGAACTCCAGGTGATTCAGCTTCGAATGGTCCACCAACCCAAGCGAATCTCCATGAAGTGGGAAGGGGGCAAGGACGCCGGCCAACGAGCCATTTACGCCGAGGGGGAAAATGAAGGGGACATGCTGGTCCGTAAACTCAGTGGCATTGAGGCTCGATTGGGAGTGATCTCGCTGAACCCCGTCGGCGTGATGGCGATGAAGCATTCCCGACATCCGATTACAGATGCCGGACTCCTGAACCTGACGAAAATCACTCGCCAACAACGCCAAGCGGACCTGAAGCTCGAATCGGGAGTCTCCGCCAAACTGTTGGACCATCAGAAACTCAACGGCCGCGATTGCCAGTGCCTGGTCGTTGAATATGCGAAACCAGAGTTTGCTTCGGACGAAAAGAAAGAGTACCGCAAGTCAATGATTTACATTGACTCGCAGACCAAAATGCCGAGCTGTATCCGCTGCTACGGTTGGCCGGAAAAAATCGCCGACGCAAATCCACAAAAGCTCGATCAAACCACGCTGTTGGAACTCTACGCATTCAAAAACATAGACTTTGATGCGCAAGTCCAACTCGACGACTTCAGCCGCACTCGGCTGCAATAACGAGCACGCGTTCGCGGTCATTTGTTTTCGGCCGCGACCTCATTCAGCAGCTTCAGCAGCGTCTCGACGATCTTCGGGGACGCACCGACTTCCAGATAGCTGGAGCGTGCTCGCCATGTTTCGTACCCGGCGAGTTCGTGTTGCTGCGGCGTCGGCAGGTAGCCGTTCCAACCGTTTGCCAATGCGATCGTGAAGGTCGGCTGGAGCGGGCTGCGGCGCTTGATTTCGAGGCCGATCTCCGTGAAGACCTCGGCCGGGATTGCGACGATCCCCAGTTCGCCGATGCGAATGGCCTGCAACTTCAGCTTCACCGTATCGGGGTACTCGGCCAGCTTGAGCGTCTCTCTCGCGTAAATGTCGAGCATCGTCTTGTACGGAAACTCGCCCGCTTTCGAGAGCCGTTCTTTCGCAGCGGCAATGTCGTCGGCTGAGGGCTTGCGGACTTTCAATTCGATCTCGGTCTGGCGCATCACGATCGACACGGCTGAGCGATATTCAGCTTTCTCATGTGCCGCGAGAGCCGCCGTCGCAACGCTGTTGGCGACCACTTTGAGCTTCTCGAACGGCTGAAACTTGGGAGGCATGGTCAGCCCAAAGTTGACGTTGTTGACATCGCCGCTCGTGCCATTCGACATGATGCCGACGAACGACGGCTTGGCCGAGTTGTCGGCTTTCAACAACTGACCGATCCGTTCCGCGAACGCTCCGAAATAGTCGGCGGACAAATCGTTCCCCGTGCCGCCGACGTAGTGCAGCGAATAATTCGCCAAGAACGCGCGCGGCCGGCCGTCGGGAGATTGCACGCTCAAGAAGCTAACTTCCGGATCGACGGGGCCGGCCGACTTCGAGACCTTCGAATTGTTGAATCCTGGATTCATCCGAGCCTTGTCGATCCGACCAAACGGGTTGGTCTCGTTCGAAGGTTCTTTCAACAACCAACGGCGATTGAAGACCTGTGTCTCGTCGCGACCCACGCCCCAAGCGACGCGAGCCGGCGCGAGATTGTCATTCGCCTGCTTGATCCCGGCAGCGACCCGCTCGGTCAGGAACTCGACGTACTCGACGATCGGCTCGCTCTGAAACACTCCGGTGACCGTCGGACACGAATGCGCATGCGTGGAGGAAATCAGCATCCGCTCCGGCGGGATGCCGGTCAGTTTGCTGGCTCGCTGTTTGACGTCGTCCATCAGTTCGCGGCGGATCACGCAGTTGTCCACGACCACGAACGCCACCCGCGTCCGCCCGTCGTCTAGCACCAAACACCGCGCGTGCAACGGATCGGCTGCCTTCTTGGCGGGAGTATCCTGCATGTTGCCGTTCATCGAGATCGGAAACTTCAGCGGCGTGACGTCCATCGCGAACGCGCCGGCCTTGAGTTCGCCGCCTGTTGCAGACAGCGGCAGAGCGAGAAAGTTGCAAGCCAGTAAAACCACTCCGACTGCTGACAAAGTCCGATTCATGTCAAGCTCCCGTTTGCTGCGGTCGTGACCGATTGCCCATCAAGGGTTACGTGTTTTTGCGACTCTTCGTCCCGATTGCTATGCTCTCGCCGCCGAGCCTGCGGAGCACGAACGGACTTTCGAGCGTCTCGGCAATTTCGAGGAGCATTTCATGCGAGCGGTTTGTCAGCGGTTCGGAGTTCTCGTGGTGGCTCTCGCCACTGTTTTCAGCGGTTCCCCAGCGCCGGCTCAAGACGAGGACATGGTCAACGAGCTGTCGCCGTTCTACGGCTTCAAGCCGCTGGAACTGGTCAAGCTCTCGGATCGCTCGGCCAATTTGGTCGCTGGAGATTTCAATCACGATGGCATCACCGACTTGGTAATTGCCGACAATGCACACAGCCGCATCGACCTGCTGCTGCAACGTGGTGCCAAGCCAGCGAATGTTCCCGGCGGGAAGGTTGAGGTCAATCAATTCGCGGCCAATTGGCGATTCGAGCATCGCAAGCTCAGTGTCGATCACGAAATCGCCGCGATGGCGGTCGGAGATTTCAACAACGACGGACTGACCGACGTCGCGTACTTCGGCGGCACCGACAAACTCGTCATCCGCTTTCAGCCGAAGACCGGCGACTGGACTGAGAAGACCACCATTCGGCTGCCGGATGTTCCGGCGTTCGCATGGGTCGTGCTCGCGGGAGACCTCAACAGCGACAAGCGCGACGACATCGCCGTGCTCGGTTTGAGCCAGACGTACTTGCTGTATCAGCAGAATGACGGCAAGCTCGGTTCGCCAGAGAGTCTGTTCAACACGTCGCAGCGACTGACGCTCGGCCAGATCGCGGATCTCGATGGCGATGGACGCAAGGATCTGTGCTACCTCTCGCACGATGAAGCCGAGCAAGCGTTCGCCGCACGGCTGCAAGGCCAGGACGGGCGACTCGGTCCGGAGTTGCGGTTTGAGATGACCAAGCCGCGCTCGGTGTCGATCGCGCAGCTCGACCAATCGCCTCAGGTAGAAGTGCTGACCGTCGATTCCTTGACCGGACGGGTGAAACTCCTGCAACTCGAACGTCCTGCCCCGAAGCCCGGGGAACTCGCCAGCCGCTTGATTCAATACGGACTCGGCCAGCAAGCGGCTGACAAGTCTCGCGACATCGCCACTGCGGACCTCGACGGTGACGGACTGACAGATGTGGTGATCGCCGACCCCGATGCCGCGCGCATGATCGTCTTCAAGCAGCGGAAAGGAATCGGACTCGAACAGGGCGAAGCGTTCTCCGGCCTGGTTGGGGCCGAGCAAGTCCGTACGGCGGACTTGGACGGCGACGGAGCCGCTGAGGTCGTTGTGCTCAGCACCAAAGAAAAGACGATCGGAGTCAGCCGCATGGCGGAAGGCCGGCTGACGTTCCCACAGGCGCTGCCGATGGGTGGCAAGGAACCGATCGCTCTGGAACTCGCGGACCTCGATGACGACAAACACTCCGACATCATCTACCTGACCAAGGCACGCGCGGCACGCGAAACGACCTACACGCTGGAAGCTCTGCATCGCGCCGCCAACGGTGCTTGGGAACCGCATCTCTTTGACGGCAAGCCGTCCGTGACGCTTGAACTCAAAGGGGCACCGAACCGTATTCAACGCCTGGACCTCAACAACGACGGACGGCCGGAATTCATGCTTTTCGGCGGCACGGACAAAGCTCCGACGTTGTTCTCGCTCGACGATAAGGGCGTGCCGAGAGAGGTGAAGACCGAAGGGGGCATTCAACTCGGCAACGTGCAGCCGGGAGCGGTCTTCTTCGGACAACTGCAAGTCCCCACGCTGCTCGTCGCCCAGGACAAGTTCGTCCGCAACATGCGGTTCGATGAAGCCACTCACGGATGGCAAGTCGCCGACCAATTCAATTCGTCAGAAGCGATCGCAAAAACGGTCGGAGCGGCCACCATCAATCTCGACGGACAACCCGGCAACGAGATCGTGCTGATCGACGTCGGCGTGCAGAAGCTGAAAATCCTGCGTCGAGAGGATAGCGTCTATCGCCCGTGGCAAGAGATTGAACTCGGCCGTTTCCCCTTCAAGTCCGCGCACGTCGCCGATCTCAACGGAGACCAGCAGGACGATCTGCTGCTCTTCGGGCAAGGCAAATTCGCCGTGCTGTACTCTGGCCGAGCCGTCCCGACGATGAAAGAACTCGCAACCTACGAAACGAAAACCGAAAAGACGTTCTTCGCCGACGTGGTCGGCGGCGACTTGAATGGTGACGCTCAGCCCGATCTGGCCGTCATCGACACTCGGTCGCACATCATCGACATCCTGAGATTTATGCCGCCAACTCTCGACCAACCGGCGTCGCTTCGCTCCGCCCTCGCCTTTCAAATCTTCGAGGAGAAAAGCTTCGGCCGCGAAGGGGAGGGTGGCGACTTCGAACCTCGCGAGTCGCTGATCGTGGACGTCACCAACGACGGTCGCCCCGACTTGGTCCTGCTCGTCCACGACCGCATTCTGATCTACCCGCAAGACGACGCCCGCCCCGAAGAGGCGAAGGCTGCGACCACGACGGCACGGTAAGAACCCGTCCAAGAACTGATTCGTGAAATAGACAGTCTGAAGTAGACTACCGGCGACTCCAAGGAAGGAGGCCGAACGATGGCAACGGAATTGGCGGTTCACGAGTGTGGCTGTGCGGCCTGTCGGTCGGGCGACCATGCGGATCG
>CAMDRI010000174.1 GCA_945906725.1 Candidatus Kuenenia stuttgartensis | reverse complement strand
CGGGGACGTATTCGACCGCAACCACGCTGCGGTCTCAAGCATGGCGAGCTTGGACTCTGTTGCGAGCCGGAAGAAGTCTCACGCAGAGGCGCAAAGCTCGCAGAGAGAAGTCTCTTCCGAACCCTCTGCGAGCTTTGCGCCTCTGCGTGAAATCAAGCCCTCTACCTACCGAATCCGAATCGTGAACGGCATCAGCATCAGCCGGCTCTCGCGAGCGAGGCGGTTGATTTGCCAGGCGTTCCGCAGGTCGTCGGCCAGGTCGGGCGAGATCGCTTTCAACGCCGAGAACATCGCGGCATCGGCCGAGACACGCGTTTGCTCATCCGTGTTGAGCGGGCCGAAGAGCGATTCCAGTGGGCTGGTCGGTTTCGGCAGGATCAGGCGTTCAACTTTGTCGTCCGGGCCGAGCTTCGCCAGTTGCATGGCGTGCTCGACCGCATCTTCCAGCGTGCCGAGCTTGTCGATCAAACCGAGCTTGAGCGCGGTCGCTCCGGAATAGATGCGACCCCGTGCGAGCTTCTCGAGCTTCGCGTATTCCATCTTGCGACCCTTAGCGGCCTTCTCGGTGAACTGCTTGTAGATGTCGAGCAGCAGCTTGGTCATCGCTTCCCGTTCGCTGTCTGTGAAGCCACTCGACGTGCTGAGAATGCCGCTGTTCTTGCCGCGCGCGACCACGCTGGTCGTAATGCCGATCTTGTTGAACAGACCTTCGAGGGCAATCTTGCCGCCGACCACACCGATCGAACCGGTGATCGTGCCCGGCTCGGCAAAGATCTTGTCGGCCCCCATCGCGATGTAGTAGCCGCCGCTGCCGGCCACGTCGCCCATGCTGGCGACGATCGGCTTCTCGACCTTTTCGAGCGCTCGCCAAATTAAATCGCTGGCGAGTGCGCTTCCGCCAGGGCTGTCGACTCGCAACACAATCGCTTTAACGGTCGCGTCGCTCGATGCCTTTTCAATCGCTTTGACCAGCGTGTCGCTGCCGAGAGTGCTGTCCCCCAAGAAATCGCTGGTGCTGGCTCCGGGCATGATCATGCCGGTCGCGTGAATGACGGCGATCTTCGGATTCTTGCTGCCGCGAGCTTGTGGCTCGAGTCCCATCATCAGGTTCATCATGTTGATCATGCCGGTCAGGCCGCTGAAGTCGGTGTCGATTTTCTTTTTGCCGTAGCGCTTCGCCAGCTTGACCGTCGCATCGGGCTTGTTGCTTTTCAGGATGCCGGTCAGTTCGTCTTCGTAGGCGACGCGCGTGATCAGTCCGAGTTCCTTGGCGGCGGCGGCAGTGTGCGGGCCATTGTCGATCGCGGCTTGGACTTTCTCTTTCGTGAGGCCGCGGCCGGTCGCGACCTGCTCGACCATCTGGTCGTAGAAGTCGCCGAGGACTTGCTCCAGCTCTTCGCGGAATTCCTTGCTCATCTCGCTGCGCGAGTACGGTTCAGCGGCGGATTTGTATTCGCCGACCCGCAGCATCTCGGCCTTCACGCCGAGGAAGTCGAACAGGTGTTTGTAAAAGCTGACCTCGGATCGCACACCGAGCAGCATCAACACGCCCGATTCCGGCATCACGACTTCATCGCAGCCGGCCGCGACGAGGTAATCACCCGACTCCGCCGAATCGAGATACGCGACGACCTTCTTGCCTTTGGCTTTGACGCGGCTGATTGCCTGGCGGAACTCGTTGAGTTTCCCGCGTCCGATGTTCGGTCCGTCGATCTTGAGCACAACGCCGGTGACCGCGTCATCCTTCGCTGCCTTGTCGAGCCTGCCAATCGCCTCGGCGAGACTCTCGCTCACTTCGCCGAACAGCCCCATCATCTGTGGGCCTTCGGCGTAACTCCCCTTGAGTTCGATGTGTGCCCAAGTGGTGACCGTGGCGGCGGGCTTCTCGTCTTGAGCTTGAATTTGTGACGTCGGCCCGATCAGACCAAGAGCCAACGCGAGGCTGAGTCCAGCAGAAATGACTCGGAAGGACACCGCTCGAAATCGAACAAGGCTCGGCATGGCATAGTCTCGCAAGGGAGGTCGCAAAAGGGATTCCGGGAAACGCAGGGAGTCTACGGAGGGCGGATCGGCACCAGCAAGCGGCCGGTGGTGAACGCTCCAAACCCGGTCTTGTCACCTTTGGCGGGCTGTGCCAGACTCCGCCCGAAATTCGCCGCCGAGACCGGATTCTTGCGGCGTTCGTCGTGACATTTCGCCTCTGGGCATCGAGGTGGCTGATGATTCGCTGTCTGACATTCGTCATTGCGTTGGTGGTGGGACTGAGCTACGGAAATGCGCCGCGAGCGTATGCTCAAGGCTTAATCTGGAAGCTGCCGGTCGACGGAACTTGGATTCGCTACGAAGGGACGTATCAGCAGATCGAGACCCGCTCGAACACGGGCGGCACTGATTTGACGATTCAGTGGATTCAGCATCTGACGATCAAGTCAGTCGGTTCGCTCGAGGCGGAATTCGAGGGTAAAAAGGTCCCATGTCGGTGGCTCGAATTCAAAGTGCAAACCGGCAAGAAGAGCGAAGGAGGCATCAACCCCGGCCCGGTCGGCGCGTCGATCTACAAAGTGTTGGTGCCCGAAAGCCGCGTGATCGGCAAGCTGGCCGATGACGAGACGATCCCGGTTTCCTTCCTGCCGATCGTGAAGGGCTTTCGCAAAGAAGGCGAAAAGCCAGTCGAAGAAATGACCGGTTCGGTCTTCCAGATTTACCCGAAGGTCGCGCGGTTCATGCACTACAAGACACTGGAAAAAGACGGCGAGCCAGAGCTTCTAAATCTGGCGACCGGTGACATCAACGCCCAGAAGTGGAAAGGCAAGTACGAGGCGGAGAATTCGCAGGGCCATACCGTCCAGGAGGCGGAACTGTGGCGAAGCGACGAATCTCCGTTCGGGCTGGCTCAGTGGAGCGTCAAGCAATCCATGGAACGCAAGGGGAACAACGAGCCACGATCGGCGTTCAAGCAAGTCGCGCAATCGTTGGTTGAGATGAAAGCTCTGGAAACCGGCACCGACGCGAAGAGCGAAATCGAAACGCCGTGAGATAATTTTCGATTGCCGATTTTCGATTTTTGATTTCGCTTAGCCGTCTCTTCGCAGCCGTCTCAAGAAGTCCGAGAGGTCTCTCGGCAGCCGCGTCTCGAAGCGCAGCGGTTCACCGTTGAGCGGATGCTCGAATCCTAGTTCGGCAGCGTGCAGCGCGAGTCGTGGTGCGCCGCTGCGATCAACGATCGGCTTTCGGCCGAGCGGCCCGCGATAGTCCTTGTCGCCGCAAACGGGATGCCCCGCCTCGGACAGATGAATGCGGATTTGATGCGTGCGACCGGTTTCGAGTCGGCATTCCACCAGCGTGTGGCTGTTGACGAGTTCGATGGGACGGACATGCGTGACCGCATGCTGGCCCTGTTCAGGATCCGAAACGCTCCCTCGCTTGCCGTCGCCGCGATCACGAGCGAGAAACGATTCGATGGTTTGCTTGGCGGTTTCGCCATGAACGATGGCCAAGTAGGAACGGTCGATCGAATGCTCGCGAAACTGCTCGCCGAGTGACCGTTCGGCTGCGACCGTTCGAGCGAAGACCATCAGGCCGCTGGTGTCGCGATCCAGTCGATGCACGGGGATCACTCGCGGAGGACGTACGGGGCGTCGTTGTTTGCCGCGCGAGAAGTTGGCTGAATTCAACAGCACATCAGGCAGGATGTCTGCGAGCGTCGATTCTCGCCGTTGTCGCCGCGCCGACCAATTGGCTTCGTCGGCATGCCGCATCGTCGTCATGCCGGATGGCTTTTCGACGACGACTAATTGCTCATCGAAAAAATGAACACGAATATCGGCTGCGGTTGGCGGCGTGGCGATCGCGTGCGACAGAACTTTCACGACCTCGCCCGTTTTCAACCGGCGATGCGGATCTTCGCAGAGATTGCCGTCGATCTGCACCTGGCAATTCCGCAGCAGTTGAGCCGCCTCCGATCCGGGTGCCTGTGGCCGCCAGCGACGCAGCGACGCCAGCAGCGAGTGCCCAGCTTCGGAATCGGACACATGAAAGACTTGCGAGCCATCACGCCGCATGAGTTGACCCGAGCTTTAAGTCGATTCAGTTTCCAGGGGAACTCCAACCTCAGGCTGATCTTGAGAGTCGCGAGGTACCCGAGGGATGATTTGATAGTCGCGTTCGTAGGTCGGAGTTTTTTCGTCGGTTTTTCTACCAAGCAACGAAAAGAACAGAAACACCATCCCCACGACTCCGACGGCCAGCCAAATGAAACTCCATTCGATACCCTGTGACGGAACCAATCCGCCCGAACGAGGAGAATTTGAATCTTGAGACATCGATCGTTCTCCGCGAAACTAAGCGGCGTATCTTGGCCACCGATGGGTTTGATCGGCAAGGCGAGAAGCGATCAGGATAGTGGCCAGAAGGTTGACTTCTGAGGATTCGGTGGGTGAATTTGGAGAGGCCTGCATAACCCCGCAGGATGCTATTCGTGACTGTGAATTTGCGGCTGGTCGGAATGATTTCGTCTCTCTGAAGGTGCGATTGTCTGATTGCGCCGGTTAATCCGGCGAGAACAAGGCCCGGAGCCAAAGCCATGCGAAGTTCGTTGAACGCAAACCGAGTCCTTCGGTTCGGCACATCTGTGGGTCTACTTCTTGTGTTGGTCGCTAGAGGTTGGGGAGTCACTGAGGAGACCGCTTCCAAGTCAGGATCTCCGCCCCAAACCAAGTCCGCCGCGAAAGAGGCTCTGACGCCGTTCCAAGATTTGGTCGGCGGCTGGATCGGGACCGGTCAGCCAAAACGGAACTCGGCCAGCGGAGCGTGGCGCGAGAAAGCCGAGTGGCGGTGGAAGTTCAGCGGCGAACAAGTGGCGCTGGAATACGCCGTCGAAGAAGGCAAGCTGCTGAAGTCCGCGCTCGTGTCGTTTGATCCCAAATTGAAGGGCTTCCGATTGAAGACCATCGAACTCGGCACGGCGAAGGATCAGATGGTCGAACGCGAATATGTTGGAGAATCGAACGGCAACAAACTGGTCTTCGACACACCCGCGAAAGAGGGAGCGGAAGGCCGTCGCATCACGATCACTCGTCTGAATGAAAAGCGGGCGCTCGTTCTGTTCGAGCAAAAAGGAGCCGGCCAAAACTTCTTCAACCGTATCGCGGAGGTGGGATACACTCGTGAAGGGACTCGGCTGGCGGATTCGGATCAGACCGGCCCGGAATGCGTGGTCACAGGCGGCGCGGGAACGATCAAGGTCTCATTCAAAGGCGAGTCCTACTGGGTCTGCTGCACCGGCTGCCGCGACGCCTTCAACGACGATCCCGAAGGCATTCTCGCGGACTATCGCAAGAAGCTGGAAGAGCGCAAGGCGGGAAAGAAGTAGGTCGGAACCTATGCCTGCTGTTCGGCGGCGAGTTGTGCCATGCGGATCGCGGGTTCGACGATCCGTTCCCAGTTGTCGCGGAGATAGTCGGGCGGGCCCCCCTTGGCAGCGACATACTCGGCGACTCGAATCGTCGGGAGCATTTCGATGGCGTCCCAGGGGCAAACCGTCAACTCGTAGGGGTCCGACTTCTTGGTCGGGATGTGAACACAGACTTCGCAACCGACGCAGCGCTCGACGTCGATTTCGCAGAAGGTCTGAAGGCTGCCGATCGTCGCGCCCGGCACCTTGACGATGCAGTCGACGGGGCAGACTTCGAGGCACGCTTCGCAGCCGGTGCAGTTGTCGGCATTGATGACCGCGACTTCCTTGGGGAGTTTCTTGCGTGATCCCGCTTTGGCCATGATGTCCAACCTGTGTGTCGTGGCCGACCGAGCAAACTCGTCGGCGTAAATCTGTTTTTTCGCGTGCCCACCGAATCATCGACCGCTCGGCCTCGGCGAGGCAATTCGTTTCCGTCAGAATTCTCGCTGGCGGAAAGGCAGCGTATTCTGAGAGGCCAAGCGATTTCGAGCAAGTCGCCGTTTGGCGTTGAGGCCGCGACTTCTTAACTTCCGCCGTCTCAATTTCTCAAAAGAGGGAACTCTCGTGAACGTGGCTCACACCGATTTGACTCGCTTCGGCCTCGCCGACTTGCAGGCACTGATTGCCAAGATGTACTCGAGCAAAGACGAAGCTCGCGGCGTCGACGGCACCTTTATGTGGCTCATGGAAGAAGTCGGTGAACTGGCCGCCGCGCTGCGAGAAGGAACTCCCGAAGAACTGGCGATGGAGTTTGCCGACGTCCTGGCTTGGCTGGCGACGATCGCCAACGTCTCCGGTGTCGACCTGCAAGCCGCTGTGTTGAAAAAGTACGGCAACGGCTGCCCCGGCTGCGGTCAGATGGTCTGTGCCTGCGGACTGGAAGAGAAACCGTAGCTATCCGCCGCGGAGGTTCGCATCGTGGCCGATCTGAAATGCCCGCGTCTGATTTATCTCAAGGGCCTTCTGTTTTTTGGTGGTGGTTGTTTGGCTTCCACGGCGTTGTTGGTGGAACAGCCGACGCTCAAAGTGGCGTTCTTGCTGGCGGTGGCGGTGTGGTGCTTTGCTCGCTGCTACTATTTCGCGTTTTACGTCATTGAACACTACGTCGATCCGGAATTTCGATTTGCTGGTTTGTGGGCGTTTGCGAAATTCTTGTTTTGCCGCCGCTCGAAGGCACCTCATGACAACGCTTCCTCGACTCCGACTCGGCCCGATTGAGCTCGACTTCCCGGTCGTGCAGGCGGCGCTCAGCGGGTACAGCGACTGGCCGATGCGAGTCATTGCCAAGCGGTTCGGAGCGTCGTACTCGCTGTGCGAAGTGATGCTCGACAAGTTTTTGATCGAGTTGAAAGACCGGCATCGCACGCGGCGATTTCTGAAAGTCAGCGACGAAGAACACCCGGTCGGCAGTCAATTGATGGGCGCGGTTCCAGAAGACTTCGGTCCGGCGGCGTTGAAGCTGGTCGAAGCGGGCTTCGACGTGATCGACATCAACTTCGGCTGCCCGGTGAAAAAAGTGCTCGGCCGCTGTCGTGGCGGCTTCTTGCTCAGCCAACCGGAGACTGCGCTGGAAATCGTCAGCCGAGTGTGTGATGCCGTGCCACCGCACGTTCCCGTGACGGTCAAGATGCGGCGAGCACTCAACGACGAGTCCGAAAGCCGCGATAATTTTTTTGAAATCTTCGACGGTGCTTACGAGCGGGGAGCGGCGGCGATTACCGTTCACGGCCGCACCGTCGAGCAGCGGTACAACGGGCCGAGCAACTGGGACATCCTCCGAGAGATCAAGCAGCACGCCGGCAGCCGAGTTGTCCTAGGCAGCGGTGACTTGTTCACGGCTCAGGCGTGTCTCGACATGATCCAGCAAACCGGCGTTGACGGTGTGACGGCCGCTCGCGGCGCCATCGGCAACCCGTGGATTTTTCGCGAGGCTCGCGCACTCGCGGCCGGCTTGCCGCTGCCGGATCCCCCGTCTCTGCACGAACAGCGTGACGCTCTGCGCGAGCACTTCCGTCTCGCAATGGAAGTCTACGACGAGAAGCGAACTGCGATCATGCTTCGCAAGTTCGGCATCAAGTACTCGGAACTGCATCCGCGGTTCGAGGAACTGCGCGAGGCATTTGTCGTCGTCAGCAGCTTGGCCGAGTGGGATGCGGTGCTCGCGGAGTGGTATCACGACGACTTGCCCGGCCGGCGACGCGCGATCGACGAGGACTCTCCAATCTTTTCGGAGACGTGCGAAGTGGCTTGAGCGGCGAAGCTCGCGTCAGATCAGTTCACGCAGCGGCTGTCCGCCGTTGGCGAGGACGAAAATCGGGCGGCCACGGTTGTCGAGGTATTGCACGTCGAGCGGCACGCCGAAGTGGTGGAAGATCGTCGCGGCTAGATCGCCCGGCGTGACGGAACGTTCGCGGATGATGCCGCCGTCCGGTTCGCTCGCGCCGATGACTTGGCCGTGGCGGAAGCCGCCGCCGGCGAGGCACATCGACATGATGTTCGGCCAGTGGTTGCGGCCGTCGGTACTGTCCTGTGTTCCCATTTGTGGAGTCCGGCCGAACTCGCCCATCGCGATCACCAGCGTGTTGTCGAGCAACCCACGCTCGGACAAATCGCCAACGAGCGTCGTGATGAGATGATCGAACAACGGCAACAGCGGGCCGAGCCCATTTTTGATGCCGCCGTAGGGAGGGACGTTGTCTCCGTGCGTGTCCCACGTTCCCGACGCGGTGTGGTAGCTCAAGTCGATCGTCACGAACGCGACACCCGACTCGACCAATCGCCGAGCGATCAAAGCTTGCTGGCACCAGAGATGATTGCCGAATCTCGCGCGAGTCTCCACCGACTCGCGTTCGATGTCGAACGCCGCTTGAGCACGCCGGCCGAGCACCATGTCGACCGCTTGCTGCTGGTACGAATCCATCGCGGCCAGCGAGCCACCTTGATCGAGGTCGCGCCGCAGCCGATCGAACGAGCCGACCAGAGAACGTCGATCTGACAGTCGGTCCAACGACAGTCCCGTTGGCAACTGGAACGCTCCGGCTTGCGACATCGTCCCCGTGTCTTTGCCGACTGAATCGTAGACCGGCAGACGAGTTGCCTGGCTGGCGAGGAACGGGTCGTACTGCTTGCCGAGGTATCCGGCGAACGCCAGATGCGACCTCGATTTCATGAACGCGACGTACGGCGGCATCGACGGGTGATTGGCTCCGTGATGCTTGGCCACGACCGACGCGAGGGCCGGATACTTCTCCGCCTCTTTGTTGACGCGCGGCTCGTTGGCGAGGTTCGCGGTCTGCATGACCATGTTCGGTTCGTGGTTCGAGTGCTTGCAGTCGACCGACCGAATGATCGTGAACTTGTCGAGCATGGCCGCCTGCTTCGGAAAATGCTCGCAAATGATCGTTCCAGGTAACTTTGTTTGCGTGACTCCGAACGGCCCGCGATTCATGTACGGCCGGTCGGGCTTCGGATCCCAAGTGTCGATGTGGCTCGGCCCACCGGCCATCCACAGCAGGATCACGCTTTTGCCGGACTTCGCTCCACTGCCGGCTTGAGCCTTCAACAAGCCCGGCAGGCTCAGTCCCGCGACACCTGCCAGTCCCGCCTTCAACATGCCGCGGCGGTCGGTCAACGTCAGGCCTTCGCGAGTTCGCCCCTGGAAACTCCCGAACGCATGTTGCGAGTGCAGCGATCCGTGATTGTGATTTCCGAGCATCATGGTTCCAGGGCGGACGTTTCCGAACGACAAATCAACGGCGGCTGATTCTAAGTCGGATCGGCTCGACGTCCACCATGACCTTCCCAGGAAAATCGTCCGCTGGCCGAAACTTCCGGCGCGAACGTGCGGGCCAGAGCTGCTCTTTGCGCGACTGGCCGAGCCGTGATACGGTGCGACCGAAGGATTCTTTCCGGCGCAAGGAGTCGCCCTCCATGTCTCGATCATCGACCACTGAGCAACCGCACCGGCTGGCGATTCCGCGAAGCCGGCGACTTGTGATCGACCTGTTGCGGTTGAACCGCAGCGTGCCGACCACGGCTCACGACCGCATCATGGACTTGAGTGCCGTGGCCGCCACGCGAGAAGGTTCAGCTCAGCGGATTTCCTGGGCGATCTTGTTCATCAAAGCGTTCGCGATCGTCGCCGAGAAATATCCGCCGTTGCGGCAGATCTACATGCCTTGGCCGTGGCCGCATCTGTATCAGCATCCGTACAGCACGGCGACGATCGTCACGCATCGCGAAGTGGACGGTGAGCCGTGGTTGTTTTGGTCGCGATTCCCTCGCTCGGACGAACTTCCATTGGACCGCCTGCAGACGCATCTCGACCGTTGCCAGACCGAGCCAGTGCAGGTCATGTTCGAGCGGCAGTGGTGGCTCAGCGCGTTTCCCTCCTGGATTCGGCGGATCGTGTGGTGGTGGACACTCAATATTTCCGGTGTGACGCGAGTGAGGCGTTGCGGCACGTTTTTTCTGACGACGATTGGTTCGCGCGGTGCCGAGATTTCGCATCCTCCCGGTTTCCTGACTAGCGGGCTGACGTTTGGTCCGTTCGATGAGCGTGGCCGCTCGCGAGTCACGCTGGCGTACGATCACCGCCTGCTCGACGGCCGCATGGTGGCTGACATCCTGGCCGATCTCGAACAGACCCTGAACGGCGTCATCGCCGATGAGTTGGCGGAAATGTCGGCAGTGACGAATTCGCCGCGTCTCGCCGCGTGAACGATCGAACGAAACTCACACACGGGTCGTCGCTCGCACCGAGTCACGCAGGTTGCCGCCGCAACGGGCGACGAATTCGGCGAACGGTTCCAGCGTCGCGGTCAGGCCGACCTCCTGGCAACGAGTGAAAAGCTGCTCGCTGACTCGCGCGAAATCGAGCGACATCGGAATCGCCAACTCCAACTCCAGCGAGAACGATTCGTCGCGTTCGCATCGCTCGGCGTACAGATTACGGATGTCGACTCTCAACTCCGCGAGCTTGCCGGACAACATCCGCAGCATCCCCGGCTTATCGCCTCCTTGCACGGTCAGCACATATTTACTGGACGGCGGCGTGAGAATGCCCGAGTCGGCCGTCGGTTCGCTCAAGCGAACCTCAATTCCGTAGGGGCGACAAAGGTCGCGAATGTGGTCGGAAACGATGGCTTCGGTGCGGTCATCGGGAAAATCAGCCGCCAACAGGATCGAGCAAAACGGTTGCATCACCGAGATGCTGGCTTCCCACAAATTGCCGCGCAGTTCGTCGAGGGCTGTCGTCACGGCGGCCAAGACTCCGACCCGGTTTGCCCCCGTCAGCGAGATGATGTAGCGTCTGGCCATGCTCGAACTTTCTCGTCATTCCCGCGGCACATTTCCGAAAGACACCCCATGACGTCCATGGCCCGCCTCGTGTCGCTGGCG
>CAMDRI010000173.1 GCA_945906725.1 Candidatus Kuenenia stuttgartensis | reverse complement strand
CGAAACCGCTCGAACCGCCCACGCCACTCCGAAACCTTCCGCCCATCCGCTCGACGCGACATGACGCCTCCAAGTTGAAAAGGTTGTGAATCAACAACCCCGCCAACTTACTCGACGCGTCAAGATTGGTGCTGATGAGCGCTCACGCTGCGAGATCACGCACTCCGGCAGTTGCGTGTTGATTCTGAAAGCTGCGCGGTTGCTGTCGGATCGTTCGTAGACCGGTCACTCCGTGACTAGAAACTTCGAGTCACGCAGTGACTCGTCTACGATCTCAATGCCCGGCGAAAACAGGCCGCAGATTACCGTCCGTGTCGAAGTCCATGTCGGTCGGGCCAGACAGGATCGTCAGGTCCGAACGCTGTTGCAGTTCTGGCAAGTACGCCTCGCTGACAAGGACTTCGCTGAGGTGCAGCGTGTTTGAGATTTGGACGACCTTGGCCTTGGTCGGTTCGACCAGCCCGAGAGTCGGCAGTGCGGCGGCGATCACTCCCTGATCGGTGTCGAACGCGATCGGCAGCATCGCGGCGGTCGGATGACCGCCGGTCAGACAATTGATCGCGGTGATCTTGCGATCGACCTGATCGATCGTGCGCGAGTTCGTGAACTCGGCAATCCCGATTCCGGTGGCGTTGCCGTGAGTCGCCTCGGTCAGTCCGCGGACGAAGATACGTTTGACCGAGACGTCGTCGCGTTCGGTGGCGGCGTGGTCGTTGTATTTGCGACCGATGACGTTGGTGTCCATGCCAGTACCGCTGATGTTCTTGCCGATCTGGTCGATGATCAGCATCTGCACGCTGGCAAACGGCAGCTTCGGCAGCCACGCACGAGCTTGCGTCAGCAACTCGGACTCGCGCTCGAAGAACTGCGACGGTGGAACGGCGGCGATCATGCCGGTTTCGTCGTAGGCGTTCTCGACGATGGCAAGGCCGGCGACGACTCGGCACTTGCGGAGCACGACGTCGGCAACGGCGCGGATGATCTCCAGGAAGCTGAAATCCAAAATCGCGCGGTGGTAAATCTTCGCACCTTCGTGCTTGCCGAGTCCGATCAGCATCATCTTGTGCAGTCCGGATTCGACCGGTCCGACGAAGCCGGTGTGCGGTTTGACTCGGCCGACGACCATGACGTGATCGCAGTTGAAGGCGTGCTTGTCGAAGTGGACGGGGATGCCTTGCGGCGTCGTATCGACGATGACGGTTTCCATCGACGCCCGAATCTCCGCACCAGTGAAGGCTTCGGTGACTCCGTAGCCTTCGATGATCTGCCGCTGTCCTTCGGGAGTCCCGCCGCCGTGACTGCCCATCGCAGGAACGATGATCGGCTTCGCGCCCAGCTTGCGGACGTGATCGCATGCAGCCTTGATGATGATCGCGATGTTGGCGATGCCTCGGCTGCCGGCGGTGATCGCGACCGTTTGTCCGGGCCGCACCGTTTTAGCGAGACTGAGCGTTGCGAGTTGCCGCTCGACTTCGCCGGGAATATCGTTCACGCGCGTCGCGTCAAACGTCTGCCGCACTCGTATCATCCGAGGAAAGCTCATGGAAACCTCCGAGGTTCTGGGTTATGGAGCAGTTTAGACTTCTGCGGCGTCTCAATCCACACGGCGAGATTCGATGGCCGACTCGAAAGCGAAAACTTCTGATGCCGGTTCGGATGACTCGTCGCGTGACGTCCTGGCCGTAACTGCTCGGATTCAGATTCCGCACGACGAGTTTACCTTCCAATTCGCTCGCAGTTCTGGCCCCGGAGGGCAGAACGTCAACAAGGTGAATTCGAAGGCGATCCTCCGCTGGCGACCGCTCGAATCGCCGAGCCTGCCCGATGACGTGCGGCAACGATTCGCAGTTCGCTTCGCCTCGAAACTGCTGACCGACGGCAGCATCCTGATCTCGTGCGAGAAGTCGCGCAGTCAGTTGCTGAATCGCTTTGGCTGCCTGGAGCAACTGGCAGGCTGGTTGAAAGAAGTCGCGGTGGCTCCCAAGAAACGCCGGCCGACGAAGCCGACGAAGGGTTCGAAGACTCGCCGATTGAACGACAAACGCCTCCGCTCCGACACCAAACGCCTACGCGGTTCGCCGGGCGACGACTGAATCACGTGCCGGACAGGGTCGCGATTAGGATTCCGGTCGCGACCGAAACATTCAGCGAAGTCACTTCGCCGCGCGGCGCGATGCGGCAGACGGAGTCGCAGTGCTCGGTGGTCAGGCGACGCATTCCTTTTTCTTCGTTGCCGACGATCAGCAGCCATGGACGGCCGCGATCCACTTGAGTGACGTCGTCGGCCGCGTGCTCGGACGTGCCGAGCACCCATAGGCCCGACTCTTTGGCGACCGCCGCGGCGCGAGCGAGATTCGGGACGATCGTGAACGGGACGTGTTCGAGACCGCCGGCTGCGACGTCGTAGGCGACTCCGCTGAGCGGTGCGGATCGGTCTTTCGTAACGACGATTCCCTGCACGTCGAAGAAGGCAGCGGTGCGAAAGATGGCTCCGACGTTGTGCGGGTCTTGCAGATTGTCCAGCGCCAGCCAAAGGCCGTGTCCGTTGGCTCGCGTCGAGGCGCCGGCGAAGAGTTCTTCGAGCGGCACGTCCGGCCGCTCTCGCACCGTGGCGGACATACCGGTCTCGCGACCTTCTTTCTCGTCGCCGCGCCGGTCGCGCGAGGCGGGGCGTCCGCCGCGTGTGACGCGGACGGCGTGCGCACGAGCGACGTCAATCACCTCGGACCAAGCGGGACTCGGCGCGTCCGTCGCGACTTGAATGTCGAGGACGTCCAGCGGGCGAGCCTGAATCGCTGCGAGGACGCTGTGCGGATTCTTGAGTTCGAGGGCCATACGGGTTGAGCAATCAGAAAAAAGGGGATAATGGCTATCGGCCTTCAGCTTTCGGCTTTCGGCCGGAGAAAGCTCGTTGACGTTGAGCTTCGTAAAACAATATGCCGGCGGAGACGGCGGCGTTGAGGGATTCGATCGCTCCGAACTGCGGGATCGTGACGAGTTCGTCGCAAACCGCGAGCAACTCTTGGCGGATGCCCGTCCCTTCGTTGCCGATGATGATCGCAGCGCCGCGAGTCAGATCGCTGTCGCTGATCGGCCGCGAAGCACGTTGGCTCGTGCCGATCACTTGGATGTCGCGCGATCGAAGTTGCTCGGCGAGTGCAACAACATCGTCCACCTGCGCGATCGGAATGTGATTGACCGCACCGGCAGAGCTGCGGGCGACTTGGGCCGTGACCTCGACCTGACCGTGCGTCGGCACGAACAGCGCATCGACTCCGAGCACATGTGCCGATCGGATGACTGCTCCAAAGTTGTGCGGGTCTTGTAAGCCGTCGAGCAGTCCGAACAGCGGTTGAGGCTTCGCGGCGGATAGCACGTCCTCAACGCGGTCGTACGGGAACGCAGCCATCTTGGCGAGGAAACCTTGATGCTCGCGAGAATGGCAGAGACCCGTCAGCCGGTCGAACGATTCAATCGCCAGCGTCACCTCGCGGGCTTGAGACCACTCGGTCGCGAAGGCGAGATCGTCTTCCGGCAAGCGAT
Organism: Candidatus Kuenenia stuttgartensis; assembly: GCA_945906725.1. Taxonomy (GTDB): domain Bacteria; phylum Planctomycetota; class Planctomycetia; order Planctomycetales; family Planctomycetaceae; genus SXKJ01. The sequence continues at coordinate 7,500 of CAMDRI010000173.1, read as the reverse complement.
CGGAGAGGTGCAGTTCCAGCACTGGCCAACGCGCGGCTTGCAGCGTTTCGGTGACGACATGTCGGCCCCACAGCCAGCATCGCTGATGATTGCCGAGCAGCGCAAGTTTGCCCTTTCTTCGCCGATATCGCTCGACCATGTTGTCTCACCGCCTCGTGATGCCAGCCGGATCATTGTCTCGCGGCGACATTGTGGCGGAAGCGAGCGCAGATCGGGAGTGCCGACGGAGGCCCCGAACAACCTCACGGAATCACTTGATGCGGATCGAATAGCCTGTGCCGATGAAGTAATCGGCGGCAGCTTCGTTCAAGCCGATGCCAGCTCGAATGTCGAACTGCATGTCTGGCGTCAGACGGTAGGTTAAGCCGGCATCCATGTAGTGCTGAGCTCGCTCGGTGGTCGCGCCAGACGGGTAAAAGCCGAAGTACTCGGTGTAGCCGCCCACCTTTTCGGCGAGGTTGTAGTTGATCGTGACCGCTTGAGCCCATTCGGTGTATCGCTGAGACGTCCCGCCATCGACCGCGCTGTTGAACTGCGTGCTGGCACCAATGGCTATGAAGTCGGTTACGTCCCAGCCGTAGAGCCAATTCACACCCGCCAACGTCTTGCCGGCCGTCACTGAGTCATGCCCTGAGGGTACGGTCATCTGCGGGACCAGCGCCATTTCCGGCCAGATGCCCTCTTGCGGCGTGAGTCCCAGTTTGACTCCCAAATACAAATCGTCCAGCCCGCTGTTCGTCACGCTCGGAGACGGAAAGTTTTGTTTTTGGCTGAAGGGGAACACACCCACCCGCAACTCCAGCCAGTCTTCGAGTACGCCGTATCGAAACAGAACTTCGCCGGCCGAATGCGTGATCGAATTGTCGTCCGGGTCGTCGTTGCGAATGTAGGTGTAGCCGGATTCGATTTGCAGCACGCCCTTGCCAACGGTCGTGCTGGCTTCGACGAAATCGGGACGATCGGTTTGCAAATCATCATCGACGGGTGGACCGCCGGAGAACGTCGTGCCGTAGCTCCACTGAAACAGCGTCTTGCGAGGCTCATTGGCGGGTGGGCCGTAGTTAATCTTCGGCTCATCTTCTTCACCTCCGGGTTTGCCAAGTTCCAGACCATCTTCCGACCACGGAAACGCGACGGGCGATATCCAGTCAACAAGCTGCAATGCCGGCCGGTGCTCCGAACGATTGCGCGTCGCAGCGAGACGAGCATCAACAGTCGACCGTGATGCAACTGGCGTCGACAGCAACTGCGGCCTCGACGGCTCGGCAGCTCCCAGGACGAATCCGTTTGCAAAGCAGAAAAGCAGCGACGACGACCAAATGAAGGAACGCATTGAGCAGCCATTTCTTCGCCACGCAGTCAAACAGTGATTTGATGATGCGCCGCGCAAGCTAACTTTCCCGTCATCCTGACGGATTACTTTCAGATATCGGGATCGCCTTGTCGGTTGACAACTTCGGTTGGCAATGTTTGACGAGTCAAAAACAGATCGCTGCGGTCTGTCGATTCAATCTCGCTATTTTTCCAACTCAACCAGCCTGTGCGTGGAATTGATGGCTGATTTTGCACGTCCTGAGCCTGTGGTTGCACTTTTTGAGCCTGGTTGCGAAGAGTTGTGGGTCGGAACACAATGCCGGCCCGAATTTAACGACCCCAGACCGCCAATAGGTGATTTTGTGAACTCTTTCCGAGGCACTTTGCTGCGGCCGCAAACCGGGCCGATGGCCAAGATCCCGATCTATGCGACGAACGCGGATCGCGAGGCCCTCCGAGCCGCCTGCCGATTCAACGCCGAACTGATGGACTATCTCCGACCGCATGTCCGGCCAGGCATCTCCACTCTTGAGATCGACCAATTGGCTTACGACTGCACGATCAAGCATGGCCACACGCCCGCCTGCCTGGGCTACAACGGCTACCCGAATACGGTTTGCACCAGCGTCAACGAGGTAGTTTGCCACGGCATCCCGAACGATGACCTGCTGTGTGATGGAGACATCGTCAACGTCGATCTCACGACCATTGTTGATGGCTGGCACGGTGACTCGTCCGAAACTTTTTTGATCGGCGGAGTCGCACCAAATGCCAAGCGCCTCGTCCAGGCCGCGTTCGATGCCATGTGGATCGGCATCCACGCCATCAAGCCCTTCGGTCGAGTCATCGACATCGGACGAGCCATCTATCGTTTTTCCAGAGATCAAGGCTACGAGATTGTGCGTGAATTCCAAGGCCACGGAGTCGGCCGCAATTTCCACCAAGAGCCAGGCGTCCCGCACTTCCCCGATCTGCAATCCGGCAAGGCAGTTGTTCGTCCCGGCACCTGCCTGACGATCGAGCCGATGCTCAATGAGGGGAATTGGAAAACCGAAATCGACAAAGCCGATGGCTGGACCGTCCGCACTCAAGACCGCAGCCTCTCGGCCCAATTCGAGCACACGATTTTGATGACCGAGAAAGGCCCAGAAGTTTTGACGCTCACGGAGCATGGCCCCCAAGAAGGCCACAAGTTCTGAGCCTGACGACACGGTTGCGATCCGTCACCGCACTTCGCAACCGTCGCTTGCCGACACTTCCGCAACCCCGTATTCTTCGTCCCTCGCAGACTGGCCCAGGTGGCGAAATTGGCAGACGCGCTAGCTTCAGGAGCTAGTTCCCTCACGGGAATGGAGGTTCAAGTCCTCTCCTGGGCATTTCTTGATACCGAAACGAGTTACGTTACCTGCCGACGTTCGGCAGTGCGGCTGAAAACCTATGTTGGCAGTGGTAGTAACTACCACTTTGTCACGGGAGGCCGCGTTCAATGGTAACTTCATTTCGTTTTCAGGCTGGCCGGATTCCGGCCTACACGCTTCACAAATCGACCGGACAAGCGCGGACTCGCGTTGCTGGCCGGGACTATTACTTGGGCTTGTATGGCTCGGTCGAGTCTCGTCAGAGGTATGGCGAACTCATCGCGACTTGTGCATCAGGCGTGGACATCGCCCCCGACAAGCTCAAGGCCGGCACGAAGATTGATCCCGGACAGTTCACGGTCAACGAACTCTGCCTCGCGTTCATGCGGCACGCTGAGCAGCACTACCGCAAAGGCGGAGAACCGACAGACGAGATCGACTGTTTCAAGTCAGCGATTCGAGTCCTGGTAGACCTGTACGGCCACGAAATGGTCAACGATCTTGGACCGATCAAGCTCAAGGCCGTTCGCGGGAAGATGGTCAGCAAGGGCTGGTGCCGGAAGTACGTCAACAGGTCAGTGAACCGGTTGAGGCACATCTTCCGTTGGGGAGTCGCGGGCGAACTGGTCGAACCGACGACGCTGCAAAAGTTGGAAGCTCTCGCACCGCTATTGATCGGCAGAACGGAAGCCCCCGATCATCCCCAGCGACAGGCGGTCCCGCAGGAACACATTGATGCGGTTCGTAAGATCGTCTCCGCTCAGTGTCGAGACTTGATCGACCTGCAATTGACGAGCGGTGCGAGGCCCGGTGAGTTGTTGCTGTTGACGAGCGGCATGATTGATCGGTCGGGCGAGGTTTGGACGGCGGAACTCCGCGAGCACAAAACACAGCATCGCGGCAAGACTCGCAGATTGGCATTCGGGCCGAAGTCGCAATTGATTTTGCGAAGGCACCTGCAAGCTGATCCCGACGCCAAACTGTTTCGCATTCGTCGCAACGCCTACCGGACCGCTGTCGTGAGGGCTTGCGAGAAACTGGAAATCCCGCGTTGGACGCCGCATTGGTTGCGGCACAACGTCGCCACAAAAGTCAGGGACGAATTCGGTATCGAAGCGGCTCAAGCGATGGCTGGTCACGCTTCGCCGCTGATGACAAATCACTACGCGAGCAAGATGAATGTTCTGGCCGAGCAAGTGGCCAAGTTGATCGGCTGACGAATGACACGACAGTGACGATGATTGCAACAACGCGGGATAGGGCATCGAACCCGACAAGCGAGAAACCTGAACTCGCTTCCCGCGTTCTTTTCTTTCGGGCATCGACCATCAGGGGCGATCACAATGGTTAAGAAACGCACGTCAACCCGCAGTTCACAGTCAAAAACGCTCGCGGCGTTAAAACGTCTTCCTGGCAAGCGTGTGTGCGAACTGACCGAGGAAGAGCGTCGCGAATACGACGCAGAGAATGCCAAGTTTGTGGCGAGCCTGGTCCAGTGTCGTGACGTCGTTTTGCCAGAGTGGCTCGATGCCAAAGGGCTGCCGCGTGATCCACTTCTTGCCGCGTCAATTGCTCTCGCCGAACTCGGCGAGTTCGTCCCGCCTCAAGACACGAACACTATTCCGTTAGAAAACTTTCGCGACCTCATCAACATTGCGGACGGAAAAAAACGCTGGGGACTCCGTGTTGCTGCTCAAATGAAGCGGGGGCCGAGGAGTGGGGTAGCCGATCAACTGCGAAGTGGAAACAAACAACTCCGAGATGACGTACCGACCCAAGCTGAAATCCAAACTGCCCGCCAAGTTTGTCGGTCCAATCCTCGTATCGGGCGCGATGCTCTGGCGACGCAGCTTGAAATCGGACACAACAAGGCGTCCGCGATTCTCGACTTGATGCGGGTCGAAGGCGTTGTCACGAGCAAGAAACGGAAGCCGCCTCGTGTCACATAAAAGTAGTTCGTCCCGTTCGTCCCGTTCGTCCCCACGGGACGAGTTAGTGCTGTAGGTCGCCTGCTTTCGCGGTCTCATTCGTTTTTCGCAATCACGCGATGAAACGAAAGGGACCGATGATGACCGCGATTCTCACTGAGACCGACCGCCTGACGGTCAATGAACTCGCCCGCCGTGAGGGCATTCATGCTGCGACGTGCTGGCGCTGGTTGCTGCACGGTGTTCGAGGCATCAGGCTCCGCTCGATTCGAGTGGGTGGCCGTCGCTACGTCGCCGAGGCTGATTGGCAGGCGTTCTCCGCCGCACTCAACGTTGGTCTGACGGACGCTCCGCAGACGCCACCGCGATCTGAGGATCGCAGACGCAAAGACAGCGACGCGGCCCGCGATGCACTCCGCCGAGCCGGCATCTGAACCCACCCCGCCGCATGAAAAAAGCCACTCGCGACGCTTTGACCGGCGAGACGCGAATGGCTTTAGAAGGAACCACGGCATGGTATCGAGAACGACCTGGAAAAGACGACGAACCCAAACGCAATCCGATCAGGAAACCGAAAATCAGACATGTCTGATTTCGCCGAATCACGAGCGATTTCCGAAGATCAGGCTCGACGAAATCGACAACTACGGCCACGTCGAACTGGTGTCGCATGATTGGTTAATCGACCTCGACGACATCACGCCCGCACCTGAGAACGATCTGATTTATCAGCCGTTCGACATCAACAACGCCGACGATGCAGGTCTAGTAACAGCAATCAAGAAAGACGGCGTGCTCGACCCGCTGACAATCACTTTGGATGGCTTCATTCTCTCTGGGCATCGTCGCAACGCGGCGGCATTTCTCGCAGGCGAAGCGGCTGTCCCCGTTCATTTTCATCCGATTCACCGATCCGCCGACCTTGACGAGTTTGTGCGGTTGTTGCGGACGTTTAATCACCAAAGAGTGAAGTCGATCGACCAAAAACTCCGGGAACAATTGCAAGACGCTGATCCCGATGAAGCCTATCAATCGCTGATCGAACATCGCCGGACTAGCAACTTGGTGTCCGTCTCGGCTCTCAAGATCGTAGGCACAAAGAAGCGGTCGCGAATCACCGATGCCAAGCAGTTTATGATGGCAGCCATCCGCAAGGTGCTGGATGACCGCCGCGAATTTTGGCCGCTGTCTGATCGACAAATTCACTACGCCTTACTCAACGATCCGCCGTTGCGGCACGCGAGCAAGCCGGACTCTGTCTATGTCAACGATTCGGACAGTTACGCCTCGCTGTGTGAGTTGGTGACGCGGGCGCGGTTGGCAGGCGAGATACCGTTTGAAGCCCTCGACGACGAAACGCGGGCAATCATTATTTGGTCCGTACATGCCGAAGCCAGCAGTTTCATCGGTAAGCAACTCGACGAATTCCTCAAGGGCTATTGGCGAGACCTGCAACAGTCGCAGCCGAATCACATAGAGATCGTCGCCGAGAAAAACACGCTCGGTGCAATCCTGCGACCCGTGGCCGCGAAATACTGCATCCCAATGACGACCGGTCGCGGGTTCTGCTCTATTCCGCCGCGTCAAAAGATGGTTCAGCGATATCAACGCAGCGGCAAAGAGAAGCTGGTCGTCCTGATAATTTCAGACTTCGACCCTGACGGCGAAGAAATCGCACACAGCTTTGCGAGAAGTTTGCGAGATGACTTTGGTGTTGAGGCGGTGCATCCAATCAAAGTCGCGTTGAATTCCTCGCACGTTGCGCAGTTTAAGTTGCCGCCTGGCGGAAAGGCAAAAATCACATCGTCCAACTACGAGAAGTTCGTGGAGAAATACGGCGACAACGTCTTCGAAGTTGAGGCACTGCAACCGACCGACCTGCAAAAGATTTTGACCAACACCATCGACTCGGTGATCGACCGCGGCATGTTCAACAAAGAACTCGACGCCGAGAAGCAAGGCGCCGCTTTCCTGCAAGGTGTCCGCCGCACGGTGCAAGAGACGCTCAAGACGGTGGACCTGACGCAGTTCGCGAAAGGCGGTGAAGCATGACCTCCCGCCCTCGCGTTCCGACGTTCACCTTGCCCGAATCATTTGATGCCCGCGAATTCCTGCGGAAGCCGGAATTGATGCGGCGGATGGCCGACGCCAACTATTTCGTCAGCACGATTCTTAGAAGAAATGCTCATGGACTTCACGAGAACGGAATCGTCCGTCTGTACGCCAAGTTTCTCAAGAACATCATGCACCAGCGTTTCTACAGTGCCACGATCGACTCGCTGCTGACGGGCGGAGTGGTCGAGCGTTTTCCGTATCTTGTCGGCGAACGCTCATTCGGATTTCGCCTCGCCGAGAGATACTTCGAAGACAAGCATGTGCGAGTTCCAATCACGGACGAGCGGTTGCTTCGCCGCCTGGACATGTTCTATCGCCAATCGGAACAAGAGAGACGCGGCACGTTGAAGCCGGTTCACTTCGCACTCGAACGTCAGCAGCAACGGTTGCGAATCTACGGCGATTCGGCACGGGGGATCATCGCCATCGGCAACATCGCGGTGGGAGTCTTCTCGTCGGGGGGAGTCGCGATCGGCGGCGTGACGTTTGGAGGTTGCTCGCTGGGACTGTTTTCGTGCGGCGGGTTCGCGCTCGCTCTGTTGTTGGCGGTCGGCGGTTTCGCGGCGGGAGGCATCGCGCTCGGCGGATTCTCGGCCGGGTACTACGCCTACGGGGGTGCCGCGTTCGGAGTCCACACCCTTAGTTCGACTTTTGCATTTTAGGTGGCCAAGGCCACCGCGTTTTCTAGGAGTTGTTGGATTTTTCGAGACCCTGGTCCTGCGAGGGCCAAGGTCAAAACCTGTTGCCGGACGCTGAGCCGACGGAGCGTGCCGAGCATGTCGGCG
>CAMDRI010000172.1 GCA_945906725.1 Candidatus Kuenenia stuttgartensis | reverse complement strand
CGAAACCGCTCGAACCGCCCACGCCACTCCGAAACCTTCCGCCCATCCGCTCGACGCGACATGACGCCTCCAAGTTGAAAAGGTTGTGAATCAACAACCCCGCCAACTTACTCGACGCGTCAAGATTGGTGCTGATGAGCGCTCACCCGTGATCGACAATTGCAGCAAGGTCGTTAACGACACCCAAACAAAATACGGGACTTGGGCCACGGCTACCCAGCGATAGTGCTTCCATACGGCGATCATCATACAGATGATCGTGCCCCAGACAATCAGGATGGCGTCAGCATGGGGAGCCTGGTGTCATCCGCGCATGCCTACAACCCGGCGTGTTTTGACGACACGATTCGGATCATTCAGTCACAGTTGAAAGGTGCTTTTTTCGATTTTACTCCGCCGGTTGTGTCCTTTGCCCGCGGTCACCGCTTCGATCAACGCTTGCAGGGCTGGTTTGGTGACGTGCAAATTGAAGACCTGTGGGTGCCGTACTTCTGCGTCGGGAGCAATCTGACGAAAGCCAACATCGATCTCTTCGACACCGACACACTTTGGTGGGCGGTGCGAACTAGCGGCACGTTGCCCGGAATCTCCGCACCCCAAATCCGCGACGGTTGCTTATTGTTCGACGGTTGTTTGCTCGACAACCTGCCGATGGACGTGATGCGCGAACGAATGGAGACATCGAGGGTCATCGCGGTCGACGTCTTTCCGCCACACGACTTGAAAATCAATGTCACGGAAGTGCAGAGCCCATCGGGGTGGTGGCTGCTTTGAAAAAAGCTCACACGCTTTGGCCTCAAAGTCGAATTGCGAAACATCGTTTCGATCATGCAGCGCGCCGCAGAACTCGGCAGCGTTTATGGCCGGCATAAACTGATCGAGAGTCAGTTGGCAGACATCTATCTGCAACCGCCCGTCGATGGAATTTTTGTTGGCGAATTCAGCAGGGTCGACGAAGCCGTCCGGATCGGCTTCGAGCACTGCAAAGAACGGCTGGCCGCTTGGAAGTCCAACCGCTAGACCACTTCCACGCTGGTTGGAGCGAAACTCGTGAGAGTTCAGCCTGAAATCTCACAAGTTCAGCTACCGTTGTCGCTGCATCCGAACTGGACCGCTCTAGCTTGCGCTGAAAATTGAACCGCCCACGGTGCCGGTGCTATCAGAGAAGGAGCCTTCCTCGATCTTCATTGAACGCAGGATGCTCAAAAAGACGTTCGACATCCGCAATTCATTGCCGCGCCAGAAGGTGCCGTGTTTGAGGCCCATGTTGGAACCGCCGGCGATCAGCGTCGGGAGATTCTTCGGATAGTGCGTAGTGCTGGCTCCGCTGCCGAACAGGACAATCGTGTTGTCGAGCACGCTGCCCGCATTGTCTTTGTAGTCTTCCAGGCGTTTTAAAAAATGAGCGATCTGCTCGCTGAGGAATAGGTCGTACTTGGCGAATTCCAATTGGCCATCTTTGTCCTCGGCGTGCGACAAATTGTGGTGCGTGCGGGTCAGGCCAAGCTTCAGCGGGAACGTGTCGCTGATCCCCATGCCGTCTTCGCGGTTGAGCATGAAGGCCACCGAGCGGGTGATGTCCGCGTCGAACGCCAGCGCGATCAGGTCGAACATGTTGCGGTAGTACTCAGCCGGTTCCCCTTCGTTCGTCGCGTCGAGGTTCAGGTGCGAGTAATCCTGCGTCTTCAGTGGGATGTCGATCCACTTCTCCGAGGCGGTGAGTCGAGCCTCGATTTCGTCCAGCGACGTGAGGTACTGGTCCATCTTTTCGCGATCGGACTGGCCGAGTTGCTTGTTGAGGGCCTTGGAACTTTCGAGCACCGCGTCCACCAACTTGATGCGTCGCTGGAGTTGCTCACGCTGAGTGGCAAGCGATGCGCGATCGCCGCGAAACAAGCGATCGAACACGCGACGCGGATTGTTCTCGGCGGGGATCGGCTTCCCTTCGAGGTTGTAGGAGATCGTCCCCGTCCGCGACAAAAATCCGACGCCGGCATCAATCGACAACACCAGCGACGGTTGACGGCAGAACTGTTTCGTGTTCTGGGCCACGACTTGATCGAGAGCCACCGAGTTGAACATTCCCGGCTTCGGGTTATGCAGCGGAGCACCCGTCAGCCACATGTCCGAGCACAAATGCGGATCGGCTTTCGGCCCGTTCGGATGATGCAGCCCGCCCAGAAAACTGAGCTTCTCACGAAATGCCTTTAGCGGCTCCGTCGATTTCCCGAACTCGAACGCGCGGCCTTCGGTCTTGGGGAACCAACTCCATTCGTCGATCCCGTGCTTCGGATTCGGCAACGACATGCCGTTGGCCGTGTACATCGCACAGAACCGCCGAGGCGTTTTCGCCGCGACCTCCTTCCCCATCGCCTCCAACAACGGCAGAGCCAGCGTGACTCCCGCCAAACCTTTGAGCACCGCACGACGATCAAGTTGCAGGGGTGTGGGCATGCGAAATTCCGGAAGGGGCTGTGGGTGCTACTTCTTCAAAAATATATCACTCGTGATGACGAACCGCAGCAACTCTTGCATACGGTAGTCGTGGGCTTTCAGTGGGACGCTCTGTTCTTGGAGAAACACGAGTTCGTTGTAGGTCAGGCTGCGGCCGACAGCATAACAGGCGGCGTGCTTCAGGAAGCTGAATGCTACTTGGTCGATGTGGTCGTTAGCGAGATAAGCCTTCAGACCAATCAAATTCTTGATCTCGGCTTTGTCCGGAAGAATCGAATGGGCATCGACGCCGGGGTCTTTCTTAAATAGTCCGCCCGCGTCGAACGTCTCGAACGGAATGCCCCACGGGTCGATGCCGGAGTGACATTTCGCGCAGCCTTTCTGGTTGCGGTGACGTTCCAGTTTTTCGCGGAGAGTCAGCTTCACGCCGTCGTCTTCCTTGAGTTGCGGCACATTCGGCGGCGGATCGTCGGGCGGTTCGGCGATGATTTTTCGGGCCAGCCAGGCTCCGCGCTTGATCGGGTTGGATTCCCGGCCATCAGATAGCCCCGCCAGGATGCCAGCCTGAGTCAGCACGCCACCCAGATTCTCGTTCTCGTGCTTGATGGGGACAAACCGGAACCCGCTTTCCGTGCGGTCGGCCAGGTTGTAGTAGCTCGCGGTGACTTCGTTTACCACGAGGAGGTCCGATTGAACAACGTTGCGCAGCGACAGGTTTTGCTCGATCAGATATCGCAGAAACTGGATCGGCTCCTGCCGCAACTGTGTCTTCGTGTCGCGAGTGAGCTTCGGGTATCGCTGTGCATCGACCGCTACGACATCGAACTTGTCGAGACTCAACCACTGCGATGTGAACTCGCTGATGAACTGCCCGAAGCGCGGATCGCGAATCATCCGCTCGAGTTCGGCATCCAGCGACTGGTGCAGGGTGTTCTTCGCGGCCAGATCGAGCAGACGTTGGTCCGGCGGGCCATTCCAAAGAAAGTACGACAGCTTTGAGGCCAGCTCGTAGGGATCGAGATCTTCCGCGGCCGGGGTGCTGCTGTTCTCGATCAGGAATAAAAACTGAGGCGACGTCAGCACGACGAGCAGCGCGTCCTTGATGCTCTGCCGGAAATTGCCCTTTTCGGCGAATGAGTTTTTCCAGACACCGAAGATCGGTTCCAGTTCGGCAGCCGTGATCGGTCGGCGAAAGGCACGCGTGGCGAACGAGCGAATGATTTCTCGTGCGTACGTTGCGGGATCGTTTTTGTGCGGCGAGTCGATGAAGATGCTGCGATGAGTGGCCGGCGGCCACGAGTCATAAAACGGTCCCTCAAACTCGACCGAACGTATGAGCAACCGAGGCATGTCGCGGCCGTCGGTGTATTCGCTGCGGACGCCGATCTCCCGAATGCCGGCCAGATAATTGACGTTGTCCTTCTCGACGTCAGGAGTCGGAAAATCGTTGATCGCTCCCTCGAAGATGAAGTCCTGAAGCTCGGTGTTAGTGACCGCTTGGGGCTTGGCGACTGGTGTCAATGTGCTGCCGCAGTCGCGACGCAAACCGATATAAACGCCGAGCGATGGCGAGCGCTTCGCAAACGCTGTGCCCGATTGATCCAACTCTCCTTCGTCGTAGCGAGCCGCCTTCACCGTGACACGGAAGTTTCCTTGATCCGGCAACTCGCGGAGCGAGATTTTGAAATTCGCCATCGGCCCGTAGGTGTTCGACTGGCCGAAGATCTCCGGGCTTGGAATTGCCGGTCGCAACAACAGCCCGCTGGGAATGACCTGATGAGCTTCCCCCTTTGGATACCCCGGCGTCCCGCGTACGCAGGCGAAGACTGAGTGATAGATGCTGTCGAATTTCTTCCAGGCTCGGATCGTATCGTTGCCGACGTAGCCTTCGATGAACTCGTGCTTGGTTTTCATCGCGAACGGCAGGTGGTCGAATGGTTTCGATGGCTTGAGTTCGGTCACCACGAAGTCCGCGTTGTTCAGCAGTGCGTTGTTGGCTCCGAGAACCAGGTTGTCGGGACACGGCTGCGGATTGATTGCGGCTCCGAAGTCCATCCGAAAGTTCTGAATCACCGGCTTAGAGTTTTCATCGACGATGCACAGTTCGAGAGCCTTTTCGGCGATGTCGAAGTAGGTTTCCACCTGTAACGGAGACAGCAGCAATGTCTGCCCGTTGTTGGCGAATCCGTCCTTCGAGATCCCATCGGGCGGCAACGCATCCGTGAGATCCTCCTGCAATCCCAAGAGATCTCGGAGCGTGTTCCGGTACTGCGCCACCGTCAGTCGTCGCACCGATCCATTTTTCGGTGTGGGGCGAGATCGGGCGACTTTCATGGCGCGAGTGATCCACTCGGTGAGCGACTTTCGCTGTTCGGCCGTGGGCTGCGGTTCGTCAGCCGGCGGCATGTCTCCATCAGCCACTTGCTTCAAGATGCCCTTCCAGAGTGGAAGCTCCCGGTCCTCCAGCGCGGTGGTCAGGTGGTCGACGCGAATGCCCGATTCCAAGTTGTCCGCGTTGTGGCATCGCACGCAGAATTTTTGGAGCAGAGGTTGAACCTGCCCCTTGAAAGCCGCTTCTTCGGCGGCGGCCATCTTGCCAAGGGTCTCGTCCGAAGTGCTCCGCTCAGAAAGCCCGACTTGCAGGAAGAGCATTACGGAGAGAAGAGCCAACGCACGATTCCATTTGGCCAACACGATGAGTCTCATGGTCCCTCTCGTCGATTTCTGCGTCGTCGATCCATTTCAAGGAGTTCTGTGGTAGTGCATTGAATGCGATGGTTCGATCGATCGCCACCCCGCGGCGGGAACTTGATGGACGCGATGCACGAAGGCTGCCTTGAGGCACCCTTCGCGTCCAGACCATCCGATGCTCATCGGTGCCGAACCCGATACAATACTTGGCGATTCTCGATTCCAAACCTTCTTGGGGTATTGGCGGTGATCGCTCCTGCAAATCGGTGTTTCGTGTTGGATCGATCGATGCGGTCGACGATCGTGGTCGGTGGCCTGATCGCGGGCGTTTCGATCGGCCACGATTTGCCGGCGCACGCCGCCGAGAAGCAACGGCTCATCCCGATCACCCCGCAGAAGTTGGCGATCGACAAGCAGAGGGAAATCTGCGTTCGTCTCGAGCAGATCCATCAGGCACTGCGAGAATATGCAGACATCCAAGACCACGCGTTCAGCAAACAGTTCCTACTCAGAGTTGCCGTCACCGATCAACTCCAAGAGTTCTGGACATCAGTCGCGTGACGGCGAACACGAGGGGTTCAACAATGTCCGATTCCACTGACACTGCGCGTCTCCTTTTGGCTGGCGTGACGCGAGCGATCATCACGCCGCCGATTGGCATTCGGTTGCTGGGTTACACGGTCCAGGAAGGTTGCTCGCGAGATGCTGAGCGCGAACTGACGGCGACGGTGCTCGTGTTGTCCGATGGTGTGACGAGCGTTGTGATTGCGGGACTCGATCTGCTGTTCGTGCCGATGCCGGAATCGGATCGCATCCGCGCCGCGATCGGGAAGCAGTTGGGGATTCCTGGTGAGAACGTGTTGCTCAACGGCAGTCACACGCATTTGGGTCCGATGTTTCCAGGCTGGCAGCAGGAAGAGTCCCCGCAACGCGAACTTCAAGAACGATATGTCGAGCACTTGGAAGACGTGCTGATCGGCGCTGCGAGTTCGGCTTGGATGAAGCGGCAGCCGGCACGATTGGGGAGCGGGCGTGGGTCAGCTCCGCTGGGAGTTAATCGTCGCGAGAAGATGCCGGACGGTGGCATCATCATCGGTGAGAACGTGGGCGGACCGATTGATCGGTCGGTGGATGTGATCCGCATCGACGATCTCGCCGGCAAGCCGCTGGCGGTGGTGATGTCGGCGGCGTGTCATACCGTTGTGCTGGGACCGAAGACGTTGTCGTATTCGCCCGACTTCATCGGGCCGGCTCGCGAATTGATAGAGCCGGCGGTTGGTGCTCCGTCGCTGTTCCTGCAAGGCGCGGCGGGCAACATCAACCCGGCGTGCGGCATCGGCTGCGGCGGGCCGGAACAGTTCGAGGACATGCATCGGCTGGGCCTGATGCTCGGCGGCGAAACATTGAAAGTCTGGGCGCAGATTCGGACGCACAACCAGCGCGGACCGCGACGGATCGTGAGGTCAGTCGCGGCGATTTCGACGTGGGATTACGAACCGACTCCGCAAGCCTCGATCAATCATCTGTCGGTCACAAGTCGCCGCTTGAATCTGCCGCTGGCACCGTTGCCAGATCTGGCGACGGCCGAATCGGACCTCGCACGGACGCGTGCGACGCGAGACACAGCGTTCTCCGGAAATTCACTGGGTGCGAAACAGGTCGCGCAGCGAATGTTCGCCTGGGCCGAACAACGTTATCGGCTCGTCTCGGCCGGCAATCGCCTCGTCACGCGCGAGATCGAACTGTGGGCGATGCGGATCAACGACATCGGCCTCGCGACGGTCTCGGCCGAACCGCTCGCCGAGCTCGGGCTGGAAATCAAACGCCGCTCGCCGCTGCCGCACACCATGTTTCTTGGCTACAGCAACGGTTGCATCGGTTACATCCCGCCTCCAGAAGCGTTCGCCGAAGGAGGCATGGAAGTCATTGAGTCGCACTACAACTACCTGCTCGCTTCACAGCTTACCCCCGAATGGGGACCGACCGTGATCGCAACGACGCTGGAGATGCTGGCGGGGCTGTGATAGGAGGAGCGGAACCTGGAGTGCTGCGGCTCGACGCAGCACTCCATTCAATTGGAATCCAGACGTTGATCAGCATAAAACGGCGTTTGCCGAGCCAACCTTCATCACGACGAATTGTCGACTTCGAGATTCGCTATTTTAAATGAATGGAGTCCTGCGTCTCGCCGCAGCACTGCAGGGGAACCGTAATGTCTGGTCAACTCTTCGCGGGACGGACGGCTTTGGTGACAGGCGGTGCACGCGGCATCGGGCGGGCGGTTTGCCGGATGTTGGCTGCAAACGGAGCGCGGGTGGCGGTGAATTATCAGCGACACGCGGCAGCGGCCGAGGAGACCGTGCGGTTGATGGAAGCCGATGCCGAGCGAGTCATCGCCGTGCAAGCGGATGTGTCGAACGAGGCGGAAGTGCGGCGGATGATCGACACGGTGCGACGCGAGTTGGGGCCGGTGGATCTGCTCGTGAACAACGCGGGCATCGCCGAATCGAAGCCGCACACGGCGGTGTCGTTCGCGCGGTGGCGCGAGATGTTTGCGGTTAATGTGGATGGGCCATTTCTGGTGACTTGGGCCGTCAAAGACGAAATGATCTCGCGTGGTTTTGGACGGATCGTGAATGTCTCGTCGCTGGCGGCGAAGGTGCTCAAGCCGGACATGATCGACTACGCGACGACGAAAGCGGCCGTGATCGCCTTCACACGACACTGTGCGGCGGCGCTCGCGCCGCATGTGCGAGTCAACTGTGTCGCGCCCGGGCTGACGAATACCGATCTCGCTCAGGCGGCGAATCCCGACACCGTCGCGCGGCTGATCGCCGCGACACCTTTGGGACGCATGGCCGAACCGGGGGAGATCGCGAACGTCGTACGGTTTCTTCTGTCCGAAGATTCGAGCTTCGTTACCGGCCAGACGATCGTCGCGTGTGGAGGCCGTTCATGACCGCTCCGCATATTCAGATTCCTCCACCGAGCGGCATCTACGCCGAACCGTTCTCGCTGCGGAAATGCGTGAGATTGCTCGGCAGCTTTGGGCCGGCAGCGGTAGTCGCGTCTCTGTCGCTGGGAACGGGCGAGACGATCATGGTCTGCGGGCTTGGTTCGTGGTCGGGGTTCGGGTTGCTGTGGATGCTGGTGCTGAGCGTCGTCATCCGTGCGGGATTTGTGATGTATCTGGTCGGTCGCTACACGGCGGTGACGGGGCAATCGTTCGCGCATCGCGTCGCCGCTCTGTCCGGTCCGCGGGGTTGGTTGTTGATGCTGTTCGTCGGGGCGGAACTGGCAATCTTGGCCACCGGCCTCACGGCGATCGCCAAGCCCTGCGGCAATCTCGGAGTGTTCCTGCTGGGCGAGAAGTTGGGAATGGCCGACGCGCTGGGACTGACAAATCCCGACACTGCGAAGTTGTGGGTCAACGGGATCACGTCGGTCTTTCTCGGAGCCGCGTTGGCCGTGAGCCTCGGATCGAGTTACGTCTCGTTGGAGAAGCAGCAGATCATCATCTGTGGCTTGATGGTCGTGGGGACGGGGACGGCCACGATTTTCGTCGGTCCGGATTTGATCGAGATGTTTTGGGGCGCAATCCGCTTCGGTCATTTGCCTCCCGCACCCGACTGGGCACCTCCGGCGGCGAAGAACGAATACGCACTCAACTTGGCCACGATCTTCGGATACGTCGGCGGCAGCCTGTCGGGCTACATCGCGTATTCGAGTTGGGTCGGCGCGCACGGCTGGGGCTTGGCGGGGAACGCGACGGCTCGCGACTACGCCAATCAATCGTCGAAGCAAGATCACTTGCCCGCCGATCCGCAGCAAGCCGCGCATCTGCGACGGTTGCTGGCACCGCTGCGCTGGGACGTGTCGCTTGGTGCCGCCGTGTTGTTAGCGGTCACGGTCGCGTTTCTTTCCGCCGGAGCGACTGTGCTGTATCCGAAGCACTTGTCGCCCGGCGCGGGCCAAGAGTTTGCGCTGCTCACCAAGCAAGCGGTGATCTGGGAACAAATCAGCGCGTGGCTGGTCCCGGTGTATTACTTCGCCATTCTGCTGGCCTTGTGGGGCACAATCGCCAGCGTGCCCGAAGCGGTCGCTCGCGTGACGTTTGATCTGCTCGCCGCCGTCCGGCCAGAGGCGAAACAAATTTCGTTCCGCAAAGTCCTGACGATTTTGGTCGCGTGGTTTTTCGTGTCGTCGCAGTTTTGGAACTGGGGCGGCTTTCGTTTTGATTTGCTGACGCAAATCGGAGCGCTGGTCACGGTCAACCTCGGCGTCGGCATCGTCTGCCTGCTGGCAACGTACTACAACGCGACGCTGCCTCCCCTGTATCGCACGAGCTGGTGGGTGACTGTCGGCGGTGTTCTGTCGGGAATCGTTCTGCTGATTGCTTTCGTCGCGACAGCGATTGGAATGCTGATGAAGCTCCGTTGAACTGGGAGAAAGCCGCATGTTGTCAACGAATGACTTGATGGAAGCGTTTGCCGCTCGCCGCCCGAAAAGCGCTGCGATGTTCGAGCGAGCCAAGACGACGCTGGGCGGAGCGGTCGGTCATGACTTGCGATATTCACTGCCAATGCCGATTTACATTCAGCGTGGCAGCGGCGGACGCAAGTGGGACATCGACGGCAATGAGTACGTCGACTTTCTGATGGGCAATGGCGCGTTGTTGCTGGGACATGCCGATCCCGAAGTGGTCGAGGCGATCGCTCGCGCGGCGGCGTTGGGGACGCATTTTGGCAACGACCATCCGCTGCACATCGAATGGGCCGAACTGGTTCAGCGGCTGATTCCGTGTGCGGAACGAGTCCGGTTCACCAACTCAGGGACCGAGGCGACTCAGTTGGCGTTACGGATCGCGCGTGCTGCGACGGGCCGGAATCGTATTCTGCGATTTGCAGGGCACTTTCACGGTTGGCACGATGACGTCGTGCATGGATTTCAGCCGCCGTTTGAGGCGGATGGATCGCTCGGTGTGCCGCCGCATATTCGGCAAGGGTTGATCACGATCCCGGATGGCGATCTGAATTCGCTCGACGAGACGCTGGCGAAGAACAACGACATCGCGGCGGTGATTCTCGAACCATCCGGCGCGTCGTGGGGTCGAGTGCCGATCGACGTGAACTGGCTGCGCGGCGTGCGCGAAGCGACTGCGCGGCGCGGAGTGCTGCTGATCTTTGATGAAGTCGTGACCGGTTTCCGATTCAGTTCCGGCGGAGCTCAAAAGCTGTACGGCGTGGCTCCCGATTTGTGCTGTCTGGCAAAAGTCATCGCTGGCGGGATGCCTGGCGGAGCGGTCGCCGGTCGCGAGTCCGTGATGCGTGTCTTCGACATCACGGGCGATCCGCACCACGACCGGCATCAGCGTGTCGTTCACTTCGGCACGTTCAACGCGTCGCCCACTGCGGCTGCGGCCGGCATTGTCGTACTGCGTCGCGTGGCCGACGGCACCGCCATCGAACAAGCCGATGCCGCCGCACTTCGGCTGCGAACCGCCTGGGACGCGGTTCTCGAACGGCACGGGATTGCCGGCTACGTTTATGGACCGGCTTCGACGTACCACGTTTATTTTGAAGCGGACCTCGACCGCGTGCGGCAAGCTCGGTCACGCCGTGACCTGTACACAACCGATGCCGCACGGCTCAAAGGGATGCCAGGCCGGCTCATCGCGCAGTATCAACTGCGGATGCGATTCGGCGGCGTCGACAACATGAGCTCCACCGGCGGTTTGACTTGTGCCGCGCACACGTCCGACGATATTGATCTCGCGACTGACGTCTTTGAACAGACGGTGATAGCGCTGCGAGACGAGAAGCTCATTGTTTCTCTAAGAGGGCGTGCGGGAAGTTAGGAGTTTGGGGTCAGGCCGCGAGCTGTCTGCGTGCCGCTTCGGTGAGTGGGCGGCTGGTGAGTCGTTTGAGCATGACGTCGATCATACTGACATGGATCAGGGCTTCGCTGGTTTCCGACCAGTAT
>CAMDRI010000171.1 GCA_945906725.1 Candidatus Kuenenia stuttgartensis | reverse complement strand
TCAGTGCCTCACGCGGCATCATGTGCATCACTACAAGGGTTTCTTTCACACTCAATGGAAGCTGTTCGAGAAAGAACGCCCGCGCCGAGTCAAGCCGCTGCTCTACACCTATCGAGTCCTGCTGACCGGCATCCACCTGATGCGGACGGAAGAAATCGAAGCCAACCTCGTGACGCTCAACAACGAGTTCCGCTTGCCGCAAATCCCCGACCTCGTCGCCAGAAAACTCGCCGGTCCCGAACAATCGACGCTCCCGGAAACCGACGTCACCTTTCACGAGTCCGAATGCAAACGCCTGCTGACTCAACTTGAAGCCGCCAGCGACGCGAGCCACTTGCCTGATGTGCCGACCGGTTCCAGCGCGCTGAATGACCTGTTGGTCCGAGTGCGAACCGGCCTGCGTTCTCAGTGAAGCCCGTGCCTTTCGTCCGCCGACTGTCCCTGCAACTCATGCCACACGAATCCGTGTCCCCGCAATGCACGGTATGCCTCCGCAAACGCCAAGCTGACTCTCAATGCCAGTTCGCACTGGTGATGGGATGGTTGCACTCATGGGTTCCTCTTTCCGTGTCTTTGGCCATTTGAAATGACCGTGACGCCTTGATGAGGATGAAAATGGTCCCCACTCAGCGGACCACGACGAACTACGGAATCACGTTGTGCGGCGTCAGTCCCAAGTGAGCCGCCGCTTTCATCAGATGGCGGTCGTTGGAATAGATTTCTTGAAGCCCCAACATCCGCACGCAGGCGAGATGAATGGCATCGGCCGATCGCAAGTAGATCGAATTCGGCAGCGTCGAGAACAGCTTCGCGACTTCCGTGAAGACCTCTTCGTTCAAAGGAATCCAATCCCACAAGTCGGCGGCTTGATCTTCCTGCCGCGCGGCCAGAGTCGTTTGCAAACCGTCATCGGTGATTCGACCTTCGCGAAGATGCCGATGGACCGCTGCCACGAACTCGGCCTTGCCGAGTTCACAGCACACGACGGCATCCGCTTGTTTCCAGACGTGCGTGACTTCCTCGTGGCCGTGTTCCGACAAGTAGCACTTCAGCATGTAGCTGGTGTCGAAGTAAATCATGGCTGGCCACGTTCGGCAGAAACGACGGCGGTGGAATCCGTGGAGGCCAGCACCTGCACATGACTCAATCGAGCCGCTCGATCCTGCCAGTATCGTTCGGGAACCCGATCCTTGACGGTCTTGCTCTTCGAATCCCGCGCGATCGACTGAGCAAGCTGGACCTTGAGGTCTGCGATCTGACGTTCGATCGATTCCAGACGTTTCGCGATGACATCCCCAGCCATAACAAGTCTCCTGTAAGTGGCCGATCGGAGTGTAGCTCGCCCAGTAGAATCATCTCCAGACGAGAAGGCTCATCACGCGGAGCGGTATCGTCTCGGACGAGGTTGGTGCGATCGACGCCGCGATTGGTGACGTGAGACACGCCGCCGGGCATTTCGATTCGCAGGCGTCGGGGCATGGGCGAGTCCTTGGCATCAGCGCGCGAGGTTGGATTTCCGCCTACTCCCTTGCGAACGTATCGGAAACGCGACGAGCGTGTGTGAACGCGGGGTCTCGTCCCGACTGCTCGTCACCCACTCACCGTTCAACCTGCACCTCGTGCATTGGATCGGCGGCGTCTGGCATGACGAAGTCAAAATCCGTTGACGAAATTTTTCCGATTTCAGCGACTTTTCGGCACCATTTCTGAAGTTGGGCCGCACTGGCATAAGTGTTGACGAAGACTTCGCCGATACGC
The DNA here is from genome assembly GCA_945906725.1 of Candidatus Kuenenia stuttgartensis. Taxonomy (GTDB): domain Bacteria; phylum Planctomycetota; class Planctomycetia; order Planctomycetales; family Planctomycetaceae; genus SXKJ01. Next base: position 9,495 of record CAMDRI010000171.1, on the reverse strand, counting down.
ACTTCCGATCCGTGAAAACGAGATGGATCGCCAGAAACTACTGTGGGCAGGGCCTGCTCCGTAGCGATGCGTTTCAATAAACCTGGGTTGCTCGCATCAAACTGCGTCAGCAGTTTGGAAAATGCGTCCTTCCAATTGAGTACGGGGTGCTCGACGTCGCGAAACCTAATTCTGACCGGTGGTACGCTCGTCGCTTTCCATTTGCTTGGTGCGACATGATCCGGCATGACGAACTCGAAATCATTCGCGCTAATCCTTCCGATCTCTGCGACCTTTCCACACCAATCTTGAAGTTGGGCCGCGCTGGCGTGCGTGTTGACATAGACCGTCCCGATTTGTGCTTTCGACCGACGGAACCGATCTTCATCCACCGAGATCACTGCCGCCAAAGTCTGTTCCGTCGCGATACGGCTCAACAGTCCCGGACTGCTCGCGTCAAACTGTTTGAGCAATTTGACGAAGGCGTCTTTCCAATTCGTTACGGGTTGCTGATCATCGCGAAACCGGACCTTCACGGGCGGCGTGCTCGACCGTTTCTCACTATCGATAGCGTTTGGCTCGCGGCCAACGTCGCGCCAAATTCCGATCGCTCGCTGCGACAGCGCTCGACCACGTTCGAGGATTGCGTCTGGAGACCATCGCACAACCTCGGCAAAGTAGCGATTCAATACGAAGTGACTATTGGCGAAGTCACTTCGCTTGACCTCATACGGCTTATTGGACAACTCCGCGTTGTATTTCGTCAGCGTCAGATTCCCCAACGTGTGCAGAAGACGTGTCGATTGCTCCTCAGCACCTTCCCCAAGTTCCTGCTCCCATTCTGGGGTCAAAGTCTGTGGCAGAACGTGCTCGATCTGAGTTCCTGAAAGCTCCGCCGATTCTTTGTGATTGAAGGAAAGCTCCAGCCTTTCGAGGATCAACCGAAGCCGTGCGTTTTTCTCGGCTGTGGAATAGAGCGGTTGACTGGCGAGTTGAGTGGCAAATGTTTCGTCGTCAGGACAACGCTTTCCGCCTAACTGTTTACGAAGACCATCGACGAAGTCGGAGCCAGCACCGCCAGCAGCATCAAATACCGGCGGCAACATCCTCCGCAACTGGTTGGTCGGCATGTTGCAAATCGACCGGCGAATCACGAACGATTCAAGCAAGTCGAGCGTTTCGAGTACTTGTTTGTGACTGAGCCAGCCTTTATCGAATGCGTCGAACACACGCAGCAAGAACGGAAACGCCACCGTAACCTTTAATCGGCGTATGCGATCAAGTCGCTCGGCCAGCGCGTCATCGACCTCCCGTTTTGAGTCAAGGAATCTCGCGTAGAACATTCCGTGACGGTGCAGCTCGCACAGGAATGCTTCGGCTTGAGCAGGCGTGGAATTCGCAAGCCGATCCTTCAGCTCGAAATAGACGTCCGCCTCTTTGAGGATCATTCCTTCCTTCATCAGAAAGTGTCGCACGAACTCAGTTAGGTCGTCGCCGAGCGCTTGTTGAATCGGTAGCCAGTACGTTTTGAAAAGGCGATCTTGATCACCGACATGCACTCGCATCAGAAGAAAGTTGCGGATCAGGTCCGCGGGAGTCAGTTTCTCGCCCTTGGCATTGAGGCTCTCGAAAATAAGGTGTGGATTGTCATGGTCGTCGCAGGTGATCCCGACCAGCGAAAGACGATCCACGACCGCTAAGTGGATTGGTTCGAGTTGGTCGACCGTCAGAGACTCCAGACGAGACGCGAAGAATTGATAGCAGGCGCGCAGCCGACTTTCAGGAATCGGTGTTTGCCAAATAATGGCGCGGAACGCAGCGCGATCATCTTGCGTCGGGAGCACCTTCAGGCGTTCGTCATCTTCCTCGTATGGGTTTTTCAGATATTGTCCGTCGATCCGATCACGCAGTTTTGCATCGCCTAACCGGGCCGCCGAATCCCGAATGGCCGCAAGAAACACTTGAACTGTCGTGATTCTCTGCTGTCCGTCGATCAAGAGCCATTTGCCGACACCCTGCGGCACCGACTTCGCCGGAGTCGTCACAATCGAACCAAAGAAGTGCGGCCGGCCGTCGTCGTGTCGTGATTGGTCAACGATGTCAGTCCACAACGTTTTCCACTGCTTCTCGGACCAACTATAGGGACGTTGGAAAAGCGGAACGACGTATTGCTTTGTGCCTTCAATCAACTGTCGGAGCTTTGTCTCGGATGCTTGCATGGAATCGCCTTGCATGGCGGAGCGGGAGCAATGACTTCAACAACGGCAACATCTTCGCTGGAGCCAATGGGAAAACAACCGAACCGCACCGGGCCGCACGTATTTTGACCGCCGACCCAACGACAGACGCAGTTGGTCGAGTTCGTCGGCCAGGCGGCGATCATGGGATCGCAGGGCATTGAGCACTTGCCAGACTGGCTCGAAGGTCGATTGCGACGCGTTATAGGCGCGGATGTCCTTGTGAATTGGAATTGTGTTTATTCCAGGACCGCGGTGACTTCGAACGATCCTACTTCGCCGCCGTTTTCGGAGGATCGACGGCGACGTCGGCTTACCAAGAGCAAAACGGATTGTTTCACGGTTGCCTTGGTTGTTGAAGTTGGAGGCCATGACGACGATCTTCATGACAACGGTGAATTCCCGTCTGAGAAAAGGCAACACCATGAGCGGTTCTCGTTTTCGTTACTTTGTCGTCGATGCGTTTACGAACCGTCCCTTTCAAGGGAACCCGGCTGCAGTCGTTCCGCTCGATCAATGGACAGAGGACTCTTGGCTGCAAAGTGTGGCGATGGAGATGAACCTCTCGGAAACCGCTTTCCTGGTTCCCAATGCCCAAGGATTCGATCTGCGGTGGTTCACTCCCACCACGGAAGTCGATCTGTGTGGCCATGCCACCATCGCTTCGTCCGTCGTTCTGGTTCACTTGGGAAAACTGGCTGACGGTTCAGAGGTCGCGTTCTCGACTCGTAGCGGCATTCTGGGAGCCAGACGTAAAGGCTCACAAATCCAGCTCGACTTTCCGGCCCTCCCCGCGAAACCGTGTGAGCCACCGATGGGAATTCTGGAATCTCTCAACGTGCCGACTCGATTCGTGGGGCGATCCACTTTTGATGTTCTGGTGGCGGTCGAGTCGGAATGTGTCGTTCGCAGCGTCACTCCCGACTTCCAGCAGTTGAGTACGGTCAACTGCCGAGGCTTGATTGTGACTGCCCGAAGTGACGATCCGCGATTCGATTTTGTGTCACGGTTCTTTGCTCCGGCGGTGGGTGTGGATGAAGACCCTGTCTGCGGATCAGCTCACTGCTGCCTGGCTCCGTATTGGAGTGAGCGATTGGGAAAGACGAAAATGATCGGTCATCAAGTGTCAGCCCGGAGCGGCATCGTCTTTGTGGAAGTGCGCGGTGATCGAGTGATGCTGGGTGGCGAGGGAGTCATCTTCGCGTCTGGGGAATTCACCGCATGAGGGGCTGCGGCATGAGCCTCTCGTTTCGCAATTTCCAAGAGTCGAACGGGAAGACTCATGATGCCGACAACTCATTCAAGTCGGCTTCGATCTCCTGAAGCGCCTCACGCCAATCGACCGCTTTCAACTCCCCGCGCGAGTATGCTGCGGATCGCGCCAGCACTTCCGCGGCCCAAGCCTCCGAGACTCCCTCATCAACCGGTTCATCATCCAAACTTTCCAACACCACGACCGCCAAACGACCTCGATGGTCAAAGTTGCCGAAGTGGTGTGACTGAATCCGTTTCATCCGTGGAGCGACTGCCTCAGGACCGTTCTGTTTTCGGAAGAGAATTCGGACCGCCTAATCCTTCTTCCTCGCTACGTCTGCCTCGGTTCGTCCCAAGAGGATGCGGTCGAAAGTCGCGGCACCGCCAACTGTGCTCAGTGACATGGAGCCGATCATCATTTCTCGTCCGGCCAGCTTCCACAGATCGATCGTGACTATCGTCCATTCCTTCGGCGGTGTTGTGGCAACCTGATGCGTCGCGAGCACCGGTTCGAACTTGGTTGCTTCGCCGGCATGTAGTGCGACTCCGCCGGCGTGATGCTCGCCGACACGCAGGGTCATGCCGCGTGAACCCTCGGAACCCTTCCACGCGGATGTGAGCCAGCGATATTCGCCCGGCTTCGTCGGCTGCTCCACGATGCGGAACGCCCAGTTCGGAATCAGGTGACCGAAGGGAGGCCGGTAGTACGCGTTGGCGGTCTTGTCGGATTCCATCGCCAGGCACTTGCCGCCGCTGAAGGGGTCTTCGTAGCGAAATGAAAAGCCGTTGTTCGGATACTTGAGCGACGTCAGATCGCTTTCGTTCTCGTCGAACAGCACTGCCATCGGTTTGTTCGCGACCGCGTCGGGATGCGATGGACCGAGTTCCTCGCCGTGGAGCATGATCTCGCTGAGACGCAGGTTGCCGACGAACCCGCGCGGCAACGACAGTCGGAAACGCGCGGCTTCGACAGGCTTTGGCAAGATGTGCGTGTGAGTTGCTTGGTCGCTCAGCAGCCGTCCCGCCGGTTCCCACGTTTCCTGGCGAGGGTTCCAGGATTCAAACAGCACGTCGCGCAACCACGACTCGGGATGCGCTGGATCTTCGACGATCGTCACAGCGTTGACTCGCAGATTGGTGTTGAAGCGGTCGATGATGAGCGTGAAGTTGGTCCCACCAGAGCCAACGGGATACACGTCCCGCCAGTTGATCCATGGTTTGGCGGGAGCCGTCCGGTCCCCGTCGAATAGCTTGCCAGGTTGGTCGGTGAATTCGACCTGCTGGTCGTTGCTCCGCCGAAGCAAAACGACCGTCTTGCCCGGCGTCAGCAGATTCGCAGGCGCGGCATGGTCGGGCGGCTGCGAGTTGGTCCAGAGTTCGTAGCGCGAGGTCGGTGTCGGATCGGCTTGCAACGCGATCGGACGGATGTCGTGAATCGCCGGATCGGGCGACAGCAGCGTGCGCCACTTTTCCACATATCGCTCGTCGAGTCGCACCACCGTCCCCATCCAAGTTGCCAACAGCAAGTCGCCTTGCGGTAGCCACGCGGGGACGGTCAGAGCGTGCAAGTCGCGGTCGAGCAGCACATCGCCTTCGAGGGACAGGACAGAGGCCGTGCCCAGCTCACTTGAGAACGCGATCCTTTTTCCGTCTGGGGCGAACCGCGGGTGATGCACGCGGTCATCACCGTTGAATTGCCAAGTCAAACCGCCGACGGAATCGAAGAGCTTGAGTTTCTCCACGTCCGTGAGCGCCAGATGCGAACCGTCGGGCGACACGGACAACTCATCGCCCGAAGCGGGTATCGTGTTGATCACCCGGCCGTTGCGAATGACGAACAGCCGGCCGGACTCGGTGGTCGTGAGGGCGACGAGTGTGTTGCCGTCGGTCGAGGCCACGAGGCGCGTGATCTCGCCGCTGCTCGCCAGGTTCAGCCGCCACTTCACGGTGCCGGTGCGCGGGTCGTGAGCGAGGACCGTCATGCCGCGAGTGGACGCGAGAGTCTCATCATTGAGTGTTGTGAGCAGCACTCCCGTCGGGGCGGACGACTTCGACCAATCCTCGGCCCAGAGTTGCCGGCCTTCACGATCCCACGCCGCCATTCCGAGATTGCCCGCAGCGGCGATCCAGTCTGCTTGCGACGAGACTGCAAACTGGTTCGTGCGATCCAGCAACAGCGCGCCGCTGATGAACTCGTGCGGCAGACGCTGCGGCAAGCCCGGCAGGGCCAAGCGGCGCGACGTTTTCCCTTCCTTGTTGAGCAGATGCAGGTGATAGCCCTGCGCCGAAGTGAAATCGTAACCCTGCACCGCAAAGCCGTTGCCCGTCGATTGCGGGGCGAAGGCAAAGTAGTGGCCGATTCGGTCGCGCCACTTAATCTGGCCGTTGTTGATGTCGAGGCCATAAAGATTGTTGTCCCAATTGAAGGCGTTGAGCACCGCGACGTCCCCAGCAATCGCGATGTCTTTGAGATGTGGACCGAAATGAGGTGCAACCTTCAACGACGGCCTCGCGCTGAGCATCGCGTCAACCGCCGGCATTGTATTGCCCGGCACGATGGCATAGACGCGCATCGGCAGCGTGCGCAGATCGCATTCAATCCGGTCGGTCGTGTCAGGCTGCACCTGCCTGCCGTCGAACAGGTCATACACCGAGCAGCCTTCCAGGTCGCGCAGTCCCAGCATCGTCTTCACCGGCAGACGTGTCGCGATGCCCAATGTCATCCTCCACAAACTGCCCGGCTCGACCGGCGTGGTCGTGTTGTTCACGGCGAAGACGTATCGCACACCGTCGTGACTCGTCGAGTGGCGTTCGGTCAGCGTCACTTCTGCGTTGTCGCACTCGGCCACGGGAGACACGATCGGCCCCAGCTTCTCGCGCAGCACGGTCGAGTGCTCCTTCAAGAGTCGCGGGTGCTCCCAGTACGCGAAGTCGTTGTTGATCGAGTGCAGCTTCTCAAACTGGTTGAACGACACGCCGAGCGGCTGGAAGTCGGCGACCAACTCCGCCCGGCACGATCCATCGGCGAACACCGCCACGCCCGAGTCTTTGGCGACTCGCAATGCTTCGGCCAGCTTGGGCTCCATCTCCACCGTCTGCCCGACGACCAGCACGGCCTGATATTTCTTCAGTCCGTTCGCGTCGATGTCGTCAAGGAACACGATGCTCGCCGGTCGATGGGCATAGAGGCAGGACTGATACGCCTCGAACAGCCGCTCGAAATGCAGTCCGCCGAAGTCCTGCCAATTGTCGATCTTGATCAGCCGCGACGAGACGACGATCGCGACGCGGTCGTGCTTCTTTGTTTTGAGCATCCACGGGCCGTGCTCGTGGAAGAGTTCGCCCACGGCCCGCATGATCGACGCCAGCCCGTGATAGCCTGAGCGGTTGTCGTATGGCTGCGATCCCCAGTTGGGAACCCAACCCGATGAGCCGACACCGTCGCCGCCACGCATCGCGATCTGAAAAAGCATGGGCAGGATTTGCTCGCCAGTCCCTTGGTCGTTCCAGATCTCCGGATGAAACCACGTTGGCTTGCCCGGCCGCTTCTCGAAGTCGACCGCGTGCATGTGCCAGTTCGGGACCGTGATCTGTTCCGCCTGGAATTGCACATCGACCTCGTCCACGTCGCGGTACGTCACCGGCGGATAAACTTGAACGTTGCGGTATGGCCCGCTGTCGGCCTGCTTGAGTTGTGGCGCGACTTCATCCATCGCCGACTTGAAGACCTTGCGCGAGTCCACCGGCAGATTCCAGCGCGCCTCACCGACTTCGTCCAGGACTGAATCCCACTTGCCGGACTCGTTCGCGATCTTGAGCGCCGCCTCGTAAGCCTTCCACTTGGCTTCGACGACGATCTTGGTTGGTTCGTAGATCCACCAGTTGCTCGTCCAGCTCCAGCCACGAAAGCTGGGAAATGGCTTGAGCAGCGACGTGATCGACTTCACATCGGCCTGATACTGCGCGGGCGAACGACGGTCGTGACCACTGCCCAGCGGCAGTCCGGCGTCCATGTAGGTGAGGATCGACCACTGACGCACGCCCGCCGCGCCGTACGCCGCCTGCGTTTCCAGACCCGGCGGAAGAATGCGAGCCTTCTCCGGATCGACGCCGATGGGGTCGGCTGCCAAACGCTTCATCAGATCAGGGAGTTCCGGCGCATTGTGGTGCGACCACTCGAATTGCCCACGGAAGTGAGCGATGCCGAATCGGTCCACGAACTGGTTGACGCGCCGCTTGTCGATGCGAGCCAGGTGCGTGGCCAGCACATCGCGGCTGTCCCAAAGATTGCCGTAGTTGGAGGTCAGTCCGTAGTCGCCGTGAACGGTCATGCGAAACTCGGACGCCGCATCGAGACCGGTCCCAATGACCAACGGCTGCGCCGCGACGGTGAAGCCGGCGACCTGCGCGGTGAGTCGATAACGTCCGGGCTTAAGCGCGGCAATTGAGTCGGCGGCGAACGTCACATCACCTCGGCCCTCGGCGTTGATCGTGGCATCCTGTTTCGTCAGCGTCGATTTTCCATCGCTCAACAACACCGTCACGATCGCGGGTCGCCGATCGACCGGCGCACGCACTACGACCGCTGCTGTGACCTTCTCACCATGCGCGAAATGCGTTCGGTTGCTCGGCGTCAGAATGCTGACGGTCCCCACGCTGTCGGGGATGCGGACTTCGATCATGTCGCGGACGAGGTATTCCGAGGTCGAACCGGATTGGGCTCCGCGCAGTTCGGGGCTGACTTTGAGTTGGTACAGCCCGGCCATGTCCACGGGCACGACGATCCGGTCGCCTCTCAGCGGCAATTCACGCCAATCAACATCGCCCCACGTCGCTGCCCAGACTCGCCAACGCGGCGCGATCGGTCGCCCGCCGGCGTTGAACTCAATCGTGAACGGCGTCGCCTCGCCCGCCTTCCAAAGATGTGTCGGATAGCGCACGGTCAGTTGCTCGTGGTCGATCGACACGATCGACTTCCGCTGGCCCGTTGCGCGATCAAACGACTGAAACAACTCGGTCGGATGAGACCGCTTGATGAGCAACTCACCGCCGAAGACCCGCAGCGACGTGAGGTGCATCCCGGAAGCCGGCTTCTGATCGCCAAACTGGAGCGTGAAGTTGCCATCAGGCTGGCCGGCGGGATTGAGCGTGACACCCTTTTCGTGCACGGGTCCGATGACACAGACCTTGCCATCGGAGTCCACGTCAAACGAACCGAGGCCATCGGGATGCCGGTAGCTCCAGCGCGTCTTTCCAGTCAGGTCCGAACAACGAACCGTGTGATTCTCAACGTGCCAGTAAATCGATTGTGTCTTCTCGCAGACTCGAAAGCCCACGAATCTCTTCGTCTCCTTCTCGTCGGCGAAGATCGGATACGTCGTGACGGTCCGCCCCTGCGTGTCGATGCGCACGACGCGATTGCGGTGGTGATCGATGCCGTAGAAGTCTCCAGACGTCTCGCCCGCCTCGACACCGAGCGGGGCGTCCCAGCCAACGGCGTCGCTGACGAGAAACTCGGCGTTGGCCGCCAGAGCCTTGAAGTTCGTGTCGTAAAGATTCACCGCATGAGCAAAGTGAGCATTGGCAGTCGCGATGACTCCGGCGGCGTTGGCCGTGGCATTGCCCATCGCATACACGACCGTCCCGCCAACCTTGTCCGACCCGTCTCGTCCAAAACGAAGCACGAACCCCGGCGACTGCTGGTTGCTGAGATACACCCGCCCGTCTCGGCCGACTGTCATCACCGCACTGCGACTGTCGAACGCAGCGTTCTCGCGGGAAACGATCTGCGTGAGCTGCACCTGAGCGAACGCAGAGGAAGTCAGGATCAAAGCGACAAACGTGACGAGCCAAGTCTTAAACATAGGGGTTGGTCACTCTGTTGTTGATCGGGGCTGAGGCAATCGTAACGTGATTGGCGTTGTCGGCGCGAGGAGATGCCACTCACTCGCCCAGGACGCCGAGCTCCGCGACGGTCGCGAACGACTGCTCGCTGTGTGCTGAGTGGGCTCGCAGCAGAATGTAG
>CAMDRI010000170.1 GCA_945906725.1 Candidatus Kuenenia stuttgartensis | reverse complement strand
CGAAACCGCTCGAACCGCCCACGCCACTCCGAAACCTTCCGCCCATCCGCTCGACGCGACATGACGCCTCCAAGTTGAAAAGGTTGTGAATCAACAACCCCGCCAACTTACTCGACGCGTCAAGATTGGTGCTGATGAGCGCTCACGTTCGCTGATGGAATGTCTCTGATGCGGCAAATCGAAGCCGCAGGTTTTCGGTGTTTCAACATTTCAACACGCGGTTACGAATTCAGCTTCGTGAACCGACGCTTGGTCGGTGATCGAACGGTCGCGTAAAAGTTGGGAGGCAAACCTTCAGCTGTGAAGTGCTCTCGGGCAGTCTATTGCGCCGACTCGCATTGAATCTGAGGGGTTGTTGTCGAATTGAGAACTGTCCCGATCACGGCGGCGTGGTCCAGTCCGCTGGATTGAAGCTCGCGAATGACATCGGCCGAGATATTCTCAGGCACTGCTCCCAGTAGCCCGCCCGATGTTTGCGGGTCGAAGAGCCAGGATGGCGGGGAGTCCGAAATCTGAATTCGTCCGGCGAGACGGGCGTTGTCGGGATGCAGTGTGCTGAGGATGCCGTGCGCGGCGGCAGCATCAAATCCGGTGAGTCTTGGGATTGAGTTTGTATGGAGACTGGCTGAGATGTGGCTCGCGTCGAGCATCTCCAGAAGATGGCCGGCGAGGCCGAAGCCGGTGATGTCCGTGCAAGCTCGGACTCCGAACTTCGCGAAGACCTCGGCCGCGGACTTGTTCGCGATCAACATTTGTTCGATCGCTTCGTCGAAGTGCGCCGCCGAGCATTCGCCGCGCATCCAGGCGGCCATGACGGCTCCCGTGCCGAGCGGTTTCGTCAGGATCAGCGCATCGCCGGGAGCGAGGTTGCCCTTGCGAAAGAGTTGATCCTCGTTGGCGTAGCCCGTCACCGAAAAGCCGAGCGAAAGGTCGTGTCCTTCGGACGTGTGGCCACCAGTCAGCACGACACCCAATTCGTTGAGCGATCGTGTCGCCCCCGCCAGCAGTTCGCGCAATTGAGCCGCTTGAATCGGCCCGCGTGCGTACGGTAGCGTCGCGATCGCCAGCGCGGAAAACGGCCGAGCATTCATCGCGTACAAATCGCTGACCGAATGCAGTGCGGCGATTCGGCCGAAGAGATACGGGTCGTCGAGGAACGCTCGGAAGTAATCGACGGTCTGCACTTCGACAAGCTTGTCGGCTGCGATACCGAACAAGTCCGCTCGCACGCGATGCACGGCCGCGTCTTCGCCCGCCAGTATGCCCATCAGAACTCGCGGATCGTCCGGGATGATCAACTCGCAGAGCACGGACGACAGCACCTCGCCGCTGACCTTCGCTCCGCAACCGCCGCAACGCATCAGGTGTGCAGCCGCATCGGTCATTGAAGCCCGACGCGCCAGCGAGGGGTTGTCCGATTTCGACCCCTCGCTGGCGCTTCGGGCTAATCTGACGTCGAAGGAATCCAGCCACGCGCGATCGATGCGTTCCTTCCATTTTCGGACGAGACGTCCCTTTGAGGCAAACGATCCGTAACTCAGGATCGCTTCGCCGTCCGACGTGTTCATCAAACAGAGGCAATTCCGCTGCGGACGAAACGGTGCGAGCGGTCGCTCGTGCAAAAACTCGCGCACGTTGTCGAACAGGACTCGTCCTTGCCGCACGGCATGGACGCCGTTGCGCGGCAACTGCGGCAGGGGCCGAAACGTCACGCAGTCTCCGGTGCCGAACACCGTGGGATGGCTGCGCGACTGCAATGTTTCGTGGACCAGCAGGAAGCCGGATTCATCGACACCCAGCCCGCTCGCTTTCAGAACCGCTGGCGGTGCGGCTGGAGTCGCCCAAAGCACTCCGTCGCAGGCGAGCTCTTGCCCCGACGACAATCGCAGCCGGCCTGGATTTCCGCCGACTACGCAAGCCTCCAGCTGGACGTCGATGCCGGCGGCGCGCAGCCTCGCTTCCATCATACGCGCCGCACGATCCGGAAAGCTGGGGAGCAATCGGCGATTCGCTTGCAACAATGTCAGCCGGAAGCCGGTGGACTTCGACAGCCGTCGCTGAATCGCCAACGCCAACTCGCAACCGCTCGCTCCACCACCGACCACAGCGAGATGGAATGGTCGCGGCGATTGCGTGAGCGATTCTTCCAGTCGCTCCAACTGCCGCGTGAATTGGCCGAGCGGTCGCATCGAGAACGACCACTCACTGCCCGACCAGCCGGAAGGCGCGGCCGGAAGTGAACCCAGTCCCAACGAGAGCACGTCAAATGCCATGGCCGGGCGTTCCGCAAATTCGATCCGTGAATGCGCCGCATCAATTTCCGTCACTCGTGCCGCGACGAACCGCACATCCGCTGAGCGACAGAAACGCACGAGGTCGAGTGTGATTTCGTCCCAGCGGTAATCTCCCGCGATGTGCCCCGGTACCATCGCTGAGTACGGAATCTCGGCGGACTCTGAGACGAGCGTCACTTCGACTCCCGGCCACGGTGACATCCGCCAGCGTTTCAGGAACACCAGATGCGCGTTTCCTGCGCCGACGAGCACGACATGCTTTTCGATCGGGACTGTGACGTTCATTAAGTCTCCGACCGTTCAATCAAACAGAGGCCGCCAGCGATCCGCGAGCTTCATCAGTTCGGCCACGTCTTCCGCCAACAACGTTCGTTTTGCGATGCCACGGTCAACGGCGGTGCGGTATTGAGCACGGAAGTCGTCGAAGTCTCGATACCGTTCGAGCAACGCCGGTCGCGGGTCGCCGCGCTGCTCTCGTTCCACCTTCGTCTTCGCAAACGGAATGTAGCCCCCTTGCAGACCAAGCATTTCTCCCTCGGCCCCGACACTTCGGTTGCGCGTGTTCCAACTGGTGTAGGTCGCGACAGGTACCGCGATCGCCGGCAACAGCAGCGTGCCGAGGTCGTTGTTGTCCACTCCGCACTTTGGCACGTTGACGACGTAATGCCCACGGCTGATCGGCGGCTCAATGGTTGAGCGGCGGAAGCGATAAAACTCCGGCCCGCGATCGAGATGCTCCGGCTGTTGAATAACCTCCGGATAACGCACGCCGGGCATGCCTTTCCAACCGCTCTCCGATTCGCGCCAGCCGACCAAAGTTCCGTCGGCGATGCGCGGATGTGCGCTCGGCGGAGGTTCCTGACCTGTGCGAACCCACTCGTCGAGCGCGGTCAGCAACGACCGTAACAGAGGGCGATAATCCGCTGGGTTTGTGATGAGCTGTCCGTTTCCCGGAGCAGTCGCCGCGCTGCCACTGCCTGCTCCATGCTGCGTGCCACCGAAGCAATACACGCGAACTTCAGGCGGCAACTTGGCGTCTCGCTCGCCGCGCGGGTCAGTATGCACGAGCGAACCGGCTCGATGCCAGTACTCGCTGCTGCTTTGAGTGTGCATGACTTTAGGGACAGTGCCGCGGGTTCGATCGCGGTGCAGGATGCCGTCCTCGCGGCCGGTGAACGGGTCGGTTTCGTCTCCGTAGGTGAACGGGAATTGGTCCGCCGGAAACAGATGATTGTCGTGCTGCCCGTTGTGCCGCGTCGGCGAGGCGAACCGATGGTTGAAGAATCCGAGTCCACCGCCAGCGACGTGCGGGATCACGCCGTCGAAGACTTGCCGGCCGGACTCATCCGCGTTGAACCCGTCGTACAAGAATTGCCGCAAGCAACGTCCCGATTGCGAGACACCGAAGCCGTAGGCAAGTTTGACCGCCGGTTTGTTCGTGTCGGTCACGACCAGCGGATTCATTTCAGAAGTCTCGTGCTTCACGAACGACAACAGGTCGCGAATCCCGGCTAAGCCGAGTCCTTGCACGATCGGGCCTTGAGCCTCGTAGAGGACTTCGTAGATGTAGCCCGGCTGCAAACCGCCAGCGACGATGAGATCAATCACTGGCAACTGCCCGCGTTCACCATTGTCTTCGACCCAGCGTTTTTCGAATCGCCACTGTTTGCGAGGGATGACGACTCGTGCATCTTTCTCTCGCGAACGCCAAGTCAGAACCGCGTCCCGTTCACCGCGCTCGGTTGGCTCGTAGCAGCCTTGATTGGCCCACATCGCCAGCGTGTGTCGTTCGGCCGCAGCCTCGATCACGAACTCGGCACGCACCGGCCCGATGATCGGCTTGCCATTTTCGGTCGCAACCGGCGCGGTCAGTCGCAGGCGGCCGCCCCCCGGCTGTGTCTCGGCGATCCAGCCGCTCCACAGAACGATGTATCCTTTCCGCATCAGGAATTCGTCGGCTCCTGTGTTGAACATTCCCAACGCGAGCTTGTTGCCGCGATTGTTGACGTCGTACAGGATCGCTCCGTTCGCCTTGCTCAGATCTTTCGGTGCGACCAGTTCAACATCAGTCGAAAACTCGACCAACCCAGCGCCGTTGCGCGGAGCCAATTCCAGGTCGATGACCGTTTGATTGGCCGCGTGCTTCGGATCGACCGCGAAGTACGCCTTGCCACGCAGCCGTTCGTAGGAGCCGACGCCGTCAAACACCCGGCCTTCGAGGTACGGTTCCCGAGTTTTGATCTCGATCCGCGTTACGGCGGCATGCACTCCCATCTGGCCGAACAGGATACTTCCGAAAATGAACATCACTCCCAAAGATGCGCGGACCATTCGATGTTCTCCTCCATTTCTCATCGTTATGCCTCCATCGTTCTGCCAGCAATTCGCGGCACAACGATGGGGCAGAACGATTCGCTGCAACGGTCAGCCCGCTTTGCGCTTCGTCAACTCGCCGTGAACATGCTCGATGTTTTCGACGCGGGTCTTCGCATCGACGCCGGCCCAATCTTTGTAAAACGGGATTTCGAGTTCTTTCTTGATCTCATCAAGCGTCTTGCCTTTGTCGATCGCCATCTGGATCGCTTCACGCAGTTCGACGAACCAGCGTTTCTGAGTCGCCAGCAGTTCTTTGCCGGTCATCTCGCCGTGGCCGGGGCAGACGACTTTGATCGGGAGTTCTTGCAGTCTTGTCAGGACGCCGATCCAGCTTTCGGTGTTTGAATCGCCGGCGTAATTGAACGCTCCGTTCACGCAAGCGTCGCCGGTGAAGACGATGCCGTGCTTGGGCAACCACGCGACCGCGTCGCCGGCCGTGTGAGCGTGGCCGAGATGCATCAACTCAACGCGCTGCGTGCCGTCGTCGATCACCAGCTTTGTCGGGAAGTACAACGAGGCGGGGGCGTATTTCAGGGTGCCGTGGCCGAACTCCGTGGGGTTTTCCTTTTGCGTCTTCTCGAAGCCGGCTCGGCCTTTGGTCTCGAACAAGATCTTGCTGTTCTCGGACGCGACCGGTGACGCTCCGATGCTGACGAAGATCGGATTGCCGTCGGCGTGATCGCCGTGGTAGTGCGTGTCGAAGACGTAGCGAATCGGCTTGTCAGTCGTCTTGCGGATTTCTTTGATGACCACCTCGGCCTGAGTCGGGAAGCTGGCTTCGATCACCAACACAAAGTCCTTGAAGATCACCCAGCCTTGATTGCTGCCCAGGAACTTTGGTTCGGTCTCCATCTTGCGGAAGAAGACTCCGGGGGCGATCTCGGTAATCACGGTCTCGGTGGGCTTGAACCAGCCGGACGCCCAGCCGGAGAGGCCGATCAAAACGAATGCCGAAAGAAACGTCAGGCCTGCACGTCGATGTCGCTGCTGCATGATTTCTCCTTGATAAAAATCGCGTCACAAACGGGACAGACCTTCTAACAAAGTCTCGGCCGAACGTCGAACGCGACACCGCTTCTTGTTTGGCATCGGCCGAAACGGTCGATTACAGTCCGCAGACCTTTTTTGCCGCGAATCACGCGGCGGCCGATTTTCATCGCTTCGTCAACTCGTTAGGAATTCGCCATGTCTGGTCATGCCGCTCCCGCTCCCGCCGCCGCTCCGCAAGATAAGCCCAGAGTCAAACGCGAATTCGGTGCCACCAAGAGCCTGGAGATCGACAAGATTTTCCGAGCGATGGTCAAGCACAAAGCCTCCGACTTGCACATGCAGGTGGGCCGGCCGCCGATTTTTCGCGTCAAAGGATCGCTGGTGCCACTGGAGATGGAGCCAATTAACAAAGAGAAGATGGAAGCGCTGCTGATGCCAATGATGGACGAGCGGTTGACCAACATCTTCTGGGATGAAGGGGGCTCCGACTTTTCGCATGTCGTGGAAGTGGAAGGGGAAAAATGGCGGTTCCGCGTGAACCTGTTCGTGCAGATGGGCATTCCCGGCATGGTCAGCCGCAAAGTTGAACGCTCGATCCCGAACTTCGAGGGCCTCTACTTGCCGCCGTCGATGGAATGGCTGACCAATTACGACCAAGGCATGGTGTTGCTCGCCGGTGTCACCGGCTCCGGAAAGTCCACGACGATCGCTTCGATGCTGGACCTCATCAATCATCGCAAGAGCGTTCACATTCTGACGATCGAAGACCCCATCGAATTCGTCTACACGCCAGACAAGGCGCTGATCAACCAGCGTGAGGTCGGCATGGACGTGAAGGATTTTCACATCGCTATGAAGCACGCCGTGCGTCAAGACCCGGACATCATGCTGGTGGGAGAAATGCGAGATCAGGAATCGTTCGGCACGGCGATCCACGCCGCCGAAACCGGCCACTTGGTTTACGGCACGATCCACGCTTCGAATGCGCCGTCGTGTATCGGCCGTATTCTGGACCTCTTTCCGCAAGATATGCACAAAGCTCTGCGCGGTGCGATGGCGTTCAACATGAAAGCCATCGTCGCCCAGAAGCTGATCAAGACTGTCGTCGATAAGCCGAGCCGCGTGCCGATTATCGAACTGATGCTCTTCAACGCCGTCGTCCGCAAGCTGGTCTTGGAAGAGCAAGATAGCAAGTTGTCCGCCGCGATCCGCATCGGCAAAGACGATGGCATGCAGTTATTTAACGACTCGCTGAAGCACTTCATCGACAAAGAATTGATCAGCCGTGCCGACGCCTTTGAGATTTCACCCAACATCGAAGAGTTGAAGATGGCTCTGAAAGGCATCGACGTCAAAGGCGCTGGAATGCTGTAACTTTATCGTTCCGCCTTCAGACGGCAGAACACATCAAAACACGCTGCCTGATGGTGGGACGACATTTCATGGGCGGAATTCAGCGAATTGCGATCATTGGCCTGGGCACGATGGGTCACGGGATCGCGCAAACGTTTGCGATGGCGGGCTGCGAAGTCACCGGGTTCGACGATGTCCCTGCGGCGGGACAGTCGTTGCACGACCGAGTTCGACAGAATCTGCGGGACTTCGTCGCGGCGGAACTGTTTCCCGCCGATCAGGTCGACGCAGTTCTCCGCCGTATCACCATTGCGAACACGGAAGCCGTTGCCGTTCGCGACGTGCAATTCGTCACCGAAGTGGTTCGCGAGGACTTGGCCTCCAAACAGGAGTTGTTTGCGCGGCTTGAACCGCTTGTCTCAGACGACACAATCCTGTCGAGCAACTCTTCGACGTTTCCAATCTCACAATCCGGCGCGCGACTGAAGCGGCCGGAGCGAGCGGTGGTCACGCACTGGTTCAATCCGCCGCACATCGTGCCGACGGTCGAAGTCGTGGGCAGTCCGCACACCAACGAGGCGACTATTCAGGCGACGCTCGATCTGCTGCGCCGCTCCGGCAAGCTGGCGATTCGCATCAATCAGGAACTGCCGGGCTTCCTCGTCAATCGCGTGCAGATCGCCGTGATGCGCGAGGTTTGGGATTTGCTCGAACGTGGAGTTGCGTCGGTCGAAGACATTGACGCAGCGATTCAGGGGAGCATGGGCTTTCGCCTCGCGGCACTCGGCCCGCTGCGAATTCACGACTTCGGCGGCCTCGACGTTCAGACGGCTGTGTTTCGCAATCTCACGCCAGAGATCGCCTCTGGAACCACTGTCCCGCCGACAGTGCAACGGATCGTGGATGCCGGACATCACGGCTTCAAGACGGGGCAAGGATTCTATCGGTACTCACCCGAAACCGCCGAGCAGATTCGCTCGGATCGCGATCAACGGTATCTTTCGCTGCTCAAACTGTTTCACCAACGCAACTCTGCAAAGGACGAATCATGACACACACGACTCGCCGCGATTTTTTGCAACTGACCACCTTGGCCGCCGCCAGCAGTTTGATGCCGGTGTGGTGCGGTTCGTCGAGCACAATGGCTCAGGAAGCCAAGTCGCCGAATGAACGGCCTAAGGTTGGCTGCATCGGCAACGGCGGCATGGGGACCGGCGATGCGGGTGCGATCAAGAACTACGGCGACATCGTTGCCCTGTGTGACGTAGACACAAATCGCTCCGGCAACCTCAACGAGAAGATGCTCGGCGGTAAAGCGGAAGTCTTCGGCGAGTACCGCAAGCTGCTCGATCGCAAAGACATCGACTGCGTCACGATCAGCACGCCGGATCATTGGCACACGCGGATCGCATTAGCCGCGTTGCGAGCCGGCAAGGACATCTACTGCCAGAAGCCGCTCACGCTGACGATTAACGAAGGCAAGCTGTTGTGCAAAGTCGTCAAGGAAACCAAGCGAGTCATGCAGGTCGGCACGCAGCAACGCAGCGACGACCGGTTCCAAAAAGCAGTGGCCATCGTACGCGAGGGACGCATCGGAAAAATCCAAAAGGTTCACATCGCGATCGGCGGCGGCGACAAAGGCCCGACGTTCAAGAAGACTCAGCCGCCGGCCCACCTCAACTGGGATGTCTGGCTCGGCCAAGCTCCGCTGGTGGACTACATCGAGCAGCGTTGCCACAACAACTTCCGTTGGTGGTACGAGTACTCCGGCGGCAAGATGACCGACTGGGGCGCTCACCACGTCGACATCGGTCAGTGGGGCATCGGCATGGAAGGCTCCGGCCCCGTCAGCATCGAGGTGCTCGAAGGCACGCACCCAGTCCCGTTCGAAAAGGGCTATCCGACGATCGACGACACCTACAACACGGCGACCGCCTTCAAGGTGAAAGCGACGTTCGCCAACGGAGTCGAGATGTTTATCCGCGACAAGTGCGACGACCTGGGCTTCGACAACGGCGTGATGTTCGAAGGCGAGTCCGGCCGCTTCTTCGTCAACCGCGGCAAGCTGACCGGAGCGCCGGTCGAGGAACTCGAAAAGAACCCGCTGTCCGAGGACGTCTTCAAGACGCTGCGAAAAGGCAAGCCGAAGAACAACCACATGGCAAACTTCATCGCCTGCGTGAAGGATCGCGGCGAAACTCAGAGCGACGTCTTCAGCCATCACCGCAACCTGACGACGTGCCATCTGTCGAACATCGCTCTGCGACTCGGCCGAACTCTGAAGTGGAACCCCGAAACCGAGCAAATGATCGGCGACGACGAAGCCAACGCCTGGCAAGGACGCGAGCAACGCAAAGGCTACGAAGTCGCGTAGCGGTGCTTTGAAAATTAGCACGACGCGCAAGCGAGTGGCCATTGGTCGCAACGCTCACCACTCGCTCGCGCGTCGTGCTAGTTCAGCAACGGCCATCAAGCCAGAAGTCCGCTGACGACTTCGCCATGCACATCGGTCAAACGAAAGTCGCTGCCGGCGTAGCGGTAGGTCAGCTTGGTGTGGTCGAAGCCCAGCAGATGCAGCATCGTGGCGTGCAGGTCGTGCAGGTGGACTTTGTCTTTGACGGCGTAGTAGCCGTAGTCGTCGGTCTCGCCGTAACGAATGCCGGGCATCACGCCGCCGTCGGCCATTCGTGAACAAGAAAAACCGCCAGGAGCGTTTGCCGGAGCGACCAGCCCTTGGCGGTTCGAGAATCCTTTGGCCGGGATTCATTTCTCCCGACGCGGGACCACGAGGTGGACTGCACCACGGCACGCCCGGCCGATCCGTGAAGCGGCCGATTCCGGCGCTGGGCGAGCGAGCGAATCGCTCGCCCCGTGAAGTGCTCACGCGGGAAAACACCACCACCAACCGAACTCCGTTGTTGGTGTTCTGGTTGTCGGGAGTATTCCTGTTGCGGTTGGCGGAGCGGGCGTTCCTGGAGTTGTTGTTCCAAGAACCGCCACGCAACACACGATTCCCTCATGTTCCCGAAAGCCGCGCGTCGGAAACGACGAGCGGCTTTCGTTGGAAGAGTGTGTCGTCGAGGATGTCTGTCCGCAATCGCCACGAATTCGCCTGGGAGGCGTGACCGTTCCAACTGGCGACACGCTGGCCGATCACCGCCGCGCTGACATGGCCCTCCGAGAATCCGTGTTGCAACTGGTGGAGTTTGCGACGCCAGCGAACCAGATGTTCGCGGGGCAAGCGGATGCGATCCGGGAAGACACGATATCCCAGAAATCGGATTCCACACGACGTGGGCGAAATCACCGACTTGTCGGGATGCAGGCGCAGCCGCAGCGACTCCAGAAAGTCACGGCAGCGGTCGCGGGCGTCCGTCAGCCAACACTTGTCGTCGGAGAACAGCACGAAGTCATCGACATACCGGAGGTATCCGTCCGGGCGAAGCCGTTCGGTGACGAAGTGATCGAACGGGTTGAGCATTACGTTGGCGAAGAATTGGCTGGTCTGATTGCCGATGGGCAAGCCGCGTGGATAGTCCAGCGGTGACAGCAGATCGTCGCCGGGGAACCAATCCACCAACGGGGCGGGATCATGCGGATGGTCGATGATGCGGTCGATCAGCCAGAGCACCTTTTCGTCTTTGATCTTTCGCCGCACGATCGACTTGAGCAACGCGTGATCGACCGACGGAAAGAATTTCCGCAGGTCGCATTTCAGGACGAAGCGGCGACGGCGTGCCCAGCGCTGGCATTGTGCCACGGCGGCGTGTGTCCCTTTGCCGCGGCGGCAGGCGTAGCTGTGATGGATGAAGCAGCGTTCAAAGATCGGCTCGATCACGTTGCACAGCGCGTGATGCACGACGCGGTCGCGAAACGGGGCGGCACTGATCCAACGCGGCTTTGGCTCACGGATTTCAAACCGGCGGTAGGCTCCGGGCACATACGACTGGCCCAGCGGCTCGACAGCGGCGAGAGGGCTTCGCGGCGGGGGAATTCAGAGCGAACGTAGTTCGGCGAGACGATGCTTGGGCGGAGGAACGGGGACAGGTCCAACACTGTTCAGCACTCGAGTTGCTGGCGTTTCTGGCGGCGTAATTCTCCACATTATTTTGGCCGATTTTTGCGGATCGCGTTCGCCGGCCTTGGCGCGGCTAATCAGATTGTGATTTAACGATGGGGGGCTGTTTAAATCCGCGGCGGAGTCGCCCAGCACTTCAACCTGTTCGGTCACACCTCTTTTGTCCGAGGACTCAACGATCATGTGGAAAATTACACCCACGTTCATTTGGCGCAAACTGGTAGGCAATTCACGATCTCGTGCCGCTGCCCGGCGGGGCCACCGGCTCGACATCGAATCGCTTGAGCAGCGACTGCTGCTGACCATCGAGATCGATTGGACGATGCCGGCACGGTTCGGGCTAGACA
>CAMDRI010000169.1 GCA_945906725.1 Candidatus Kuenenia stuttgartensis | reverse complement strand
GCGGGCACTCCGCCGAGAACTTGGCTCTTCTCAACCGCATCGGGCTCACACTCTTGAAAGCCGACCAGACGGTCAAAGCCGGCATCGCCTGCAAACGCAAAACCGCCGGCTGGGACAACAACTACCTCATCCAACTTCTACTCAACACTCCATCCATTTAGCTGCGTATGCCCTGAGACCCGGGTCGACGGCGGCTTGTGCTCCGGCGGCGGCAGCGGCAGCGGCAAATGCCGTGGGGCCGTCAAAACCGAGACCATGAGCCAGCACTCCGCTCCGATCGGCCAGCCAATCCTTGAGCGTCAGGAACGTCACTTCAAATTCGTAGTCGTCTTCCATGATGCCCAACGACAATCGAGTGCCGTACTGGAAGTCAAAATCAAAGTCGCTGAAGCGAAATGTCTCCGGCCCACTGATGACCGGGATGTCGTTCGAGCGGTTGTTGCGTTTCATGTAGACGGCGTCGGCGGAGAAACGCCATTGCCACTCGCGGTTCCAGTCGTCGGCAAGGTCGCTACTGACGTACTCGGCGCGCGAGGTCGGATAGGCCGACTCGACCGGCGATCCGCCGGCCGGGGCTTGAGCCATCGCCGTGGCCGACAACGCCAGGCTCAGCAAGCTGGCCGCGAGACTCGTTCGACGCAGACGCATGATTCTTCCCCCTGACTGCTCGCATCTCGACCGGCCAATTTCGCCTGAATTGGCCTGGAGCCGGGACGAAACCCGACCCTCAGCGCGATGCGAGGACTCTCTCCTTGGATTTATCGGTCCGGTTATGCCGGTTGCTCCACACGAAGCGGGAAGAACGGTCGCTCCGGTCGGGCGAAGTTGGAGGGAACTGAGTGACACGGTGACAAGGTGAGGGGAAAAGAGACGGTGCACTTCACCGTGTCATGCCAGCCAGCGCCCATTCCGCGGCTTCACTCACGAGCGGTTCGGAATCGAGCAACGCCAGCTCCAGCACCGGCAGTGCTCGGGGATCGTGCGAGTTGCCCAGCGCGATCGCGGCGTTGCGGAGCAATGCAGCGCGACCGGTTCGGTGCATCGGAGTGTTGGCAAACGCAGACTCGAAACCGGATTCATCGAGCGACAGCAGCCACTCCAAATCGACGGGGTCGAGTTGGTCCCTCGGCTTGAAAGACGGTTCGCGCGTTGCCGGTGCTTTACGATTCCACGGGCAGACGTCTTGGCAGATATCGCAGCCGAAAACCCAGGCCCCCATCTGCGATCGCAGTTCGGTTGCGATCGGCTGATCGCGCTGTTCGATGGTCAGGTACGAGATGCACTTTCGTGCATCGAGCACATACGGCTCGACAAAGGCGTCGGTCGGACAAGCGTCGAGACAGCGCGTGCAGGTTCCGCAATGCGACGTGTGATGCGGCTCATCCGGCTGCAACTCGACATCCGTCAGCAGCGCGGCGAGGAAAAAGAAACTGCCGAGTCGCTTGTTGAGCAGCATCGTGTTCTTGCCGAACCAGCCGAGCCCCGCGAGCTTCGCGAAGTCCCGTTCGAGCAGCGGAGCTGTGTCCACGCAACCGCGAGTCCGACAGCCCGGCCGCTGCTCGTGCAAGAGATCACCAAGCGACTTCAATCGCTCGCGCAGCAAATCATGGTAGTCGCGCGAACCGAGCGCGTAGCTGGCGACCCGGCCGGTGGATGGGCACTCTTGCCCATCCGGCGTTTTGCGTCGTTGTTCGCTCGGCTGCTGGTCGGGCAAGAGTGCCCAACCTCCGGTGTGATAATTCATTGCCAACATGACGACGCTGCGGACGGGAGGCAAAACACCCGACGGGTGTTCGTAGGCCGCCTCGCGGCGCGGGAAATAGTGCATCTCGCCGGCAAAGCCGCGGTCCAGCCAGCGTTTCAGCCATTCGAATCCGTCGGGCCGCACGGCTGCCGCGATCCCGCACAGGTCGAAGCCCAGCTCGCGGGATTTTTCCTTCAGTACGGTTTCGAGCGGGATTGCGGACACACATCGGTCCTTCAGAATTTGACCTGGAGGAAACTCGGTCGTTGCGAGGCTTTTCGGACCGATGGTAGCATGTGGCCCTTCCGCGACCACGGAATTGATCCCGCCAAACATCCCGCCGCGATTCGCCGCTTCCGGAGTTGTCTATGAAATCCTGTTGGCTCAAGTTGCTCGTGCTGTTGCCGCTGGCCTGGTGGCTGACCTGCTGCGGGATGAGCGCGCTTTCGCCGACCTTTGATCTCGGCCTGCCGACTGCTGATGCCGCGGACCAACCGGCGGCCGACTCCGGCGCCATCGACTTCGAGAAACAGATCAGGCCGCTCTTCGCCAAGCACTGCGTCGATTGTCACAAGCCGGACAAAGACGAATCGGGCTTCCGGCTGGACTTGGGCCATCTGGCCATCAGAGGGGGCGATCGCGGAGTGGCGATCGTTCCCGGCAAGAGCGACGAGAGCCTTTTGTTCCAGGCATTGATCGGCAAGGGAGACATCACCGCGATGCCATACGAGAAGCCGCGACTCCCGGCCTCCGACATTGAACTCATCAAGAAGTGGATCGACAGCGGCGCGAAAGTGCCGGTGTCCGACGCAGCAGGCGCGGTCGTCAAAAGCAATCACTGGTCGTTCCAGCCAATTCAGCGGCCGGCGGCCAGAGGTCAGGGGTCAGGGGTCAGAGGTCAGCAAAATCCCATCGACGCTTTCGTGCGAGCGCGGCTTGATCGCGAAGGGATCGTGCCGTCACCCGAAGCGGATCGCCCGACACTGATCCGCCGGCTCAGTCTGGATTTGTTGGGAGTGCTGCCGTCGCCCGATGTGGTGCGTGACTTCGTCGCCGATCAAGAATCGGATGCTTACGAACGACTGGTCGATCGGCTGCTGACGTCTCCGGCCTACGGCGAGCGGCATGGGCGGCATTGGCTCGACATCGCGCGGTACGCCGACTCGAACGGCTTCACGATTGATTCGGCTCGGCAGATTTGGAAGTACCGCGAATGGGTCATCAACGCGATCAACGCCGACATGCCGTTCGATCAATTCACCGTCGAGCAACTGGCCGGCGACCTGCTGCCGAACGCAACGACCGAACAACTCGTCGCCACCGGATTTCATCGCAACACGCTGGTCAACGAAGAGGGTGGCACCGATCAAGAGCAGTTCCGCGTCGAAGCGGTCGTCGATCGAGTCAGCACGACCGGCGCGGCATGGCTGGGCCTGACGATCGGTTGCGCTCAGTGTCACTCGCACAAGTTTGACCCGATCTCGCAGCGCGACTTTTACAAGGTCTTTGCGGTCTTCAATCACTGCGACGAACCGAGCTTGCCGGTTCCGTCTGCCGAACAACTCACAGCACAGAAACGGCTCGATGTCGAAGTCGCCGAGGCCGAGAAGCCGCTGAAAGAACTCGATGCCGAGCTGCTCAAAGGGCTGCCCGATTGGGAACGCTCGGTGGCGTCACAGTCGGAAGGGGGCTGGACGATCCTCGACCCGGCTGTCTGGAAGACCGACAAAGGGGCAACGCTGACAAAGATTGAAGGATCGACACTGCTTGTCGATTTCAGCACGCCGGCCAACGACGTCTACACGATCACGTTCGATCCTCCGGCCGACACTCCGATCACCGCGATCCGCCTCGAAACGCTAAATCACGCCAGCCTGCCGATGATGGGCCCCGGCCGAGCTGACGGAAACTTCGTGCTCAGCGAGTTTGAGGTGCTGGCGGGCGAGACGAGCCTTCCGCTTGCTAAAGCCATCGCCGATCACTCGCAGGACGGCTATCCGGTCTCGGATGCGATTGATGGCAAGCCGACGACCGGCTGGGCGATCAATGTGAAACCGAACTCCGGCGAGATGCTGAACGTCCCGCGCGAGGCGGTCTTCTTGCCGAAGGAGCCGATCGTCGCGAAGCCCGGAACCAAGTTGATCGTCAAGATGCACCAACTGCATTCGTTGCCGAACTATCTCGTCGGCTGTTTCCGCATCTCGGTCAGCGGAGCCTCGGCCGACGTGCTGTCGGTCCCCGCGAGCATTAAGAAAATCGTCGCGACACCGGCCGACAAACGCTCGAAGCAGCAGGTCGAGCAACTGCAAACCGCGTTCAAAAACACCGACCCGCGCCGCAAGCCGCTCGCCGACAAGCTCGACGGCTTGAAGAAACAACTCGACGCTCTGAACAAGTCGATCCCGACAACGCTCGTGTTCAAGGCGAAAGCGGAGCCGCGTCAGACAAACATCATGATTCGCGGTGACTTCCTGCGCAAAGGTGCCGCTGTCGAACCCGGCGTGCCAGACGTGCTGCCGGCGATTCATCTGTCGCAAGACATCGACGTCAAGAAACGCACCGCGTCCGCGCGGCTCGAATTCGCGAAGTGGCTCTGCTCACCCGACAACCCGCTGACCGCGCGAGTCACCGTCAACCGCGCCTGGCAAGCCTTCTTCGGAGTGGGACTCGTCCCGACCGAGAACGACTTCGGCACGCAAGGCGATCCACCGACGCATCCGGAGTTGCTCGATTGGCTGGCGTCCGAGTTGATGCAGGATTGGTCGCTCAAGCACCTGCATCGTCTGATCGTCACCAGCGCGACGTACCGACAGGCATCGAACATGCGACCGGAACTGCGTGAAAGCGACCCGTCCAACAAGCTGCTGGCTCGGCAATCGAGGCTGCGATTGGAAGCGGAGTTGGTTCGCGACGTGAGTCTCTCGGCCAGCGGTCTGCTGACACGGCATCTGGGCGGGCCGGGAGTCAATCCGCCTCAGCCCGAAGGCATTTACATCGTCACGCAGCAAAAGAAACCGTGGGCCGAGAGCACCGGCCTCGATCGTTACCGCCGTGGCATGTACACGTATTTTTGGCGGAGCAGTCCGTATCCAATGCTGCCAACGTTCGACGCTCCCGATGCGAACGGTACCTGCACACGCCGCAACCGCTCGAACACGCCGCTGCAAGCTCTGACATTGGCCAACGACCGTTCCTTCCACGAGTTTGCCGTTGGACTCGCCGATCGAATCATGTCGATCGGCCCGCTGCCGCCGACTCCGTCACCATCGGTCGCGGACAGTGACGACGCACGACTGTGGCAAGCGGTCGAGGTGTGTTACTCGCGTGCGCCGACCGATCAGGAACTCCGAAAGCTGCGCGAGTTCCTGAATGCTCAACGCACCGCCTTCGCCGCCGATCCGAAAGACAAAGACCCCACGAAATCCGCCTGGACCGCAGTCGCCCGCGTGCTGCTGAACTTGGACGAGTTCATCACCCGCGAATAATCTCTTTGAATGAGACCTGCCCAATGAACCTCGAACAACATCATCTCCGAGAAATCACTCGCCGCCATTTCTTCGCGAACACCGGAGTCGGTCTCGGCTCGGTCGGGTTGGCGTCGTTGCTGGCCAAGGACAGTCTGCTCGCGGCACCGGCGGCGAGTTCGTCCAGAGACGCGGCGCGCGTGACGAATCCAATGGCTCCGCGCGATGGGCATTTTCCGGCGCAAGCCAAGCAGGTCATCCACTTGTTCATGGCGGGTGGGCCGAGCCAGCTTGAGCTGTTCACTCCGAAACCGAAGCTCGTCGAAATGGATGGGCAGGTCATTCCGGAATCGTTCGTCGCCGGCAAGCGGTTCGCGTTCATCAAGAAGGACGCCAAGCTGCTGGGGTCGGTGCGAAAGTTTCGGCAGTGGGGCGAGTGCGGGGCGACGATCAGCGAGGCGTTGCCGCATCTCGGCTCGATCGCGGATGACGTGACGTTCATTAAGAGCATGAAGACCGAAGTCTTCAATCACGGCCCGGCGAAGCTCTACATGAACACCGGCTTCGAGCGTTTCAGCGGCCGGCCGGCGATGGGAGCGTGGGTGACCTATGGCATCGGCAGCGAAGCGGACAGTTTGCCCGGTTTCGTCGTCATGCACAGCGGCCCGCGCGGACCGCGCGGCGGCACACCGCTGTGGGCCAGCGGCTTCCTGCCGACGAGTTATCAGGGCGTGCCATTGCTCAACGGGGCCGAACCAATTCTGAATCTGTCGAACCCGGCTGGAGTCAGTGAGGAACGACAAGGCGATTTCGTTTCGACCGTGAAAGACCTCAATGCCGAGCGACTGAAACTCGTCGGCGACCCGGAGATTGCGACCCGCATCGCGGCCTACGAGATGGCGTATCGGATGCAGACGAGCGCTCCCGATCTGATCAATTTCCGCGACGAGACGAAAGAAACGCTCGACATGTACGGTCTGAAAGACCCGTCCAAGCCGAGCTTCGCGCGGAACTGCCTGCTCGCCCGTCGGCTGATCGAACGCGGAGTCCGGTTCGTGCAGCTTTATCACACCGACTGGGACCATCACGGCAACCCCGGCACCGATCTCGGCAAGGCGCTCGATGATCGCTGCGCGGAAACCGATCAGGCGTCCGCCGCGCTGGTCAAAGATCTCAAGCAGCGCGGGCTGCTCAACGACACACTGGTCCTCTGGGGAGGTGAGTTCGGCCGCACTCCGCAAGGGGAACCGCGCGACAAGCTCCCTGGCCGCGACCATCATCTCGAAGCTTTCACCATGTGGATGGCGGGTGCCGGCGTGAAGCCCGGCATCTCGATCGGCCAGACGGATGAGATCGGATATTACATCACCGAGGACCAGGTCCACGTCCACGACCTGCAAGCCACAATCCTGCATCTGCTGGGGCTCGATCATAAACGGCTGACGTTCCGCTTCCAAGGCCGTGACTATCGGCTGACGGACGTCGGCGGCAACGTCGTTCAGAAAGTGCTGGCGTGAGAATTCCTGGAGGGCTGCCTCGAGATGCAGCACACCAGGGACTAGCGACCAAGCAGATGCCGCAAGGCACCGTCGAGTGTCGGGTACCGGAACTGATAGCCGGTTTCTTGCAGCCGATTCGGCACGACGCGCGTGCTGGCGAGCAGCAACTCTTCGCCCATCTCACCCATGAGCAGTTTCACGACGAACGCTGGCAGCGGCGCAATCGTTGGTCGTCCAAGCACTCGGCCGAGCGTTTTGGTGAAGTCGCGATTCGTGGCCGGTTCGGGCGAGACTGCGTTCACCGGGCCTGCTAGTTCGTCGTGCGTGATCCCGTGGTGGATTGCACCGACCACATCGTCGAGCGTGATCCAACTCCAGAACTGTCGGCCGGAGCCGACGACTCCGCCCGCGCAGAGTTTGAATGGCAGCAACATCTTCTCGAGCGCGCCGCCACGCGGAGTCAGCACGACTCCAATTCGCAGATTCACGACGCGAATGCCGGCAACGCGAGCGGGTTCCGTCGCCGCCTCCCAATCGCGGCAAACATTGCAGAGGAAATTCAGTCCAGACGGGCTGGTTTCGGTCATCACCGATTCGCCGCGATCGCCGTAGTAACCGATGGCCGACGCACCGACCAACACGCGCGGCTTGTGGGACAACTTGGCAAGTGCTTCGCTCAGCAGTCGCGTCCCATTGACGCGGCTGTCGCGGATGCGGGCCTTCTTCGCCGCGCTCCAGCGACCGGTCGCGATGTTCTCACCAGCGAGATGCACGACCGCGTCGATTCCCTCCAGCTTCGCCGCGTCGATCGTGCCGGCTTGTGGATTCCACTCAACCTCGTCCGGGCCACGAGCGGTCCCGCGAACGAGTCGCACGACGCGATGTCCGCCGGTCGTCAGAAAGGACACGACGGCCGAGCCGACCAACCCGGTCGAGCCTGTCACCAAGATGTTCATGGAACGAGTTCCTTGTTTTGCTCGCGCCGTCTGATGAGCGGCCAGATCGGCGGCAGTGATGCGATGCCGGTACGCGAACGTCCGCTCGATCGACGTTTGAATGATTCGACCCAACGTCACTCGGCCTATCGTACCGAGTGGCACGTCGTATTGGATTCGGTCCTCCAACCAGCTTGCCGTATTGCTTGAATCGGCAGGCGTCATGCAATGCGTGTGCTCCCACTTAGCGAACGGCCCGACGATCTGTATGTCTTGAAATCCGATGCCGTCCGCAAGGGCGTGGTGCTCAGCGATCATGCGTTGCCGAAATGGCCCAATGTGGATCACCAGTTCAGCTCGGTCCCCATTCGCGAGCGACCGCGTCGGCTTTCGGATTTCGATCTGTTCCCAAGGAGGCAACAGCCGCTCGAAAGCACCGGGGAGAGCGTGCCAGGCGAACAATTCCTCGGCCGAGGCGGGCATCAAACTACGTTGGATGAATTCGGGCATGGCGTTACGAACCGCAAGATCGGCGAAGGATTCACAGCATCGAGCGGATCGTATCGGCAGTTTGGTGAAACTCGACCGGCACAGCCGGTTCTTCCCGCAGGTCTCGGCTTGCTGGTGCCGATTTCTACCGATAGCATCGGTTCCCCTTGATGTTTCCGGGCGTAAACTTCCGGGACCGCGGAGCCTGAATCATGCTGCGAATTCTCAGCCATCCCCGACGATTGTGTACCGGCCTGACGCGCCGCGACCTGCTGCAAGCGGGCGGTTTGGGTGTTGCTGGCCTGAGCCTCGACACGCTCCTCTCGAACGAAGTGGCCCAGGCAGCGAACGGCCCGCGCATTCAAGGCGAACTCAGCAACTCGTTCGGCAAAGCGAAACGCTGCATCGTTCTGTTTTTGTACGGTTCGCCCAGCCAGCTTGAAACGTTTGACATGAAGCCGAACGCTCCGGTCGAGATTCGGGGCACGATGCAGTCGATCCCATCCTCGCTCCCCGGTTGCGATGTCTGCGAGTATCTGCCGCACATGGCCAAGATCATGGATCGGACGACCGTCGTACGGTCGCTGACGCATCCGCATCCGATCCATGGCGTCGCGTATGCCATGACCGGCGCGTCGGCTCTCGACGTGAATGCCGAACTCGAACCGAACGATCCGCGGCATCATCCGTACTTCGGCTCGGTGGTCGAGTATTTCGATCGTCAACGTCGCGGCGGCAAGCTCGGTGACTTCGTGCAGAACGCCGCGTTGCCGTTCCCATTCAGCAGTCAGCGCGTCGATCAGCCGTTCCGAGCCGGTCCGTACGGCGCGTTTCTCGGAGGTGCATACAACCCGACCTGGACTGAGTTTATCGGCCAGGGAACGAAGACGATCACAAAGGCTCGTCCAGGATTCTCGTGGACCGGACTCGAACCGTATCTCGGCTGCACGCCGGATTCGTATTTCCGGATGGCAGCGACCGATGCTCCGAAAGACATGACCGTCGATCGGCTGAGCCGTCGCAAATCGCTGTTGCAACAGTTCGAGACGGAGCGCCGCGATCTCGAACGCACCCTGACGGGAACCTCGCACAGCAAGATGCAGGAGATGGCATTCAACCTCATCAGCTCCACGAAGGTTGCCGATGCGCTCGATGTCCGCAAAGAGTCGCCGACAACTCGCGAGTTGTACGGCCACACGCTGTTCGGTCAGTCGTGCCTTGCCGCTCGACGAATGCTGGAAGCAGGGACGCGATTGGTCTCGGTCTTCTGGGACGAATTCGGACTCGCGGGCGATGCGTGGGACACGCACTACGAGCACTTCCCGCGAATGATCGACCAACTGCTCCCCGGTTTGGACCGAGCGTATGCCGGATTGATTCTCGATCTGGAGCAACGCGGAATGCTCGACGACACGCTCGTCGTCTGCATCAGTGAGCACGGTCGCACTCCGAAGATCAACAAGGCTCAAGACGGCGGACGCGATCACTGGTCGCAGGCGTATTGTGCTCAGTTCGCCGGTGGCGGGATCGCGAAGGGCCGAGTGCTCGGAGCAACCGACGCTCACGCGGCCGAAGTCACCGATCATCCGCTCTCGCCGAAAGACATGCTGGCGACGATGTACCACCTGCTCGGCATCGACCCGCACGCCACGCTGCCGGACAAAGTCGGCCGCCCACAGCCGATGCTCCCCGAAGGGAGCCACGTCGTCACCGAAATGCTGGCCTGACCCTCGTAGCCACGTTCGCCAGAACGTGGGCTGCTTGATGTCCGGCCCACACTCTGGCGAGTGTGGCTACTTGGCTTCTTTTCCTGCCGGCACTGGCATTCGCACGACG
This sequence comes from Candidatus Kuenenia stuttgartensis, assembly GCA_945906725.1. Classification (GTDB taxonomy): domain Bacteria; phylum Planctomycetota; class Planctomycetia; order Planctomycetales; family Planctomycetaceae; genus SXKJ01. The sequence goes on along the minus strand of CAMDRI010000169.1, from coordinate 1,607 downwards.
AGGTCATCCCCGCGCGGGTTATCATCGAAGCTGCGACCCTCTTCGTCCTGCTCGTTGTCTCCGACGCTGTAGAAGCGGTAGCCCTCGGCTGTCTTGGCGTACTTCAGCGGCTGACCAGTGAAGAGGTCGTTTGGAATCTCAGCAATGTATTTCGGAGCGAGCAGCTCCAACGAATCGGGGTACGAGTCACGTTCGGCTCGGTACGCTGCGAGGGCGAACGCGAGTTCCAGGTTCCGCATCCGCTGGATGGCACGCCCTTCCGCCAGACCCACCTGTTGAACAGCGGGCAAAAGCAACGCGATCAACGCGTCGGACATCGTCTGACTGATGGCCGGCTTGCCTCCGAGCAGTGACAGCAGTGCCTGCGGCCCTCGGCTTTTCTCGACCAGCTTCTTGACGTCTTCGTTGAACTGTTTCACCTCGGCGGTGCGCTCGCGGTAGTCGGGCTTGCGGAGCGTCGCCGCCAACCGGTCGTACCACTTGTTGGCGGACTTGAGTACCACGTCCCAATCGACGGATTGCATGATCACTCCCTCGGCCAGTTTTTCGACCAGCGAGCCGTCGCCCCCTTCGGCTCCGTTGGCGATCTCCTGCCATTTCATCTGACCACGAGCCATGCGCTGAGCACAGTCGAGAAACATGACCCGCTCACAAAAGTCGAGCTTGTCAGCCACGGACGCTCGTGGCGGCAGGCGGTCGAGTTGTTTGCGGTACATCGCCATTACCTTTGCCGACGGTTTCGTTTCGGAGAGTAATAGCAGCTCGCCTCTGATGGCGATGGATTCGATCGCGACACCGACGAGGTACTCGATCAGCGTCGGCCCTTGTCCAACCAGCCGTCCGAGCCGGTGCATCGTCATCAGATCGCGCCACGCATCGAATTGGCTCCCCTCGCCCAGTTCCCACATTGCACGCGAGGCTAACGTACGAGCCAGTTGGCGCGACTTCTGGACGCCCGGCAACAACACGGTGATCAAGGCGCCGTCGGGTACTGCGTCGGTGCCGACCAGCGGCGAGAAATACTTCGGGCGCTCCGTCGCCAACTCGACCGTTCGCAGAGCGTCTTCATTCTGCATGAACCATTCGGCCATCAGAGGAAACTCCGCCTTCGTCCACGGACGCTCGCCGGTCTTCGACTCCATGTCGATCAAAACGTTGTTGTCCTGTGGAGGATTCGGCTGCTCGCGGACCCAAACATGAAACGACTGAAAATACTTTCCATCCGCCGGGATCGGTTCGACTCCCATCCGTCGGAAGAAGAGGTCGGGCTGCCCCTTTCCTCCCGCAGGATTCGGCCCCATCGCCTGGTAAAGCAGCACACAGGCGTTGTTCTCCGGCGTCACGCCTTTGCTGAACAGGCGGTTGACTGCCTCCAAATAGTCGACGGTCCCGTCCGCTCGGAGCGGTTCTGTCGCCCAGGTTGTCTCCTTAGAGGGCGTGCGGGAAGTTAGGAGTTTGGGGTCAGGCCGCGAGCTGTCTGCGTGCCGCTTCGGTGAGTGGGCGGCTGGTGAGTCGTTTGAGCATGACGTCGATCATACTGACATGGATCAGGGCTTCGCTGGTTTCCGACCAGTATTCATAGTCCTTGCTCAGCCGGCGGCCGTTGT
>CAMDRI010000168.1 GCA_945906725.1 Candidatus Kuenenia stuttgartensis | reverse complement strand
CCGCGAAACTCAATCCTTGCCGAGACACCAACGACACGGCCTCGACCTTGAACTCCCTCGTAAAAACTCGACGTCTTGACATGAACTTCGCTCCTTACGCGTCACATTACGCGCTACGTTGCGCGCACGCAAAACGTGGGCTAGTCCACCACATATTGAAGCCAAGAGTCGTCTTCCCACGTTTAAAGTGGAACGACGGCGGCAGGGTTGCCCTTGAATGGGCGGTTCGTGAAAGCGTTTACCACAAAGTAACGGATTCGGGAACTACTCATCATTTCGACTTTTGCTTGGAGTCAGAACGAAAGGCAGAAAGGTTGGGCGCGGTCATGTACGGGGTCTCCCCCCGCTTCGCAGGACCTCCCGCCCTCGCTCACGCGTTTTTAAATGCGAATGCGCAATTTCAAAACTCACGCGTCGGGTTACTTTTGCGGCTGTGCCGTGCCATCAGTTCTTCAACAAGCGGTTAGATGGGGCAGGTCATCTGTCCTAATCGCTCGGTGAGCTTTGCGTTTTCTCGGTAATCAATGGGAATCACGACAAGTACTGGCGAGTCGGACGTGAAGGCCTCTTCGAGAGCGGCCGGGAGGTCCCGTGAGTTGTTGACTCTGATTCCCTTGCAACCAAATGACTCCGCCAGCTTCACGAAATCGGGATTGGTAAATGCCAAGTCGGTGTGACGACCGAACTGGTTCTTTTGCTTCCAGGCAATCAAGCCATAGGCATGGTCTTCCCAAATCATCACGACGATGTTCGTGCCAAGCCGCTTTGCTGTTTCGAACTCCTGCACGTTCATCATAAACCCGCCGTCACCACAGAGAGCTAGCACGCGTCGTTCAGGATGCACCAACTTGGCGGCGATTGCTCCAGGCAGTGCAAATCCCATCGAACAGAATCCATTGGAAATCAGACATGTGTTTGGCTCATCACACTGGTAGTAACGAGCAGCCCACATCTTGTGAGCACCGACGTCGCTCAACAGAATATCGTTAGGACCGAGAGCTTGTCGGATGTCCCAAATGGCTTTCTGCGGGCGAATCGTTCCTTCGGTGTCATCGTCCTTGTGCTCGGCAAATTCCACGAGCATCTGTTCACGCACGGATTTCTGTTGCCCGAGATCGAAATGGAGCGGTTGTTTATTGACTCGCTCATTCAGCATCCAGAGAGCATGTGCGAGGTCCCCGACGATCTCGACATCGACGCGATAATGCTCATCCACCTCAGCGGGCAGGAAGTCGATGTGAATGATTTTCTTCACTTCGCCCTTATTCCAAACTTCGGGATGGTACTCGACGAGATCGTATCCCAGTGTGATGACGAGATCAGCGGCTTCGAAGGCAAACGAAACCTGGTCCTTGGCCTGGAGACCGATCGTAAACAGGCTGTACGGCACTTGGCGTGAGACGCAACCCTTGCCCATAAAAGTGCAGGCCACACCAATCCCTGTTTGTTCAGCGAAGGATCGTAGTTGCTTCGCGGCTCGACGTCGGATGGCACCGTTTCCAGCCAAAATAATGGGACGTTTTGCAGTCCGGATTAGTTCAATGGCTTGATCAACGATCTTGTCATCCGGCACCGGTCGTCGGAATGGCTTGGGAGAAATGGGGACTCCGTTAGCCGGCCACTTGGCGATGTCGTCTGCGAGTTCGATGTGGCAAGCACCCGGCTTCTCGGTTGTTGCCAGCTTGAATGCTTTTCGGACGACTTCAGGAATGTTGTCCGGGTGAATGATTGGGGTCGCCCATTTTGTCATGGGCTTAAACATCTGGACGACGTCCATGTTCTGATGGCTTTCTTTGTGCTGACGACGGCTGTCTGCTTGGCCGGTGATGACGATCAACGGTGCCCGATCCATATTGGCGTCAGCCACTCCAGTGGTAAGGTTTGTTGCGCCAGGCCCTAGGGTACCCAGACAAACGGCGGCACGACCGGTCAACCTGCCATAAACATCGGCCATGAAGGCGGCACCTTGTTCGTGGCGAGCGAGGACAAATCTGATTGGAGAGTCCTCCAGCGCGATCATGAAGTGTGCATTCTCCTCACCTGGTACACCAAAAATGTATTCGACGTTTTCGGCTTCCAGACACTTCACGAACAGTTCCGCTGCATTCATCAGGTTGCTCCTTGGTTAGCCGCCACCGGCGAGGGTCATGACTTCAAGTGTGTCGCCGTCTTTCAACGGGATGTTGCCCAAGTCCTGAGGACTCAGACGCAAATTGTTTTTGATCAGAATGAGATAAGGGTAAAGTTGATTATTCTTATCGAGCATACGGATTCGCAGTTGGGGATAGTCTTGGAAAAGTGCCGCAACCAGTGCGTGAACAGTGTCTCCTGACACGGTCAGTGACTTTTTTCCGCCAGCGTATCGAGCCAGTGCGGACGGCAATTCCAAAAGCACGCACATACGAACCTCACGCTAGCCCTTCTGCGAGAAGGAGTTCATCAATGCGGGTTGTCACGCGTTGTTTCAGTTCTGCAAAGAACTCGGGAGTATTGAAGTATGGCAGGTCGATTTGAGGAAACTCACGGTGGACTTCGGCTGGCATGTCATAATCATCGTCGGTGCAACCGTGACGTCGTTCGAGTCGATAGCCTCGCAAGAACGTCCGACGAATCACCCTCTTCAGCGTTGACACATCAATGGCGAGTCCGGTCATTGCTCCAACGGCATCTACCATCCGGTCATCACTCATGCCGCTGAATTTACAGATGCCAAGAAAGTCATCGCGCAGAATACTCAGACCGCGGTTGGTGATCGCATCGACCCAGTAGTCGAGTCCCGTTTCGCGTTCGTGCAGCAACAGCAAGTAAGTGCGCATTGACATGTGGCCCCCAGCCAACGCCCAGGGATAGCCTGGATTTGTCTGTGGCAGATAAGCGGGGAACTCGACCCCCTTGCATTGCATGGCGTAGCCTTTTTCGCACATTTGCTCTGCCAGTCGCAGCGTGCCCTGGCCGACTTGCTCCAACTGACCATTGCCGATTTTCTCAATTGCGTCGAGCGTCTTTTCAAAGTCACCATACGACAGTCCGCCCGCAATTGGAGTCTCTGGATGACGGCGGTTGTATTCCATGACGTAAGACAGAGTGGTTCCGCAAGAGATCGAATCCATGCCCAGTTCGTCAACGAGTTCAACTAAGTCCAGGGCTTGATCAATGTCGAAGATGCCGAGATTCGAAGACAACAAGTTAAGCGGTTCGAAATCGAGCTTGGCTCGAAACTTTCCAGCCTTGCCATCTTCCGCTTTGTCATACACGTTCTTGTGGCAACTGATCCCGCATCGAAAACACGACTCGTCCTTAACGACGTATGAGCCTTGCTCGACGTTGTCTCGGTAAAGCGGAACGGACGCGTCAGTGCCTGTTGGCACGAAGTTCATCTCGGGCATGGCATGTACCGGGTTCAGTACCGAGTAGTTCGACCATGTGCCTCCGCCTCCGTTGTTCTTGCCCTTATCGCGGAAGCGAGCGCTGCCTTTTCCCCTCGCGATTTCAAGATTGAGTTCCTTCAGGATCGGCGGCGGCTTCACTTTACTGGTTCGATCAGGCGAATCGGCAATGACACCAATGAGGTTTTTGGAACCCATGACGCCGCCCATGCCACCGCGACCACACCATCGAGATTTACCATCTCCGCTGCGTAATTGGTTAACGGTTGAAAGTGCGATCGCTGCGTAGCGGACACGTTGATAGTTCTCGCCTGCTGGGCCGATCACTGCGAAGAATGCGTCAGGGAATCGGCCGTGTAAGTCCTGGATGCGATCATTGATATATCGACCGACCAAATCAGTTGCGTCAATTAAGTCAAAGATTGGTGGTCCGTCTTCGCTGTCGCGGCGGATGTGCAATAAGCTCGGAACTTCGCAACGTCCGGTGAAGATCATCTCGTCGATGTTCAGCCCACGGAGTTTGGTGCCAAACTTACCGCTGCCCGCTGACCACATCGGAGACGGCCGACCGCTTAGGGACCGTTTCAGGGGCGAATAGGCGAGAAAATAGGTACGAAGTCCAGTCATGATTTCGGTGCCACTGAGCAATCCGAGATTCATGATCAATGTTGCAGACGAGTCGTAAGCGTCATTGACGGGACAGTCTTCAAGCAGCTTAAAGCCGCGTGCGATACCACCGAATACGTCTTCGAAGTCAGTACAAACGACCTTTTCGCCAGCCACATTGCGAGCCGTCAAATCAACTCGATAACGACTGATCGAGAAGTCCGCAGGCACCTTACTTGGTACCGCGCCGGCATCGTTGTGAACTTCGTCAGCCATACCACAGTCCTGAGCATTTTGCGTTACTATGAAATCACTCAAATTAACATTGTTGTGAACTGTCCCGAAAGGACAGGTGAACTCCGCTCGTACAACTCGGCAAACGACAATTTTTTACTGTCTAACAAAATTGCAGTGATAAAACGAGTTGGTCCAGATTGGCAATCTCGTCGGAGAGTCGGATGCGGGAGACCCGCACGTCCGGTTCGACGAGCGGGAAGTGGAATCGGAACAACGCCGCGCCACTTCTCGGCTCTACTTGTATTGGGCACGGCCTTTTATTTTCGGCGAGTCTTGGGTTTCTCCGCGTCAACAGAAGTGTAAAAACCGATCATCATTTCTTCCCAAGTTTGGTCGCCCCAGCGGACGGTTTTCGTGGGGTCGGGGCACGCCGGGTTGTCTGGGGAGTTGTCGAAGTGCGCGACGCATTCGATCGTCGTTCCTTGCGGGATTCGAAGCGGTTTAGCGAAGCGGTAGCGATGCTGCCAATTGAAGTCGTAATTGGGAACGTTGAGCAGGATCTCGGACGTGCCGTCTGGGTAGTTGGCCGTGAAGCGAAAATCTTTTCCGCGCAGGTGCATGTGCGGCATCAGCGTCAGGAGTTCGACGTCTTTCGCGAACCGCGTGCTCGACACGACGCGATGATTGCCGTCCCCCGGCGAAATGTTGAATCGAAAGTTGATGGCACCGCCGCCTCGGATCGGACGTGACGGAGTCTCTTTGCAGAAGATCAGTCCGACTTCCGAGCAGTCCGTTTCCACTTTGCCGGTCGGTGTGTAGTGGACTTGCCACACGATCTCCGCGCCGGCGGGGACTTTGAAGCCGACGCCCACAGGAAAGATGGTCGGCTCCTCGCCCGGTGCGAATCCAGCGACGGACGGCAACAGGCGAGTCTGCGTGGAGCCCTTCTCGCGAATGAACGCGATGATGTGATGTACGACGGACCAATTGCCCGGCCGCGCTTCCGAGGCTTGAACCCACATGTCTTGCTCGAAGTTTGTCGGCGTGATGAAGTATTGGTACTCGACCGTGCCGCTCGCCGGAACGGTGTATTCGCGAGGCATCTTGAAGACGAGGTCCGGCTTGCCGATCGTCCAGCCGGACTCGAAGTGCGGCGGAGGAGGAAGATCGCGGTTGTCTCCCGCCGGAGTTCCGCCGTCGATCCAGGCGACCAGCGTGTCGATTTCCGTTTCGTCATCCGCAGGTCATTGCTGAAGTGGCCGTAGCGCGGATCGGCGTTCCAGGGCGGCATGCGTCGCTGAACGACGACCTCTTTGATCATCTCGGCCCGGCTTCGAGCGTCGTCGTAGCTCAGCAACGAAAACGGAGCGGCGGTGCCCCGATGATGACATTCCGCACAACGCTGATGAAAGATCTTGGCGACATGCTTGGCGTAGGTGATCTCGCCGCCTTTATTGAGGCTCGCGCTGCGGGTGATGAGACAGCCTTCCGTTTCCGTTGCCGCGACTGACACCGGTTTGTCGACCAGCAACTCCTTGATCGCTTCCTCCAGATCCGATCGCCGTGCCTTCTCTCGCCGGAAATCGTAGCCCACTCGATCGTCGATCCGACCGTGGTAGCGAATGCGGCGGCGGCCATCGAGCACGAAGCTCTGAGCCATGCGCCGCGTTCCGATCAAGTCCGCCGCCAATTGCTCGTGATCGACCAGCACTGGAAAGGAGATCTGGAATTCCTGAACGTGCTTGGCGATCGACTCCGCTGATTCGGACAGATTGGAATTGATGCCGATGACCTGCACCTGCTGGTCTTGATAACGCTTCTGGAGTTCATTCAATTCCGGAACGTAGGCGTTTCCGATCGGGCACGACGTTCCCAAAAAGACGACGACCACGAGCTTCGCCTCGTGAAAGTCCGACAGTGCCACCTGTTTTCCCGTGTGGTCCGGCAGCACAAAATCCGGAACGCGGCGTCCGAGCAGACTGTCACCGCCAACCGGTTGCGACTTGGCTTCCTTCGCCGGCAAAGCCTTCGGCCGCGCATCCTCCGCCGAACCGATCCCCACGACCCACCCGCAGGCCAGCAGCACGAGCCCACCACACATCCAAGTGATTACCGTCTTCATCATCCTGATTTCCTTTGAGTGACTCGGAGAACATACGATCAACCGTGAGCGATCGCTCTGCGGCAGATTTAGTGGATACAGTGAAATCGACGTCAATACCCGCGAACGTCAGCGTTGGTTGCCGCGATCTTCGAGAATCGCAGCGTAAACCAGCGGTTTCACGGCCGCTTCCATCTGGCCGCTGAACGGCATCAACTGCGTCAGCACGACAACCGCCAGTTCATCGTTCGGCGAGACCCAAAAGTGAGTGCTCGCCGCGCCGCCCCAACCGAACTCGCCGACGCGGGCTTGCCGACTGAACGGAGTCTGCTCGACGACCACCGAGAAGCCCAGCCCGAAACCGACGCCCGGCCGCTTGCCATTCATGTCCAGCGGATAGGCTCCGTCGGGGAGTTGATTCTTCGTCATGGCCGCGACCGATTCCGCTCGCAACAACCGCCGGCCGTCGAGTTCTCCCTGATTGAGCAGCATCTGACAGAAGCGGATGTAGTCCCGCGCGGTGGAGACCAGGCCTCCGCCGCCAGAGTGCAATCCCGGATCGCGCCGGTACGGGCTGGTCGCCGGAGCATCGACGACGCGCAACCCGCCGACTAGGTTCGACCCGTAGTTGGCGGCGAAGCGCTCGAGCTTATCTTTGGTCACGAAGAAGCTGGTGTCGCGCATGTCGAGCGGCTCAAAAACTCGTTCGCGCAGAAAGTCGTCGAAGTCCCGCCTCGACGCGACCTCGATCACGCGCCCCAGCACGTCGGTCGACACGCTGTATTGAAAGCGCGTCCCCGGCTGATGCAGCAGCGGCATCGCGCCGAGTTTCTTGGTCATCTCCGCCAGCGAACTTTCGGGACGGAGCACATCGGCCGCGCGGTAACGCTGATCGACTTCCGTATTGCCGAACAAGCCGTAAGTCAGCCCCGACGTATGCCGCAGCAGATCCCGAATCGTCGGCGGACGCTGAGCCGACTCATGTTGCAACTCTCCATCCTTCACGCTGGCGAACACTTTGACGTCGGCGAATTCCGGCAAGTGCTTGGCGATCGGATCATCCAGCGAGAGTTTTCCGTCCTGTGCGAGCAGCATCACCGCAACGCTCGTGATCGGTTTCGACATCGAATAGATGCGGAACAACGTGTCGCGAGCCATCGGCTTTTCGGCCGCGATGTTCTGCTGGCCGACCGTCTCGAACAGCACGACCTTGCCGCGTCGAGCAACAATCGTGATTGCTCCCGCGACCTTCCGATCATCGACAAACTTCCGCATCGCGGGCGCAACCAGCGCCAACTTCTCGGAGGAAAGACCAACGTCTTCCGGCTTCGCGACCGGCAGTTCTCCAGCTGGAATGATTCGGGGGAATGTCAGAATCAGAATCGCACTGACCGTCAGCAGCGTTCGACGCAGCATGTCAATCCTCGCAACTCATTGGTCTAAGTCTTTGTAACACGCAGAGGGCACAGAAAGATGAAATGGGTGTCATTGCTCACTTTTGTTGGTCAAGCAATACAGCTTCGAGGCGGTCCGGATCAGCAGCTTGCCTTTTGAGACGGCGGGTGTCGCCAGACAGAGTTCGTTCAGCGCGTTTGTGTGTCGGACCTGGAATTCCGAACCCGGTTCGATCACGAAGGTCTCGCCATCTTCGCTGAGACAAAACAGTTTGCCGTTGTACGCCCACGGTGAGGCGGTGAACGACGCTCCCTGAGGGAATCGCTGACGGTCGTAAATCTGCTGTCCGGTGCGGGCGTCATGGCAGGTGAAAAAGCCGCGATCCAGCAGCGTGTAGTAGTGGTCGCCGACCACGATCGGAGACGTGTTGTACGGCCCGGCCAGTGGCTGATACCACGCGATGAATTCGTTGGACGTTGCATCCTTCGCCAGCGTGATGTCACCGGATGCTCCCGGTTTGATGGCGAACACCGGGCGATGCGGATCGGCGAAGTAGCCCGACGTGAGGTACAGCATTCCGTGCGCGGCGAACGGCGACGGGATAACGAGGTTCGACATCCGTCCGTCGAACTCCCACAGCAGTTTTCCGTCCAAATCGTAGGACCGGTTCTTGCGCTTGCCGCAGGTGACGATCTCGGTTCGTTGCTCGTTCTTCCACAGGAACGGAGTCGCCCAGGTGCTCTTTTCATCGCGTTCGGTCCGCCAGCGCTGCTGGCCGGTCGTGGCATCGAACGACGCCAGATACGACGACTCCTGGTTGTCATAGATCATCAACACCTGGCCGTCATGCACGATCGGCGAAGCGGCCGCTCCGTAATCGAAGAATGTTTTTTTCGGCTCGATCTTATGCGACCAAAGCGGTTTGCCGTTGAGGTCGTAGCAGAACAAGCCAACGTCGCCGAACAAAACGTACAGCCGCTGTCCATCGGTGGTCGGAGTCTCGGCGGCGTAGGTGCTCTTGGGATGTCGCGGGATCTGCGGTTCGCCCGTGTGAGCCTCTTGCCTCCAGAGTTCTTTGCCGGAATTCAAGTCAAAGCAAAGCACCAGCCAGTGATGTACCCCTTTGGCCGGAGTCCGAACTCCTTGCCCGAGATACAACCCCTTTTTTGGCTGTTCGTTTTCCATGTCTCCGATGACTGTCGAAACAAATACTTTGTCCCCAGACACGACGGGAGACGCCCAGCCCCAACCAGGAACTTCTGCCACCCACTGGACGTTTTTGGTGGTGCTCCAACTCTCCGGCAATCGTGAATCGCTCTTCGCCACGCCATCGGCATTCGGCCCGCGAAAGCGCGGCCAGTTGTCGTCAGCGAAAGTCGCGCTCGACATGACGAACAGTAGTGTCGATGCCAGCAGTTGTTTCATCGTTGTCTCTCCTGAATGCCAAATGCACGAAGTCGCCGGCAAGAATTTATCGAGGCTCTGCCTCAGAGCGGCCAGCAAAGCAAACGCTCGTATTCAAGTCCGTGTGGACTCTAAATGCCGTCCGTCGAAAAGTCATTTGCGGCGGCGGATTCGATGGAAGTCGTTTGTGGCGTTTGTTGGGAGTTCGGTTGACCGCATCGTGACCAGCGTCGCACAACATTCCGCGAGTGCGACATCGGATTCGTGTAGCGTTTTGTAGTGTCCACCTGTCCCTCCGATGGTCGGACTTGGTCTTTGTCTTTGCCTTTTGGATCGAAACGATGATTCTTCAGCGACTGACTTAGCAAAGTCTCCCCCGGGAATTCGCTCAACCGAGCAGCGTCCCGCGAAGGCTACCGTTTTTGCATTCATTCCTTAGCCTCTGCGAATTGAACTGACTCGGAAAAGAAATGGAGCGCAGGCAACACTGTTCGGCACATGATTTGCGCAAGCCATCGTGATTGAGATTTCGCCGCTTTTTCCGACAGTACGCTTGAATCTGCGGACCCGGCCGACCCGTCGCAGGAATTGACTTGCGTCGCTATCGACACGTTCCTGGCGAACTTCTAACGCATCCAATACGCACGTCAGCAGGGGACGCTGCGCCCTGGATTTGGGATCGCCCCGTATTTTGCGTGCATCGAGGGGCATGTTGCACTCCGGCAGGCCCCCGTTTGTCTCCCCGCCACCAGAAACGGCCGCAGAGTGCTTCTATTCCTGGAATCCCTTGAGCTAGCCAGTCTCCCTGGCAGACTGAAATCAAGTTTCCTATCAGTCTCGGCCGGGGCAACCCAGTCGTCGAAAAGAACATCGCGCTCATGAAGAAGTGGGCGGCGGAAGGTAAATGACCTAGGAATTAAAAGCGTTGAATGGCCTATCCTTTTTCCATTAAACTGCGTGACGATTAGTTCCACTATGAACAAAATAGGAAATCTCTACGGCACCCGACGGTTAGCTCCTGCGTTGGCTGTAGCCGTGCTGCTAATTGCTTTTTGTCCGGCCGCCACGAATGGCGACGAGCCGCTTCCCAAAGGTCACTACAAGCTGTTAGAGCGGTCCTACGAGAACTACGACGACCTCTTCGACGTCGCCTCACGCTCTTGGTGACAACACTGCCTCAACACCGACCTGATCAAATCCGTCTGCGATAAAAGCTACATCTCAACGCGCAGCTAATTTCTGCGAGCCGGGTTAGCATGGTCGCCGAAATGCGAGTTTTGAGCTGGAGCGAATGATGGCCCAACAAGCATATTGCTCGGGACCAATTGGGCGTCGCACTTGGCTGCAAGTCGGTGGCTTGAGTCTCGGTGCTCTGGCAACGGGGCAGAATCTGAATCTCGCGCGGTTGCTGGCGGCAGCGGAATACGACGGCGGCCAGCGAACGGTCTCCAAGGATTTCTCGGTCATCCTGTTCTGGGCCAACGGCGGGCCGAGTCATCTCGACTTGTTCGATTTGAAGCCGCATGCGCCGGCCGAGTATCGCGGCGAGTTCTTGCCGATTCGGACCAATGTGCCGGGGGTCGAGATCACCGAATTGTTGCCGACGCTGGCGACGATGGCGGACAAGTTCGCGATCGTCCGCAGCTTGCATCACGAACGGGCCGAGCACTCCGGCGGGACCAATCGGTTTCTCACCGGCTATCCGTCCAAAGCCGCGAACCTGAACCACTCGGAGTTCCCGGAAATCGGCTCGATCATCGCGAAGCAATTGGAGACGCAGGCTCGCGACATTCCGCTGTTCATGGCCAACACGAAATTCTACGGCGGCGGGCCGGCGTATCTGGGACCGGCGTATGCCCCGTACATGCCCAGTCCGAATCCGCGTTCGTCCACTGGCGACAACGAGTACGACCCGATCCCGATCCATCGTGCGGGCGACTTGGCCGACAGCCTGTCGATGTCGTCCGAGGGCGTGCTGGCACTCAGCCGTCGGCGTGGGTTGTTGAAGTCGCTGGACTCGCTGCCGCGCATGCTCGACCAGCACGGGACATTGCCGACGCTCGACGGCTTGCAGCGTCGTGCCATCGAGATGCTCGCCAGCAGTCGCACTCGCGAGGCGTTTGATCTGTCGCGCGAATAGGAACACACACGCCAGCGTTACGGGCACACGCACTTCGGCAAGAGCTTGTTGACGTGCCGCCGGCTCGTGGAGTCGGGCGTCCGCTTCGTGCAGTGCCAGGCGGAATATCGGCTGCGACCGGAAACCGGAGTCACCAGCAATTTCGATGACCATTCGGTCAACTCGCACATTTTCAACGCCTACCGCGAGAAGCTGCCGTCGTTCGATCAGTCGGTGTCGGCGTTGATCGAAGACCTGCACGCTCGCGGGCTGAGCGACCATGTGCTGTTCCTGTTCTGCGGCGAGTTCGGCCGCACTCCGAAGATCGCGTATCAAGACAA
>CAMDRI010000167.1 GCA_945906725.1 Candidatus Kuenenia stuttgartensis | reverse complement strand
GCTCTCAAAAAGAGTTGCCGCCAACAGTGACCGCTGTTCCAAGACCTCGGCGGCGATCGAGGCAAGACTCAACGGTCGTCGCCGATTCGGCGGCACAAGCCAACTGCGGCACAGATTCTCAGGCCAGCCGCGACGCAGAAACATGATTTGCCCCGCCGATTTTCCATGAACTCTGACGCGCGCTCCGGCGAAGACAAGCACACTCCCGCTCGCTCACGAAAGCTCCTCCTAATTTCGACTGCCCATTTTGGGTTCGTGAGCATTCAGATTGCGGTGCCGACTCAATTCTCACGAAACACCCGGCGACGGTGCATAGTCTGATTAAGTTACCCGAAATGTCAGGGTTGAGGGTGAACCGCACATTGCCCAACCTCAACCCGGACGCGGTTCGTAACTGATCTATTGCCGTCCGCCTAAGTGCTGACGGGTGACTCTTCGATCGGTGGGATCGGCGAATGCGGAGCTCCGAACTGCACAAGCGCGACCATCGGCAAGATGATCACCAGCGCAGCGATTTGGCGAGTCGTGACTTGCTCACCATCGAGCCAGCCCCAGATCACCGCTCCGACCGGTACGAGGTTTGTCACCATCCCGGCGAACAGCGGGCCGCGATCGTGAATCAGCTTATTGAACCAAAACATCGCCAAGCCCGTGCCGGCAACTCCAAGAATCAGCAGCGAAATCACTGCCGGCCAGAAAGCGTCGGGGTTCGTCGGCGTCGGTGCCAGCGACCAGAACGAAAGGGTGTGTAAGATCACACTGGCGAATGCGAGTGACACAAGTGACATCATCAACGGCGGAACGTGAGTCAGCCCGCGTCGGACCCAGACGTTGACCAGCGCGTACCCCAAGGAAACCGATGCGGCCAGCAGCAAATGAGTGGCAGGAATCTGTCTCGAAAACCCTTCGCCCATCAGCAATCCCATGCCAACCAGCGCTCCGAACACTCCGATCGCTTGCCGAGGGTGCGGCACGATTCCCAACAGCGGCACCGAAGCCATCATCGTGAACAGCGGCGTGAAGCTGACCGTCATGCCGATGAACGCACTGCCGTGCTGAGCGATCAGCCACGGCTGCACGCAGTAAGGCCATGTGTAGCCAGCAGCGACGATGAATGCCAAAGACCAAAAGTCACGCCGCCGCCAACCAACCGGCTGACGTCGAATCAGCCAGAGGACCATCAGTATCGCTGCTCCGCCTGCAACGCGCCAGGCTCCGACACTGATTGGCGAGAAAACCAGAGACGCTTTTTTCATCATCAAAAAGCTGCCGCTCCAGATGACACAGATCAGCAGAAATAGCACATACGGCATCGCGACGTTGTAGCGGCTGCGACGGAGACTCGCGAGTTTCGCTTCCCACTCGCTGAGCCTTCTTCTACTATCCCGCCCCTCTTTTCAAGTTAGAAAAACACAGCCTCAAAATCAGACAGGAGCAATTAGAAATGGCCGAACAAACGGGAGCGAACATCACTTGGCATGACCACTTGGTGACGCGCGAAGAGCGTTGGAAATTGATGGGGCATAAGGGCTGCATTCTGTGGTTCACCGGCCTGAGCGCGTGCGGCAAGAGCACGATTGCCAACGCGGTGGATGCCAAGCTGCACGGCGTAGGCGTGCATTCGTTCGTGCTCGACGGCGACAATATTCGCTTCGGACTCAACAAAGATCCAAAGCAGTTGAAGGAGAAGCAGGGCTATGAAGAGCCGACCGCCAAACGGTTCGGGCTGGGTTTCTCCGCGGAAGACCGTGCTGAGAATATCCGCCGCATTGGCGAGGTCGCCAAGCTGTTTGCGGACGCCGGTGTCGTCACCGCAACTGCATTTATCTCGCCGTACCGCGCCGACCGCGACAAAGTCCGAGGAATTATGGGAGCTGGAGGCTTCGTCGAAATCTACGTCAACGCTTCCTTGGCAACGTGCGAAGCTCGCGATCCGAAGGGACTCTACAAAAAGGCCCGTGCCGGCGAACTGAAAGGCTTCACCGGTATCGACGACCCGTATGAGGCTCCGGAGAAGGCGGAACTCGTGCTCGACTCGGACAGCAAAGGCATCGACGAACTGTCCAACGAGGTGATCGAGTACCTCAAATCGAGCGGCTACATCTCGTAGTGCATGGTGTTTGCGACACCAGCACGACGCGCAAGCGAGTGGTTGCTCGAGAGGAACCACTCGCTTGCGCGTCGTGCTGGTGTGGCGGCGTCTTTCAACTCGCTAGCAACTGCTGCTCTAAAGTTTGTAGCAGCTCTCCGGCAGACCATTGCCGAGCCGCGATCATGAAGGACGTATCGACTGTCAGCCACTCTTGAACTTGCCGCTCGGCGGAGATCACCGTGCTGTGATTCCGGCCGCCGAAAAACTCGCCGATCTCGCTGTACGCTGCTTGTGTCAGCTTGCGAGCCAGAAACATCGCCAGCATACGTGGCTGAGAAACATTTCGAGCCCGGCTGCTAGAACGCAATTCGTCGGGGATCATGCGGAACAAATCACAGACGGCTCGCTCGACGTCGGCCAGTCGCACGATGCGGATGCAGTCACGCTGCAAGTCAGCGAGGATCTGGCGAGCACTCGGCCCCGTCAGGCGTTGCTGATTCATCGCGAAGTGGGCTTCCAGGCAATTCAACGCCCCTTCCAATTCACGCACATTGCTACAGAACCATTGCGCGATCAAGGCGACCGCATCGGGTGTCAGTTCCAATTGGCGACGCGCCAGTTTGTGCTGCACGATTCGCGTTCGCGTGTCGAGGTCGGGAGTTTCTAGCCGACACACCAAACCGGACACGAACCGAGTCGAGAGTTCTTCACTGGTCTGCGACAACAATCGCGGATGTCGATCCGCCGTGACGATCAATTGCTTGCCAAGACTCTCGAGCGTCTTGACCGTATGCAGAAACTCTTCCTGGATGACTCGCTTGCCGTCGAGGAAATCGACGTCGTCGACCAGCAACACATCGACGCCACGAAAACGTTGCCGAAAGCTGGGCAGCGTGTGTGAGCGCAACGCTTGTGTGAAGTAATTTGCGAACTGCTCCGAGGTCAGGAAGACGATGTTCCAACTCGGAAAGCGCCGTCGCAATTCGCAGTAGATCCCTTCGAGAAGATGCGTCTTTCCCAGCCCGACACCACCGAATAGATACAGCGGATTAAGCCGCTCGCCGGGAGCTTCGCTGACCTGCCGAGCCGCTGTGAACGCGAGTTGATTGCACGATCCCGCGACGAAGTCCGCGAGATGCGAGAACCGCCGTGCTGAACTCGTCGCAGTTTTTTGAGCAACGTCCGTTTTTGCGAACGTAACCGCCTCGCTCCCGCGAGCCGGAGCAACTGAGGACAGAATGATGTTTGCTGGAAGTTGCGGCTCGTTGGTTTTAACTCCGCTTCGCGGGAGCGAGGCGGCTACGTTGTCAGCGTCGGAAGTCGAGGGAATTGCGAGCGATCCATCGATTTCGAAACGCACACGCGCGGCGGGGCCGAGCACGCTCGTGGCAATCGAATTGAGCGGGTCACGAAACTGCCGCTGCAACCAAGTCGACAAAAACGGACTGGCGACTCGCACGACCAATTCATCGTGGCGGATCGTCAGCGCGGTCTTGCCGCGGAACCAAAGCTGATGGCTTTGAGAACCGATGGTGGTTCGCAGCAGCGTTTCGAGCGCTGCGTGCTGGTTGGCGAATTGGGGGTCGGAATCCGTTCCGTCAGCGGTCGGAGCCACCCCTGCTCCAGCCCGCATTGCCGGGTTGTCGAGCGACCTTGCCGGGTCGTTCCACAACGCTGGCGCGACGATCACCAAATCGGTGGGCAGCATCTTGCAACCCCTCTGCACGCACCGCGACCGCAATTTGATCCATCAACACTCCCCAAGCAGAGCGGACAGGCACTCCGTTGCCGTGGTATGGGATGGTCGGGCGGCTTTCGCGCAGTCTGTTCGGAAGACAGTCAGAATTGAAATGGCCGGCGTTCGCTGTTGGCACCACGACGTTTCGGCCGTCACTCACTCAGAGGGACGGATGCTATCCACGCGAAGCAGAGTGTCAAACGAAAAGGTGGTGTTCGCACGAGGCTCGCAGTGCTGATTTCGCGAAAGATGGTGAAATCCTCGCGAGTTGTGTCGATCCGTTTTTTTGAATTATTTTCAACCCGAGTTGTCGCTGTGCATAACCTGTCGAAAGTGTGTAACTGACGCTCAAAAAACGACGCAGCTTGCGTTCGTCGTGATTAGCGATCGAGTCTTCCGCCACCGCGAGGGAAAAATCCGCCGGCGGGTTCACTGATGCGGGCGAGGTTTCCAAATCGCATCGACTCGCTGAGCCACGACAACGTCACGGACCCGATTGGGCCGTTGCGGTTTTTCGCCACGATGAGATCGGCCTCGCCGGGTCGGTCCTCAGGGTCGTAGGCGGCCGGGCGGTGCAGAAACATCACGACGTCGGCGTCCTGTTCGATCGCGCCGCTTTCACGCAAATCGGCCAATCGCGGCCGTTTGTCTTCTCGCAGTTCAACACCGCGGTTGAGCTGTGCGAGAGCAATCACAGGAACGTTGAGCTCTTTCGAAAGGGCCTTCAAACGCCGAGTGATTTGCGCGATCTGTTGTTCGCGCGGGGCCATTCGGTCTTCGGGTTCAATCAGTTGGAGGTAGTCGATGATGATGATGCTGAGTCCGAATCGCCGCTGCACGCGACGAGAAACAGCGCTGATTTGTCCCATCGTCCGGCCAGGTTGATCATCCAGAAACATGGGCATTACGCTGAGTTCCGACGAGGCATTGATCAGGGCTTCGTAGGCCACGTCATCCAGAGTGCCAGCACGCAGTTCGTGGCCATTCACCTTGGCCCGAATGCACAGCAGCCGCTCCGCCAATTCCAGCTTGGACATTTCCAAACTAAAAATGAGGCAACCCTTGTTTGAGTCAGCGACGGCCTCGGCGATATTGCAGACCAAAGCGGTTTTTCCCATGCTGGGCCGCGCCGCGAGGATGATGAGCTCTGATCCCTGAAAGCCATTCAGCTGTGCATCGAGATCAATGAATCCAGAAGTCAGACCCGCAATCCCTCCGCCAAGTCCTTTGCGAGCTTCGATTCGCTGAAAGGCGTCATCCAGGATGTCCTTGATGGTGAGATGGTCCGCCTTTTCCTGCTGCTCGAGGATGCGGAAGACCTGTTGTTCGGCGGTTTCGAGAATGTCTTCCGTCTCGCGTGTCCCCGTGTAGCACTCTTCGAGGATCTCGGTGCAGGCGTAGGCGAGGCTGCGCTGAATCCACCGGTCGCGGACGATCTTCGCGTAGTACTTCGCGTGCGCGGCATTGGGGACCGCTTCGAGAATCTTGCTGAGGTATTCGACGCCACCGATTTCGTCCAGTTGATTGCGGCGGTCAAGTTCCTCGGCCAGCGTGACCGCGTCGATGCCACGTTTGCCGTTCTCGTACAGACCGAGGACCGCGCCGAAAATCTTTTGGTGGCGGTCGGCATAAAAGTGGTCGGGGCGCAGCACGTCACCGACTTCATCGATGGCCTCGTGCATCAACAGGATGCTGCCCAGCACGCCCATCTCGGCTTCGAGATTCTGCGGCGGCAGCTTGCCCTGAAAGCCACGAGCGTCATTCGCGGCAGCCATCGCAGTCCCCCTCTCCGGAAAACAATCGGGGCCACAAAGCACAACAGCGGAGAGTCTTGCTCCCCGCTGTGTCTTAAACTTCAAATCACATCCGCCGTCGCGGATCAAATCTTCATTAAGCCTTCGCAGCCGCAGCGGCGGACGGGACGACCCATACTTTGACTTCAGTCTCGATTTCCGAAGCGAAGTGCAGTTTGACCGTGTACATCCCCAGTTCCTTGATCGGACCATCGAGTCGAACGTGGTCCGATTCGACTGCGTAGCTGGCAGCCTTGAGCGCCTTGCTAATGTCGATGGCCAGGATTGAGCCGTACAAATGCCCTTCAGGAGTCGCGTTGGCTTCGAGCGTCACGCTGTACTTGTTGACCGCGTTGGCCAACTCTTGCAGCGACTTGACCTTGTCGGCTCGAACCGCCGCTTGGGCGACCCGGTGCTTCTCGACACGACGCTTGTTCGCATCTGTGGCAACGGTTGCGAGTCCGTACGGCAACAGGTAGTTGCGGGCATAGCCGGGACGAACTCGAACGATCTCGCCTTGCTTGCCCAGCGAAGAAACTTCTTCCGTGAGCAGCAATTCGATCACTGAGCGATGTCCAGTGCTCACTTCCGCGTGTTGATGTCGTTTGTTTGGCATTCTTTTCAGTCTCTCTGAAATCTCTCGCGTATCGAAATCGGATCAACAACTAGAACGGCACATCGCCGCCGGTAGGAGCCGAGGATGGTTCGAAACCTCCAGGTGGTTCACGGATCTCTTGGTTGTCATAGTTTTCGCCAGGATTTCCCTCGCCCGTTTGGGATGGCGGACTGGTCCCGCGACCACCTCCTCCGCCCTCTTGACGGCTGCCGAGCATCGTCATGTTCTCACCCACGACAGTCAGGCGGCTCCGTTTTTGTCCGGTCGCTTTGTCATCCCATTGGTCGAGTTTCAGGCGGCCTTCAATCAGAACTTGTCGGCCCTTGGCCAAGTATTCGCCAGCGATTTCTGCGGTGCGTCCCCAAAGTGTGACGTCCACGAACGTCACTTCTTCTTTTCTTTGATTGGCTTGCTTGTCGAACCAAGTGTGATTGACAGCTAAACCGACGTCGGCGACCGCCATGCCGCTGGGCGTGTAACGCACCTGTGGATCGCGAGTCAGATTTCCGACCAGAATGACTTTGTTGAAACTGGCCATGATCGGCCCTCCACTTACCAACTTGGACAGCAGCGCCAGACCCGAAGAATAGACGGGCGATCACTGTTACTCGTCGACTCGCTCCAAGGCATCCACCACTTCGGCCGAAATCTCTTCGTCACGTCCGCGGCGAACCGGACGCGGAGCTTCGTCCACGTTCTCGACGTGCCGGAACGTCCCTTCCTTTCCGCTGAGGGCATTGACCATCGCGTCGAAAAGAACCTTCGGGTGTTTCAACACCATGTGCCGCAAGATGCTTTCGCTGAGATGCACTTGCCGAGTGACTTCGGTGAGGCCGCTCGCCGGCATCGTGAAGTAGGTCAACAAATGCAGGCCCTTTTTGTGGCCTTTCACGGGATACGCCAGCTTGCCATCGGCCCACGGACGATGAGCAACGATCGCTGCTCCCGACTTTTGCAGGATTTCCAGCACATGATTGGTCGTGTTCTCTGGGCCAGCGGCATACTTGCCGCTGTCCAGGAGAAACATGCCTTCGTAAAGGTTCTGAGCCAAGTCGAAACTCCCATGCTCTTCAGCAGAAACGAGGTCCGGCGATACAAGTTTGAAAGGGGCGAATTTTTAACGTCTCTGCCAGGATTTGCAACGGACGGAAATGCTGAGTTTTGGGGCCGGAGTCGTTGGCAGTCCCAACTTTCACAAGGGACTTGCGGTTCCAGAATCCAGCAGTTGAGATCTGATCCCAGGCAGCCCGTACGCTTCCTCGCGTTTTCGCACGCGACTAAGATGGACGCCATCTCAATCGCGCCAACTTATTTCCGGCCAAGGATGCTTCGCCATGATTACGTCCAATCATAACGTCACCGATCGAACCTATTCGCTGCCACCGCTGGGGAAGAATCCATCTTCGCAGGCTCAGGGGACTTCGCCGGGGAGTTTTTCGCTGTTGCCGAAGATTGCCACGGGACGCGCCGGCCGCTGGACATTCGCCTCGCCGGACACTCCAGGCATGCCGGCTCCGTCGGAGAAGACCGCCTGGGACTTCATGCCGCTGGATTGGAAGCTGAAAGCGGGCTATGAAAAAGACTACGAACAGGCCGCCGCGTGGGAAGCTCCGGCGGGATTCCAGTCGGTGACGCAGTTGGAATCGGCGCGACTCGGAATCGTCACGATCGAGATGCAGCGTGTCGCCGAGCGCGAACCGCATCTGACGGCCGAGCAGGTTCGCGACGAGGTCGCCGCCGGCCGCATGATCATTCCGGCGAACCGAGTGCATCTGGGTTACAAGCTCGACCCGATGTGCATCGGCAGAGCGGGCAAGACGAAGATCAACGCCAACATGGGTGCGTCGCCGGTCTCATCGGGGACGGACGAAGAAGTCGTGAAGTTGCAGTGGGCCGAGAAGTGGGGGGCCGACACGGTCATGGACCTCTCGACCGGCGGCAACATCGACGAGTGCCGCCAAGCGATCATCCAGAACAGCACCGTGCCGATCGGGACTGTGCCGATTTATTCGATGATCATCGCGCGACGGCTGGAAGACCTCGACGAGGCTTCGATCTTGCAGATGCTGCGGCATCAGGCCAAGCAAGGTGTCGATTACTTCACGATTCACGCGGGCGTGCTGATGGAGCATCTGCAATTCGTGAAGGACCGGCTGATCGGCATCGTCAGTCGCGGCGGCTCGCTGCTGGCGAAGTGGATGATCCTCAATAAGAAGCAGAACCCGATGTACGTTCTGTGGGAACAAATCTGCGACATCATGCGCGAGTACGACGTCAGCTTCTCGATCGGCGACGGCTTGCGACCGGGTGGGCTCGCCGATGCGACCGATCAAGCACAACTGGCCGAACTCTGCACGCTGGGCGAACTGACCGAACGAGCGTGGCGGAAGGGTGTGCAAGTCATGATCGAAGGGCCGGGGCATGTACCGTTCGATCAGATTGAGTTCAACATGAAGCTGCAACGACAGCTTTGCCACGGTGCGCCGTTTTATGTGCTCGGCCCGCTGGTGACGGACATCTTCCCCGGCTACGACCACATCACCAGTTGCATCGGAGCGACCGCCGCCGGCTATCACGGCGCGAGCATGTTGTGCTACGTCACGCCGAAGGAGCATCTCGGCCTGCCGAAGAAGGACGACGTGAAGCAAGGCTGCATCGCCTACAAAATCGCCGCTCACGCCGCCGACGTCGCCCTGGGCATCCCCGGCACCCGCGACCGCGACGACGAACTGACCAAAGCCCGCGCGGCCTTGAACTGGGACAAGCATTTCGAGTTGAGCTTCGATTCCGAGTTCGCTCGCGCATTGCACGACGAAGACCTCGACGTCGACACCGACTTCTGCGCGATGTGCGGCCACGACTGGTGCAGCGTCCGCATCTCGAAAGAGATCGTCGAGTTCGCGTCCGGAAAGTCGGAAGAATTCGCCTGGGAGAAGGCCAAGAAGACCGCCGCCCTCTCGGCCGAACAACTCGCCGTTCTCGAAAAACGCGGCGTGCTCAGCCCGGACGAGATCCACAAGCTCGCCAACAAGACCAAGCAGGCCGTCGGAGCCGAAGAGTCCAAAGCCAATTGTCACAGCGACTATGTGGACGACGAACAGGCCAAACAGATTCAGGACGAGCAATTACAGTTGGTCGAGTTGAGTTGAGCGACGAAAGATTTCGAGAAGTTCTGACTGATTTCGTCTGCCCGCCGGAACGACGTGCTGTGAAAAGTTGCATTTGGCCCAGATCGAGCGCCAATCGCGTCGGTTAATAAACGACGCATCATGACGGTCGAAGTTCCTGCGGTCGTGCGAACATCACATTCGCAGCAACAGCCTGTCGTCTTGAGCGGATCATGTCACTCTCTGTGCCCTCATTTGTCGTCGGTTCGGAAGACGGCCACTCGCGTCGGTTGCAATTGCGTTGGTGGCATGGTTGGGGACCGCTTCTGGTGCTGCCGAGTGCCGTGCTTGTGTTCGCGCCGACAAGTTGGCCGCGATGGGCTGTCATGTGGTCGCTGGCGCTGGCGATCTTCTCCGGTTGCAAATGGCTGACCTGGCGACGAACGCCGATGATGGGCGTGACCGTTTCACGACATCTGGGCTATTTGCTGGCCTGGCCTGGAATGGATTCTGCGGCGTTCTTGAGTTCCGCCGGAGCGGCAACATTTCGCCGACCGTCCGCCAGCGAATGGATGTTCGCATTTGCCAAGACAAATGTCGGTGCGTGTTTGGCTTTTTTTGTCGCCAGGAACGTGCCGGCTGACTGGCCGTATCTGGCTGGCTGGACCGGGATGGTCGGCATCATCTTGCTGCTGCACTTCGGGAGCTTTCAACTGCTGTCGTGCGCGTGGCGGGCTGTCGGCGTCGAGGCCCGGCCGCTGATGAACTGGCCGGTCGTCTCCGTCAGCCTCAGTGAGTTTTGGGGGCGGCGCTGGAATACGGCCTTCCGAGATTTGACTCATCGGTTTTTGTTCCGACCGCTCACCGCGCAAGTCGGACCGCGAGCGGCGACACTCGTTGGGTTTGTCGTGAGCGGCCTCGTTCATGAGTTGGTCATCTCGGTTCCAGCGGGCGGCGGCTTCGGCGGGCCGACGCTGTTTTTCCTCTTGCAAGGTGTGGGCCTGCTTGTGGAGCGAACCCGATTCGCAAAACGAATCGGCTTAGGACATGGCTGGCGCGGCTGGCTCTTCACGTCGAGCGTGTTGCTGCTCCCGGTGTATTCTCTGTTCCACGCGCCGTTCGTGCTGAACGTCATCGTTCCCTTCCTGCGAGCGTTAGGAGCATTGTGATGCGCGAGCTGCTCTCCAATCTGATCTTCGTCGGCGGAATTGCGCAGATGAGCGTTCTGGTTGCGTCGGCATTGGTGCCGTTGCGATTGAACTGGCGCAGCGAATTCCAAAAGCTGTCGCCGCTGCATCGGCAGATGTATTGGGTCTACGGCGGGTACGTTGTGTTGTCGATCATCGCTTTCTCGCTGATCTGCCTGTTTCATGCGGGCGAACTGGCAGCCGGCAGCGGACTGGCTCGCGCGTTCTGCTTGTACGTCGCCGTGTTCTGGGGAATTCGGCTTTCCCTGCAAGCGGTTCTGGAGGTCAAGCCGCACCTGACAACGTGGTGGTTGAAAGCTGGATATCACGGGCTTACGGTGCTCTTCGTGTGCTTCACGCTGCTCTTCGGGTGGGCTGCTTGTCAGAAGGGAACTCCCTGAGCCGTCTGATGGGACTGCTGTTTGTGATGGCGGGCGTGCTGACGAATATGACGCCGACGTCCGAATGACCGAACGTGGGTGTCCGGTCTACGTCTCCACTCAAGATGGAAACCCATGCCTTTTGATTTCTCCAATCAGCGAGTGCTCATCACTGGCGGGACCAGCGGGATTGGTTTCGCCATCGCACAGGCGTTTGCGGACGCCGGGGCCGACGTGACCGCGACGGGACTACTGGGCGAGGACGTCGCGAATGCAGCGTCGCAAGATTCGCGACTTCGATTCCGACCGCTCGATGTGCGAGACTCGGCCGCCGTGACCAAACTGGTTGGCGAGTTCAATTCGCTCAATGTGCTCGTCAACTGCGCGGGCCAGTTGCAGCGCGGCGGGGCCGAGTTCGTTGAGGACAACTTTCTCGACGTGCTCGACACAAATCTGTCGGGAACGATGCGGCTCTGCTTGGCGTGTCGGCCATTGCTGGTGCAGACTCGCGGGTGCATCGTCAACACGGCGTCGATGCTCAGCTTCTTCGGCAGCGGCTTCGTGCCGGCGTACTCGGCGAGCAAAGGGGGCGTTGCCCAGTTGACGAAGTCGCTGGCCATCGCGTGGGCGGTCGAGGGCATTCGAGTCAACGCGGTCGCACCCGGTTGGATCGAAACTCCCATGACTCAACCG
>CAMDRI010000166.1 GCA_945906725.1 Candidatus Kuenenia stuttgartensis | reverse complement strand
AAGGACTGCGCAGAACCAGAGATCGACGCGGGAAAACGCTCCGGTGTTCCCCGTTCTCGTCGCGCGGATTGGGCCGAGCCGGGATGGGAGGCTAAAAAAATGACAGACGGTCCGCACACGTTGGGCGTGGGGTATGGGTCGTTGTTAGTATGGAGAGCGTTGCGAGTCTGGATCCGATCCAGGCTCAACTCATCTGGGAAATGTCGGCTAACGGTCGCGACAGGACGCACGACGCAGTTTGCGAATTTGCTCACCGGCCAGGGGTCACGCGCAAAGTGAGTCGTGCGCCCGTTGCAGCACGATGGCGTGAATTGCCGTTGGTGGCTCATCGGACTGGCGCTAGACTACCGCCGCAAGGAGTTATGCATGGATGCTGCAAGCACGAAATCCGCTGGGCGGCGACTCGCCTTTGGCAAACGCTGTTTGTTTGCCGTGCTGCCGCTGCTCGCGCTGCTGACACTGGCCGAACTCACCGCGCGATGCTTTGTGGCCGAGTCCACGCTCGCCAAGCGTTTCGAGCAGATCGAGCAGATCATCGTGTTCCTCGGCAACGAACCGGGGCAAAGTCTCTTTCAGCCGGACCGCGATTGCTTTTGGCGGCTGAAACCCAATGTCGTCGCTCCGAGCGAGCGAGGTCAGACTTGGGGCGGCGCGATGTCCAACAGCCACGGCCTGCGCAGCCGCGAGGTCTCGGTGGAGGACGCAAGCCAGCGGACTCGCGTGCTGTGCTTCGGCGACAGCACGACGTTTGCGTTCGGAGTGGACTTCGCCGATGCCTGGCCGAATCAGTTGCAGACGATGCTGGATCAAGAGAGTTCGCCTGAGATCCAACTAACCCGAAGCGTCAGCGAGGGCGAACGCTCCACAGATCGCCCGCCCCAGAGTTTTTCGGAGCGATCGCCCTCACTGACGCGTCGGGTTGGCGAGTTGTCCGACGTCGAAGTGCTTAACGCTGGCATCCCCGGACACACGAGCTTTCAGGGGCGGCAACGGCTCGCGGCGGACCTGGAAAAGTGGCGGCCGCATCTGACGGTCATCACGTTCGGCAACAACGACGGCTGGCGATGGGATGGTCTCGCCGACAAAGATCACGCGGTTGGCTCGGCGAATCTCGCAATGGCCTGGATGAATCACAGCCGAGCTGTGTCGTGGCTGCGTTCGAGCCAGTTGCAAGCAGTTCAGCGACAGGCCACTCGCGAAGAATCCCGCTGGGCCGAGCAGGCGACTCTGAATTACTTCGACCCGAATTTGAGTTGGACTCCGCGAGTCAGTCTCGATGACTTTTCCGACAACTTGCGAGCGATAATCGCCATGTGCCATGAGCACGACAGCGAAGTCGTGCTCATCGTCTGGCCCGATCAGCGGCAGTTGTTGAATCAACCGACGTGGCGTCTGCCGTATCAAGCGGCGACTCGGCAAGTGGCCGAGGAAACCAGCGTCGCGTGCGTCGACCTCGTCCCGCCGTTCGAGTTGTCTGGCCGTTGGGGCGTGGATCGCTTCCTAACACGCGACGTGATTCACGTCGATCGCACCGGCAACCGATTGGTCGCCAAGGCCATCGCAACGCATGTGCGAAGATGTCTCGTCGAGCAAATCGCAATCCACCGGTAGGGTGGGACCAGTCCGCTTCAGCGGACGCCGGCCCAACGGATGATCGCAAGGTTTCGAAAGGATTGAAAAAATGGTGGGCCGGCGCTGCGCTGGTCCCACCCTACGCCGATTCGCCGATCGTGAATTGGCGGGACATTGGAACACGAGTACGATGCTGCCCCGTTCGTACACGAATCGTCCATTCAACGTCATACGCTGGACCGCATGAATCAGCTTTATTTCGGCGACAACCTGCACAGCTTGCGTGAGGCGCTCCTCGATGAGACGGTGGACCTGATCTATCTCGATCCGCCGTTCAATTCCACGCGGGACTACAACCTGTTGTTCAAGTCGCCGAAGGGGCAGCAGAGCGAAGCGCAGATCACGGCCTTTGAGGATTCGTGGCATTGGAGCGAGCAGGCGGAGCGGGAATTCGACGAGTTGGTTCATCGTCGCACTCGCAACGCATGGGACACTCGCGAACTGGCCGCGTTGGAAACGTACCAGGCTGTTCTGATGCCGGGTTTGAAACTGGTGATCTCTCCGCCGGCTCGGCCCGCGACGAAGCGTCCTCGTCGGCGCAAGCCGTAAATCGCGAGACGCCGTTGGCCAACTGGCAAAGGATGACCGAGCGTGGGATTGCTGATTGGCATGGACGAAGCCGGCTACGGCCCGAACCTTGGCCCGCTGGTCGTGACGGCCACGGTTTGGGAAGTTCCCGGTTCGCCGCGCGAGTTCGATTTGTGGGCGGCGATGGCGGACGTCGCGTCGCAAGCTCCGACGAAAGAGCCGCTTCGGTTGCAGATCGCTGACTCGAAGCAGGTCTACTCACCGGGGAAGGGACTCGCGGCGTTGGAGAAGTCGGTGCTGAGTGCGCTTCGGCTGCTGGGACATTCGCCCAAGACGCTTGCTGAGTTGAGCGAAGATTTGAAATCCGAAATTTCATCCGCCGCGACGGATCAGATTCCACCGTGGCAAATTGGCCGCGACTTGCCGTTGCCGAACGAGATCGACACGTCACTGATCGGCGACATCGCGACGAAGTGGCTCGACTGCTGTCGCCGAGCGAACGTCACGTTGCGGGCGATTCGCAGCGAGATTGTGTCGCCGGAGCGATTCAATTCGCTGGTGCGAGAGTGCGACAACAAAGCGCTCGCGCTGTCGCGGATCAGTTTAAATCTGCTCCGTTCCGTCTGGAACCCGGATGACGATCTGCCAACGCTCGTGATCTGCGACAAGCATGGCGGACGAAACCGGTACGACGATTTGCTGGCGGAAGTGCTCGATGACCGCATGGTCTTCGCCGTCGGCGAGTCGCGTGAGCGGAGCGTGTATCGCGTCGGCTCGACCGAGTTGCGATTTCAGATGAAGGCCGAAGCCAACTTCCCGGTCGCGCTAGCGTCGCTGGTCTGCAAGTACGTTCGTGAGTTGTCGATGCAGGTCTTCAATCAGTTTTGGGCGGAGCACGTCCCCGGATTGAAGCCGACGGCCGGATACCCCGTTGACGCCGCGCGGTTCGGAATGGACATTGCGGAGGCTCAGCAACGGCTGGGCATTACTGACGACGTCCTGTGGCGTGAGCGTTGAGAGGTATGTCCGATCCCATTCCGACTCGTCGTGATTTTCTGGCCGGCCGTGCGCTGCGTGACGAAATCGTTGCTGTTGGCCAAGCCGCAGGTGACGCGATCTTCGAGACGGCGGACGAGCCTCGTCGTGAGCCGACCAGTGGTGCGACGATCCGGCTGGCGACGGCGGCGATGGCGACAGATTTCGCAGTGATCCTCAACGAGGCTCTGCCTGACGATCCTCGGCAGCCGCTGCGGTGGGCCAGCGAGGCGTTGGATGTCGTGCATCTGCTCGAAGATCAGATGAGCGTCTACCGGCCGCACACGGAGTTGTCGCAACTCAACCGAGTCGCCGTTTCGCGTCCGGTGCGGGTCGAGGAGCGGCTGTTTGAGTTACTTTGTCTCGCGCGAGACCTCTCGCAGGAAACGGACGGCTGCTTCGATCCGACGTCGGGTCAGTTGATCGCGCTTTGGCGACAATGCCGGAAGGAAGTGCGTCTGCCGACGGACGCGGAGTTGCTGGAACGACTCGATCTGGTCGGCATGCGGCATGTCAAGTTCGGCACCGAAACGTCCCCTCTCCCGGTAGGAGAGGGGACCGGACACGACACTTCAATCTCGTTCGTTCGGCCGGGAGTCGAACTGAACCTCGGCAGCATCGGCAAGGGATATGCCCTCGACCGAGCAGCGGAGATTCTCAATGAACACGACCTGACCGAGTGGCTGCTGCAAGGGGGCCACAGCAGCGTGATCGCGCGCGGCGGGCACAACGGACTGCCCGGTTGGCCGGTCGGATTGCGGAATCCGCTGCTGCCGCAGCGACGACTCGGCACAATCTTGTTGCGCGATCAAGCACTCGCGACGAGCGGCACGGCGGTGCAGCATTTCCGGTTTGAGGGGAAGCGGTACGGCCACATCATCGACCCGCGTACCGGGTGGCCGACGGACAACATGCTGTCGGTGACGGTTCTCGCACCGACAGCCGCCGAGGCCGACGCGCTCTCGACCGCGTTCTTCGTCGGGGGAGTCGAATTGGCCGAGCGATATTGCTCTAATCACCGATCCGTTTCCGCCATGTTGATCCCGCCACCGACAGGTGGACAGCGGCTGGAACCTTTGAACTTGGGAATCCCGTCGGAACAGATCTTTTGGAATGACGAATGACTGACACCAAGAAATGTTGTTGCGTCTCGATTGTGCTCATTGTGCTGCTGCGGCTCTCGATCGGCTGGCAGTTCTTGTACGAGGGGCTGTGGAAGATCAACACGCTCGGCACGCCGACGCCGTGGACTGCCGAGGGGTATCTCAAGAATGCTCAGGGGCCGTTCCGGAATACGTTCCGCAACATGACGGGCGATCCGAATGACCTCGATTGGCTCGACAAAAAGAAGGTTGCGGCCAAGTGGGACGACTGGGCCGCTCAATTCGCGGCTCACTACCTGATGGACGACAAGCAACAAGCGGATCTGTCGAAGGTGCTCGATGGCGCGGCGGACTATCGCGTTGAACTGGCCGCGCTGCCGGAGGGAGTCGCGATCTCCAAGGAGTTAGAAAAAGTCGTGAAGTTCGAGGCGAAGCGGCTGATTTGTCCCGGCAACTGGCGGATGCTCGCGAAGGAACGCGAGGCGTTGCTCGCACTGGCGAAGGTCGATGAGGCCGCGTCTGAGGCGAAACAACAATCGATTAAGGCGTACCGCGACGCCGTGCTCGCGTTGTTCAACCGCGCGACCGATCCGAAGTCGATGAGCATCAAAGACCGCTTGGCAGTCGCAATCGTTGGCAACAACGCGGCAACTGACCCCTCCGTGACCGAGCGGGCGTTTGCTCTGTTCGGCAACCCGCCGCGCGACGTGAAGGTCTATCACGAGAAGATCGCCGAGTACGAAGCGAACCTTGCGAAAGCCAAAAAGCAATCGGCGATGCACTTCCCGCAGGAGCATCTGCAAAAGCAGTGGAACGAACTGCAACAACTCCGAGGCAAACTGGTCGGCCCAGTGAAGGCGTTGGAGTCGGAACTCAAAGTCTCCGCTCAAAAGTTGCTGACGTCCGTGCAACTCGCTCGCGGCCCGGTGCGTCTCCCCTCCACGCCCGTTGACCGCATCAACCAGCAAGCGATCTGGGGATTGACCATCCTTGGATTGCTGCTGCTGATCGGCCTCGGTACTCGCTACGCCGCGCTCGGCGGTGCAGTGATGCTGACGACGTTTTACCTCGCCATGCCCCCGTGGCCCGGAGTCCCGGAAGCTCCCGGCCCGGAGCACAGCTTCATCGTCAACAAGAACTTCATCGAAGTCATGGCACTGCTCGCCATCGCCGCGCTGCCGACCGGACAATGGTTCGGGCTCGACCGCTTGTGCTCCAGGTTCTGCTGCCGAAAGAAGGCGAATTGTTGTGGTTCAGGTTCCACGGCTGCCTGTGAATCAGCAACACCGTCTGCGGCAAAATGAAAACACTTTGACACGAAAAAAATCACAGCGACAATACCACTGACTGACCACGGAAAACTGGCAGTCGGAAAACTGAAAAAGGAGAAAACCATGCAACTCACACCAGAACAAAAACAGCTTGGCAAGGACAACTTCAATGAAGCGGTTGGGTACAGTCGGCGCGAGTGGCTCAAAGGAGCGGCGGCGGCCGGAACGGGGCTCGGCGCTTTTTACTTCGGCTATGAAAAGCTGAAGGGTGAGCGTGTGCGAGTCGGCTTCATCGGGACTGGAGATGAGGGGAGTGTGCTGCTGACTCAGCATCCGCCGGAATACATGGAGATTGTCGCGGTGGCCGATATCCGACCGACGAACTTGGAGCGGGCGAAGCACGGCGATGGAAACGAGGACCGCGTGGGCTTGATCAAGAAGCTCGGCGAGAAGACCGCCTTGACGACGATCAAATACTACAGCGACTACCGCGAGTTGCTCGCCCGTCCGGACATCGAGGCGGTGGTCATCGCGACGCCGCTGATCTCGCATCACACGCTGGCCATTGAAGCCATGAAGGCTGGCAAGCACGTCCTATGCGAGAAGTTGATGGCCAAGACCGTCACCGACTGCAAGTCGATGATCAAGGCCGCGAAGGATACGGGGAAACTGTTGGCGGTCGGGCATCAGCGGCACTACAGCGTGCTGTACGACAACGCCTACAGCATCATCAAGATGGGGCTGCTCGGCGACATTAAGCACATCCGAGCTCAGTGGCATCGCAACAACAGCTTCCCCGGCCGAGACTCGTGGAATAAAAAGGTCGATGAAAAAGATCGCAAGGCGTTGGAAGGTACGAACGACTACTTGAAGAGCTTCGGCTTCGATGACGTCGAGCATCTCGTCAACTGGCGAGTCTACAACGCGACCGGCGGCGGATTGATGGCAGAGCTCGGCAGCCATCAGCTTGACGCCAGCAGCATTTTCCTCGGAAAGGTGAAGGCGCTCGCGTGTAGCGGTTATGGCGGGAAGAATTTCTACGGTGTGAAGGGTATCGGCTCGAAGGACAAGCAAGAGGACAAGCGCGAGATCGATGATCACGTTTACGTCACCTTCGAGTTCCCCGGCCCGCACTACGAAGAGGATCACAACGACGTGGCCATCGTGACGTACTCGTCGCTGAGCACGAACCGCCTCGAACCATACGGCGAGCAAGTCATGGGGAGCCGTGGTACGCTGGTTGTGCAAACCGAGCAGCAAGCGCTGCTCTTCAAAGAAGCCAGCCCAGAAACCGGCAGCGGCGGCGTCGAGCAGCGTTTGTACGTCATCAACGGCAATGACAGCGGTCCGGTCCTCTGGGCCAGCGCGAGCCTCGCCCCCACCGCGAGTGCCGCCGCAGCCGGAGCGACCGTCGAGAAGATCAGCCGTGGCTACACGGAAGAGATGGAGCATTTTTGTCATTGCATCCGCAACAACATCAACGCCCCACCGAAAGACGGAGGCCTCCGTTGCAACGGTACCGTTGCGATGGCCGACGCCATCATGGCTCTGACCTCCAACCTCGCGATGAAACACAATAAGCGAATCGTCTTCAAACCCGAATGGTTCGATCCGGAGAATCCCGCCGCGCCGGAGACAGACAAGGACGTTGTTGGTTGAGGATTGCCACAAAGAGCACAAAGAAACGCAAAGAGTTGAACCGCAGGCCGTCAGAACTTTTTTGTGATCCTTGCGTTCTTTGCGGCCATCGAATGAGCTTTCGCCGCCGTTTGGAAGTTTCCGGGCGGCGGTTTTCGTTGAAGGGGATGCTGATGTCACGTTTGGCTCAATGGCTCGTCGCTTTGCTTTGTTTGGTCGTTGCCGTTCGGCAAACTCTCGCGGCAGAGATCGTGATCGATACGCCGATGTCTCCACCGGCTTGGGCATTGCTGGAACGAGAGCTATTCAAAGCGAACACGATTGCGTGCCAGGAGTTCTTTCAACGGTACTTCGACGAGCGCGGCTACCTTGAATGCGTCGAGCGTTGGGGTGGAGATGACGGGCCGGATGATGCGATTGAGAATTTGCAGGACTGGCCGACGCTGCACATGCTCGGCGGGCCGGATGTCGTGCGCGACATGGTGGCCAAGGCTTGGGAGGGTCACTTGCGGCAGTTCACGGCGGCGAAGACCAAGGATGTCGAGTTCGCTCGCGACGGGATGTATTACCGCGAGTTTCCCGTGATGATGGATTGGCTGCACAACGGCGAAGGGTTGTGCGTCTTCAACCTGATGGGACTCTCGGCTCCACATGCTCCCAAGTTTGCGGAGCGAGTTCGCCGCTTCGCCGACTTTTATGTTCCGGCTGAGGACAACCCACTCAATCACACGGCGTCGGCGAACTACGACTCCAAGTTGAAAATCCTTCGCAGCATGTTCAACGGCAGCCGAGGGCCATTGCTCCGCAAGGCGACCGCGCTCGATTGGGCGGGTGATCCGATTGAAGTCGAAGGCCGCTTCAAGCCGGGACACGGCGAGCGGACTTTCGCGGAGATGCTCAAGCACTTCGAGGAATACACCGACATCCTCGGCGATCATCCGCAGAACTTGCTGGCGACGTCGCTGGCGTTCAATGCGTTCGCGCTGACGCACGAGGAGAAATACAAACGCTGGGTGCAGGAATATGTCGATGCGTGGTCCGAACGAGCGGCCGCGAACAACGGTATTTTGCCCTCGAACATCGGACGCGACGGCAAGATCGGTGGAGAAGTCGGCGGCAAGTGGTACGGCGGCACCTACGGCTGGGGCTTCACCGTGACCGATCCGGTCACTGGCAAGAAGGCACATCGCAACACGGTGCGACTGAGTCTGACCGGCTTCGGCAACGCGCTGTTGCTGACCGGCAATCAGAAATATGTCGATGTCTGGCGGAAGCAGATCGACGCGGTGAACTCGAACGCGAAGGTCGTCGACGGCAAGAAGCAGTACCCACAGATGTTCGGCGATCAGGGCTGGTACGACTTTCAATCCGCGCCGTGGGAGCCGGGTCTCTTGGAGATCGCGTACTGGTCGATGCGCGACGACGACCTCGCGCGAGTCGCGGGCAACCCGTGGATCGCGTACCTGCAAGGCCGAGCGCCGGCTTATGCCGAGTCCGCGTTGCGCGCCGACCTCAATCGCATTCGTCAACGAGTGGCCGCGATGCGACAGGACACGACGACACCCGATACCCGGCTGTCAGACGACCCGATGAAGTTCAATCCCTGCTCGGTCGATAGTCTGGTTCATCTGGTGTTGGGCGGAATCGATCCTGGCAAGATCGGCTCGCCGCTGCACGCGAGATTGAGATACTTCGATCCGCACCACGGCCGGCCCGGACTGCCGGCCGATGTCGCGGCGCTCGTCGATCGTCTGACGGCCGATGAAGTCCGTGTCACGCTGGTCAACGTGCATCAGACTGAACCGCGAGCTGTGCTCGTACAAGCCGGAGCCTATGGCGAGCATCAGATCGAATCACTGACGCTGGACAGTCAAACGCGTCCCGTCAATGACCGCCGAGTGGCGGTGCATCTGCCGCCCGGCTGCGGCGGGACGCTGACGCTGCGAACCAAGCGTTATCAAAATGTCGTCCGGTTCGATTGAGAGCAAGCGAACCGTACCGCGACCGTCAGGGAGCGGTCGATCAAGCCAGCCGCAGGCCGCTCCATGACGGCCGCGGTACGGTAAATCCACGAACAAGAGAATCAAGAGATGGGACGCTGGCCGGATCAACGACGTTCGCAGTGGACCACATTTGGGATTCTGTTCGTCCTGTTTCCGCTGTTGTGCAGCTTGGCGTGGTGGTTTGTGCGGCGCTGATGGGGCTCAATCGCCAACGTCATCGGGAGAGCCACCCGCTGGGGAAACCGGGCGTTCGCTCCGTTCTTTGAGGCCGCGGAGCACAACCAGCCAGAGCGTGCCGATGAGCACTCCGCTGATGATCAGCGCCCACGCGCCGTCGCGGCGCAGTCGCGAGGCCATCGCGGCTACCGGACGGAGCACCGCCGATTTGCGTTCCTGCACAATCGCGAACCAGCCAGTGTTGCCAACACGGCAGAACGCGGCCAGCCATTCGCCGCCGTATTGCTGCGGATCGAATTCACCGGCCGGATCAAGATAGTCACGCATTTGAATCACGACCGAGGCGTCGGCTGGCTCACCAGGCCGGGAGGTGGGTTGGAGTTGTACGATGGTGTCGTCCGACAGCCACAATTCCGGTACGTCCTCTTGGGCCGGGTCGCCACGGCGTTTTTCGCTGATCCACGGATGATCGAGCAGTTGCCAATTTCGATCGTCGATCAGCACGATCTTGCGAGAGCTGTCCGCTTCTTCATCAGCTTCTGCATCACGATGCCGGCCCGGCACATAGGGTGACAGCAACTTTCCCAATTCCATTGAACGTCCGAGGACTCCGATCACCCGCTCATGCTTTTCATCCCACACGGGCACGGTCAGCGAGACCATGTTGAGACCAGTGGCTTGGCTTTTGTACGACAGTGAGACGTGCGGTTTGGCAATCGGTTGGATGTCCGACGGAACCGTGCCTTCATCAAATTGGTCTCCCAAACCGTGGAAGTAATCGCGATACGAAAAATTCTTGTCGAAGGTCTTCTCCTCCTGGGGCTCGCGCCAGCGTTGGAAGCCGCGATGATCGGTGAGATACCAACTGCCATCGCGGTTGAGGCCCAATCGACGCAGCGACTGGTCGGCTCGCGCTTTCGCTTGAGCCAGCAAGTCCCGCAGTTCAGTGCGGTCTGACCAATTTCGTCCCGCGGCGGATCGGATGGCGTCCACCAGATTGGGATCGGCGGCGA
This sequence comes from Candidatus Kuenenia stuttgartensis, assembly GCA_945906725.1. Lineage (GTDB taxonomy): Bacteria > Planctomycetota > Planctomycetia > Planctomycetales > Planctomycetaceae > SXKJ01. Next base: position 1,239 of record CAMDRI010000166.1, on the reverse strand, counting down.
TCACTTCGAGTTCCGCGGATCGTTTGTCGATCTCACGAGCAACGCTGCGTGCGAGAATATCGACCGAGAGCACATCGCTTTCGAGTGCTCGCGTCGTGACGTTGCGCGTGGCCGAATCCACCGCATCTCGCATTGAGTCGAAGTAGAACATTCCTAGCGCGAGCAGCAGCAGCACGGGGCCGAGTCCTCCCAAGGCCAACAGTGGACGAAAAGACTGAGACCGTTCACGCTGGTCGAGCGCGTCGAGCACTGCTGTCGCGTTGGCGAATCGTTTTGCCGGGTCCGGTTCGAGACACCGATCGACGATCTCCGCGAGACGTCGGTCCACGCCACGCACTCGCTGGTGCACCGACGGCCTCGCTCCATCACGCACCAGTTGGCGATAGGCGGCCAGGCGCTCATCGAGCGACACGGCCGATTCGAGGCGACGTTCGGCCTCCGGAGTGCGATGCGGCGGCGCTCCGCACAGCAGGTGATACAGCACCGCTCCTAGTCCGTAGACATCCCAACGAGCATCCGGAATGGCTTGCAGGTCCGCCTGCTCGGGAGCCATGTAGAACAACGTGCCGAGTGCCGGAGTTTGCTCGCATGACAGTCGCGACTGGCCGAAGTCGCACAACCGCGGCTCCAGGTCCGCATCGAGCAGCACGTTGGCGGGCTTCAAATCGCAATGCAGAATTCCGCTGCCATGAGCATGCACGAGTGCCTGCAAGATGCCTTTCGCGATGCGAACCGACTCGCGAGCCGAGAGCGGACCCTCGGCCAACAGCGCGGCGAGCGAACCGCGCTCCAAATACTCCATCACGTAGTAGGGCGGATCGCTGTCCCAACCGACTTCCAACAACCCGACCACGTTTCGCGACGTGTAGAGAATCGCCAGCTTCTCGACTTCACGGCTGAGCAGCGACCAATCCAAGCCGCCGCGATGCGAATACACTTTGATGGCCACCAGCTTGCCCGTGTTCTTCTCGCGCGCTTGCCACACGGAACCGTACGCCCCTTCGCCGAGGCATCGCAGAATCGTCAGTCCAGGCACACTGACGGTCGGGACTCGCCGATGGCTGAGCGCGAGCGACCTCGTCAGCGTGGCTTCGTCCTGGCGTTCGGTATCGCCTGGCATTCGCTTGGAATTCGTGGCAGATTCAGTCGCATCCATTTCGGCGGCATCCCGTTGGTCCTGCTGGCGAAGAGATTCTCGCGACCGATTCCTTGAATCGAAAGGGTGGGCTTTCCGACGAC
>CAMDRI010000165.1 GCA_945906725.1 Candidatus Kuenenia stuttgartensis | reverse complement strand
TCCCTTGGGCTTGGCTGGTTCCGCAAACGCGGAGTGGAAGGTCGCGAATGCACTCGCGACGGTCACGGAAAACAGCAAACGGTTCGTCATCCTCATGGACTGCTCCTCTTCATGACGGAGTGGCATCGGGAGGTCATCCCGCGTGAGACCGAAACAATCATTCAAAGCCTCGAACCGAGGATCAACCCGGCAACGAGGCGGTTGTCAGTTGGAGTCATGCTGCGACGTCACCGAGGATCGTCAACAGCGGGCGAGTCTGAATGTCAGAGGCAGGTAGGTCTAACTGTTTGGCAGGAAATTCAAGTTGGTGGGGAGCTTATGCTCTGGAATCAGTCGCTACAACATATCAATGTCAATTTGGTTGTCAATCGGCGTTCTGGTTTCCGGTTAGATTGGATTTCTGTCTGCGGCAGGTCCAAATTGGTGGCATCAGTCAAAACGTTTGATTCGCATCGCGTTCCAGGAGTCACGCGAGCGCTTCCGCCGCGGTGCTGCGGGCCGATACAGTACATCGCTTATGAAAAAAAGACCTTTTATCTCAAAGCTGTCGTAAAGGTTTGCGTATGGACTGCGATCAGATTCGTCGAAACGTCATCGATGGTCAGCTAGTGCCAGTCGAAGCATTTGAAGCGGCTGTGTCGAATTGGTTGGCCACCAGCCATTCTTTGAGCGACGGTGCAGGGTTAATCCGGTTGTTGGTCAGACAGCAGTTATTGACCGAATTCCAGGCAAGCGGGCTGTTGGCCGGAGTTTCCGGACCGTATCTCCTGGGACCGTATGAGGTCTTCGATCGCGTCGCGGCGGGCCGCTTGGGGATGGTTTTTCGCGCGCGACATCCGGAGTTTGACCAGGCGGTCGCGCTGAAAATCTTCCCGTTTGATGTGCTCAGTGACCGCGAGCAAGCCGCGCGATTGACTCGCGAACTTCGCATCGCTGTGCAGGCCGATCACTCGAACGTGGTTCGCACTTTCCAAATCGGCCGAACTGGTGAAGCGATCTACTCTGCCATCGAAGATTTGCGGGGCGAGACACTCGCAACACGCTTGAAGCGAGAATCCATGACCGCGGATCCATCGTTGCCGTTTGGCGAGGCTTGTCGTCTCCTTCGAGAAGCCACACTGGGGATGTCTTATCTGCATGGGATGGGTGTCGTGCTCCGCGACGTGCAGCCTGCAAACTTGTGGCTGACTCCTGCTCGGCAATTGAAAATTATGGAGTTTGGAGCCGCGCACGATTCACTCGAATTTCTTGACGACGCCGATTCCATGCCGACCGACCACATGGACGAACTTCGCTGGAATTTCGATTACGTCTCACCGGAGCAGGGAGACGACGAGGATCTCGTTGATGTTCGCAGCGACATCTATTCGTTGGGCTGTGTGGCGTTTCATTGCTTGACGGGCCGCGTCGTTTTCACGGATAAAAATCCGCTGCGAAAGATGATTCGGCACGCTCGTGACCCAGCGCCGTCCGCTCGAGAATTCAATTCGTCATTGCCCAGCGAGGTCGTCGATCTGGTGGCCAGGATGCTGGCGAAGAAGCCCGCCGATCGTCCCGTCGATGCGTCGCTCGTTGCGGCAGCGCTCGAGCCCTTCTGCGATGAACCGGACGTCGATGACGAGATCAATGCATGGGCGAAGGTCGAAGTGCGTCCCAGTTTTCTCGATTGGGTGTCGTCGGGCGGCACGTTCGAGCAGTTCGAAGAGATCCCGCAGACGGAAACCGATCCGGCGATGGTCGAGTTTCTGCAATCAATGACCAGCAACTAGCAGCAGTCGCGCTGGTTGAGAAGCAGTGTCCGACGATATGGATTCAGAGAAAGCAATGACCACAACTACGCACAATTCGATCGACGACGCTCTGGCCGCTCTGCGAGCCGGTCGGTTGGTGATTGTGGTCGATGCCTCGGATCGCGAGAACGAAGGGGATTTCGTCGGTGCGGCCGAATCGATCACGGCCGAGCAAGTCAATTTCATGCTGTCTCGCGGTCGCGGCGTGATGTGTGCGCCGCTGACACGCGATGTGGCGGATCGCCTCCGGTTGTCACCGCTGGTGGCGGCAGAATCGAATTCCTCGCCGAATCAGACGCCGTTTCTGACGCCGGTCGATCACTGTGACGCGGGCACGGGAGTCAGTTCAGAGAGCCGCGCGAAAACGCTGCGAGCTTTGGTCGATGCGACGTCGCTGCCTGGCGACTTCGTTCGTCCAGGACATCTCAATCCGCTTTTGTCTAAAGAGGGTGGCGTACTTCGCCGTGCCGGGCACACCGAGGCGACCGTCGATTTGCTGCGCATCGCGGGACTCAAGCCTGTCGGCGTGCTGATCGAAATCCTCAGCCAGAAACACGCCGGTATGGCCGACCGCGCGGAATTGGATGAGATCGCAGTTCAATACAACATTCCGATCATCACTATCGAAGACCTGATTCGACATCGCCGACTGCGCGAACGGCTCGTCACACGCGAGGTCGAAATCTCGATGCCGCTCCGAGAATATGGCCAAGTCACCGTCATTGCTTACAAGGTTGAGCACGAAGACCAAGCCCCGCTGGCCTTGGTCTGGGGCGACCTGAAGTCCGTCCAAGCTCCGCTGGTGCGAATGCATTCCAGTTGTTTCACAGGCGACGTGCTCGACAGCCTGCGCTGTGACTGCGGTGATCAACTTCGGCTCGCGATGGACATGATCTCGCGCGATGGAACCGGAGCCGTTGTCTACTTGCCGCAAGAGGGGCGCGGCATCGGATTGGTCGCGAAGCTCAAGGCGTATCAACTGCAAGACCAAGGCTTGGACACAGTTGAGGCCAACCACAAGCTCGGCTTCAAGGCCGACCAGCGGGACTACATGATCGGCCTGCAAATCCTCAAGGACCTTGGCCTGAGCCAAATCCGCATCCTGACCAACAATCCGAAAAAGCTCGAGTCGTTCGAGCAAGCCTGGGATCTACACGTCGTCGAACAAGTCCCCATCATCGCACCGCCGCACGAGCACCGAAAAAAATACATGGAGACGAAGCGCGACAAAATGGGCCACAAGCTGCCGCCAACCATTTGAGCGATCGCGCCGCTCATCGCGAGATTGCGGCTCTCCAGCGACGCACGTCTTCATCCGTCAGGTGGTACACGTCGATCGACGCTCCGATGCGATGTTTCGGCTCGAAGAACCGGAAGTACGAGAAGTCGTCGGTCGGATAGACCGCGAGAATACCGCTGTGGCCATTGCGTGTCCCGCCGGGGAGGCCCATCACGAAGTTCACGCTGACCACATGCCAGCCCGCGCGTGGTTGCCGTGTTGGCGGGTTCTCGTAACGCAGGCCGAGCGATTCTGGCGGCAGAGTGCCGAAGTACGCGAGGCTCAGTGGTTCCACTTCAGGATGCTCGTCGACGAAACGCTTCAACTCGTGCAGGTCTTGGCCCCAGTCGAGGTTCGAGTCGAGCAGGTGAAAGCGTCCGTATTCGCCGCCGCCCGACAGTTCGTTGAAGTACGCCAAGTGCTGCGGACGGGATCGTCCGAGTGGCGGAAAGTATGGTGGAACCAAGGAGAGCAAAAACGCCACCGCGATCATTCTGTGACGAGTCTTCGGCCAGGACCAATCGGAAGCGACTTCGCCGGCGAACAGCAACAGCAGCGGGATCGCCGGCAGGATGTATCGAATGCCGAGTTGCATCCCGGAGGAGCTGGCCACGACAAGTACCAATACCGCAGGCGTCAACAGCCACGCTCTGCGTCGCCATTCGGTGGCGTCTCGCGACCAGAAGCAGCGGATCGTCGACCACAGCAAGAGGACTTGGCTCCAGTGCGGCCACTTGTAGAGCAGAGCCATCAGGTAGTAGCTCGCGAAGCCTTTCGTACTCAGCTCGCCGTCGAGAAAGACCGCGTGATCCGATTCCATCGCCGTCTTTTGACGGTCGATTCCAGCGACGTAATCACGAGGCAGCGGCACCGGCAGCGCGGCGAGCGGTCCCAATCGCTGCTGCCACGCACGAGCCGACTGACTGGCGAACGCGAAATCTTTGAGCGGCGTCCCGATGCCTCGAAACAAGTACGACGTGTTGAGACACAACCACGCCGCCAGCAGCAAGACGCCCCAGCGCTTCAGCGGTTCGCGACGAGCCAGCGGTTCGACCGATTCGTTCCGCCAGCGTTCGAGAAGCCACAAGCCGACGATCAGCGGAAGGAGCAACACATTTGTGAACTTCGCCGCTTGAGCCAGTCCCAACAACGCACCGGCAATGATCGCGTTGCGTGTCGTCGGTCGCTGCGAAAACCGCCACGCAGCGAACAGCGTCGCGATCCAAAACACTGCACCGCCGGCATCGGTTGTCACGAGCGAGCCGTGCGCATGCACCGTCGTATCGCACGCCCACAGGGACGTCACGAGACATGCGGCCCACGGCCCATGCCACAGCCACGCCCACCGCGCGAGCAATGCTCCGGCCGCGACCGTCAGCAGAATGATCGGCAGCCGAGCAATCACTACGAAGCGGTCGATGTTGGAATTGTTCGCGGAGAGGAACTCGTCGCCGAAGCGGTTCAAGTCGGTCGTCGGCTCCGTGCGCGGTGACTCGGCGGACGTCAGCAGCAGAGGCCATGTCGCCCACATTCGCAACAGCGGCGGGTTGCTCGGCTCGAAATCAAAGCGGCCCGTTTTCCAATTCAGCAAGCCGACCGGGATGTGCCAGTATTCGTCGTGCGTCAACGTCAGCCGAGCCGCCGTCAGCGTCATCACGACCGCTTGGGCCGTGAGCATTGACGCCATCGCGATGATGAACCAGCGCCGTCGATCCGGTGACTGAGGGGCGGCCAGTGACATCTTTTTTGCGTCCTGAGTGGTGCTTTCAAAAACGGGATCACGGCCAGCGGCAGTCGGCTTTCAGTATTCGGCCGGAAAGAATGTGGTGTCATTCCAGCGAGTACGTCACGAACGGATTCTCGCACGAATTGCCGAGGGTGACGTGCAAGCGACGCTGTTCCGGTTCGGCGATCAACGCGGCGACGGTCTTGCCGGACGGGCCGAGCATCGGTCCTTCTGGACCGACGTGCGAGTGGCGGCAGATGCTGACCGGGTGCCCGTCGTGATCGGCGAGGAACCGTTGTATGTCCGCGAGTGTGATCGAGCCGAACTTCTCGTCAATCAGTGCTCGCATCCGATCCAGTCGCGGGAACGAATCGGACAAGCTGAGTCGAAAGTTCGCATCGCAAGCGTGCTCGGAGCAGAGGTAATGATTCGAGTGAACCAAGAATCGCTCCTGCAACTCAGGGACGAAAGGCCCGTCGCTGGTGAGTTCGACATCCAGGATTGCTCCGCTGCCGTCCGCCAGCATGTAGTTGCCGTTCGAGCAGACCGGGAACTTGCGCATCAATCGCAGCACGTCGCGCAGGGACCGCTGTTCCAGGATCAGCCGCTTGAGCGGGTAGTGCGACAGCGCGAATCTCCAAGCAGGCCCGCCGCCGAGCGCGTTCGCGAAATGCGACACGCCGTGTTCATTGATGCCGTGGTAGCCGAGCATTCCGCCGAACGTCCACATCAATACGGCTGGCTTGCCAGTCGGCAGCAACTTCAGCACATAACCGAAGGACTCTAACTCTGGCGGGTTGTCACTCGTCTGACCGACGAACGTCGATCCAGTCGCTGTCCCACGCGGGCCGATGGCGAACGTCGTACAGGCTCCGTCGCTCACCTGACCCAACTCCCCGCGCAATTGAGCGACTAGCGAATCGGCCACGGTCAGGTTCGCTCCTTCAGCGAGTCCGATCACTTCAGCCAACTGATCGGGACAGAACTTCTCGAACAGCGGTTGGAAGCGCAACGCTCGCTGCCGCAGTTGCTCGCGAGAGACTCGCATCGACGCGGCGAGGAAATCCAGATAGCCGCGGATTTGTTCGTTCGCCTGCTCGCCATGTTGGCGGCCGAGTTCGCGCGGTTCGCCGTGAGCTTCAAATAACGGATATTGCTGAGACATTTTGGTTCCTGAGTGAGACAGCGGAGTATAGAGTCCGCCGACAATGTTTTCTTCGGCCGATCGGCGTTCGCCGAAAGCCGTTGGTCGTGATAACGTTTTGTGGCCGAACAAAAATAAAGATATCACGGCTGTTGGCCATCGGCGATCTGCATTCAGCCGGACGACAGTTCATGGAGCTTTCGATGTTTTGTTTTTGGCGACGACGCATCGTGTTGCTGTCGGCTGCGACCGCTTTGCTGATTGTGCTGAGCGAACCCGCACGAGCCTGGAATGATGCCGGGCACATGCTGATTGCTCGGATCGCGTGGTTGCGGATGACTCCCGAACAGCGGACTCAGGTCAGTGACGTGCTCAAGCAGCATCCGCATTACGACTCGTATCTGACCGACAATTGTCCGGCCGATGTGGCTCGTGAGGAGTGGGCCTTCCTGCGAGCTGCCACTTGGTCGGACTACATTCGTCCGCCGAAGACGCTCGCCCCGGAAAAAGTCGCGACGCACGAACGGCACAAGTTTCATCGCGGTCCGTGGCACTACGTCAATTTTCCGTACAAGGCTGGCCAGCCTGAGAGTGCTTTGCCGCTCGACCCGTTGCCCAACGAAACGAACATCCTCAAAGAGATTGAGACCAGCCAAAAGGTCGTGCGGAAACTTCTGAAATTTGACCCCGGTGCTTCCGCTGGAGTGTCGCACGAGGCCAATCGAGCAGTCCGTGTCTGCTGGCTGTTCCATCTCATCGGCGACTTGCATCAGCCACTGCACGCGGTCGCACTCGTCGATGACAAACTATTCCCCGATGGAGATCACGGCGATCAAGGTGGCAATCTGCTGGCGGTGCGTCCCGATGCGAAGGCAAAACCGCAGCGTCTGCATTCGTACTGGGACGGCATTCTCGGCTACGACTCGCGATTAAGTTCGGTGTGCGACTTCGCCGACCTGTTGTCGCGCGATCCAACTCTGGCGACCGACAACCTGGAAGAACTCGCGACTCATAAAACGCCGCGCGACTGGGCGGCCGAAAGCTACGCGGCGGCGAAGACGCTCGTGTACCTCGACGGCAAGTTCCCGCTCGTCCGCTATGCGGACATCGAAGGGAAGAAGTCCGCCGAAGAGAAAGTTCCCGCCGTCTCAACTTTCGACGGAGCCAACAGCCGCACGTTCGCTCGCCGTCGCATGGTCCTGGCCGGAAATCGCCTGGCCGAGACGCTGAAGGCGGCGCTGGGGCATTGAGTGTGATTGCCGTGCGATCGGCTTCCAGCCTGTCGGACCTGAACGGCGACTCGACAGGCTGGAAGCCAATCCCACGAGGATTCCGCGTGACACATCGTGAGGCATCGGCCCTTTCCTGGTAGGACATCCTCATTTGCGGAGTCATGCCATGCCAGCGTCCAAACCGAATCGCTCCGAATTGCCGACTCGTGAAAAACTGGCCGTCGCCGTCCCGTCCATCCGTTTTTTACACGCGACGATTCGGCACGCTCTGGGCCTCGACCAACACGAACTGGTTTACGATCATCACAACCGTCGCGAATTGGTGACCGTCAATGGCGGACAGGTCGTGCGAGAGGTATTCGGAGAGAAGAGGAGTTGAATGCTGACTGTTCTTGGACCAAACGGGCGAGCATGTGACGGAATTTCACGCCGAACGATTCTTCGCACGGGCGGCCTTTCGTTGTTTGGTGGACTGCTGGCGACGGAGTCTCGTAGCCGAGCTGTCGATGCTCCCAAGATGGCTCCGCGCGTGAAAGCGGTCATTTTGATCGATTTGTTTGGCGGCCCCAGTCACATCGACATGTTTGATCCGAAGCCGGATGCTCCATCGGAGATTCGGGGCGAGTTCGCATCGATCCCAACGAGCGTTTCCGGTCTGGCGATCTGCGAGCACATGCCGCGCATGGCCGAATGGATGAACCGTCTGACGCTGATCCGCACGTTGTCGCACGGCTACAACAGCCACAATCCGTATGGCGTGATGACTGGGTTCACGGGTGGGAATGACCGAGAAGATTATTTTTCGCGGCCGACCGATTTTCCCAGCATGGGTTCGGTGGCGACGTACTTCGGCTGCGGACAACCGGGAGTGCCGCCGTATGTCGTGCTGCCGGATATTCCGGGCTACACGCAATCGCTGCGGCGAGCCGGTCCGTATGGTGGGCTTCTCGGCCGCAAGTACGATCCACTTTTCGCGACGGCCGATCCGAAACTCGATAAGCCGCTCGACGTCGACAAAGATTCTTACAACGACGATGTGTGGGCGATTGGCGATCCACGTTTGCCGTCGCTCGATGTGGCGACGACGGCCAATGCTCTCGACCGACGTCGCACACTGCTGCAACAGTTCGATGAGCAAGCTCGGCTGGTCGAGGGCTCGCGAGCGGCTCGCGACCTGGCGAATTGGCAACTCGCCGCGTTCGATCTGTTGCTGTCGTCAAAGGTGCGCGGTGCGTTCGATCTCTCGAAAGAAACGGCCGCGACTCGCGACCGTTACGGCCGCGACTTGTTCGGCTCCTCGACGCTGATGGCTCGGCGACTGGTCGAACACGGCGTCAGCTACGTCACGATTCACACCGAATCAAAAATCAACGGCCACTGGGATACGCACAACAACAATTTCCAAATGCTGAAGAATCTGCGTCTGCCGTACATCGACCGCTCGTTGCCGGCTCTGTTCGAGGACTTGAGAGCTTCTGGTTTGTGGGACACGACGCTGGTCGTGATGTGCGGCGACATGGGCCGGACTCCGAAGGTCAACAAAGCCGCCGGCCGCGATCACTGGCCGCAATGCGGGTTTGCGCTGCTGGCTGGCGGGGCGATGAAGCCCGGCTGCGTGTACGGTACGAGCGACAAACAGGCCGCGTATCCCATCGACTTTCCGGTCACGCCCGGAGACCTCTGCGCAACGATTTATCACCTGCTGGGCATCTCGCACGAAGCGACCGTTCCCGATCATCTCACACGTCCGATCCCAATTTCGCACGGCGGACAGCCAGTGTGGGACGTGTTGGCATAACGTCCTCGGCAGATTCCACCCAATCGGAACCGCCGAAGGGAGGAATCAAGCTCGCTCCACTTCTTCGGTGAAATCTGGTTTTGGCTCTGATACAGTGGCCGCCGGATTTTTCTACCCCGACGCTTCGTTGTCTTGTCGGCGGTTTTCGTCCCCGAATTTTGATGCGGACGGCTTCTTGGCCGTGCGGTGAGACTCATCAACTATGAGCGTTGCCATCGTTACCTGCCCGCAATGTAAGTCGATGTTGCTCAGTGACACGGCTCAATGTCCAAACTGTCATCATGTGTTGCATGCGGATCAGAAAGTCAATCTGTCCGAGTTGAAAACGCACAGCCAAGTCACGGGGAGCAGTTCCAACGAGATTCCCTGTCCTGAGTGCGGCGAAATGGTGCGGAAGGAACTCGTGCGTTGTTATCAGTGCGGTGCCTTTCTTCGCAAAGAGATGGCCGAGTCCTACCAGCGGATGCGCGAGAACGCTCCTAGCGTGGCCACCCCTACGTTGCGAGAGGTCATTCCGTCTGTTTCACAGCCGTTAGATTCCTCCGAGTTGCCGCCGCTGGCCGATGACGATGATTTCGTGCTGGGCACCGGAGTGACCGCGTTCACTCCGACTCAGACGCAGACATCGGCACCTTCCTTGGCCGGTGGTAACGAGACGTATTCGTTGGATGCTTCCGCATTGAGTGCTGCGTCACCGTCTCCTTCGGCAGAGTTACCCGATGTTCCGATGGATGATGCCCAGCCGGGTGAGAAGGAAGTCTCGGCGGCGTCTCGCGGGGCCGAGGTTCCACATTCTGAAGCGACGGCGGGTGATCTGTTGTTGGACATCGCGAAACAAGAAGAATCAGAATCTGAAGGCCGCCGCAAAATGCGGGGTAAGCGGAAGCCGGGTGAAACGCGGGTTGGCTTCATCATTTGTTGCCCGTGGGGACATCAGATCGAAGTGCAGGAGAAGCATCGCGGTCAAATGGGCAAGTGTCCGCGATGCAAAGCGGCGTTCATTGTGCCGCAAGCTCGTCGGGATGAAAAACCTGCCGAGTCAACCGCCGCGGATGCAGTGGTTGCGTCCGTTTCCAGCGAGCCGACCAGTGCACTCGTCGCCGGTAAATTCACTCGGTGGTTGCGAGACGTTCATATTCACTCACTTGACCCGACGAAGTTGAAACTCAAGCCGGGCAGTTTGGAGAGCGCGTTTGAGACGCAGGACCTGGGGTTCGGACTCGATGGGCTGTTGCAGTTGTCTCTCAGTAAAAAGGGAGGGCTTTTCGGCGGAGCGGACAAAAAGAAACCCGAAGTGCGTGATGCTGCGGTCGCTCACCTGGCGGCGGGCAAGCCGCTTTCAGAATTGCAAGTCGCCGCGCAGCGACTGTTCGGACCAGACACGATCAAGCAGATTCAAGTGGTGCAACCGATAGTTTACGCTCACGAATCGATGTTTGCCGGAATTCCGGTCTTCGGCGTCAACCGCATCGCCGTCCGATTGCCAAAGCCACCCGAAGGCAATGAGTTGCTGTTTGCATCCTTTTGGCTATCTGAGTTCCGTGAGTTTGCGAAACAAATGGACGAGGTCTTCGGCGTGCAGGGGTTGGGAGAGGACGTCGGAATTCCGATGACCGACAAACTCTCCGAATACAAATGCCATTACACCGAGCAGAAATTTCAAGCGCTGGATATTTCCGATTACCAGCAAGCCGATCCAAACCGCAAGCTCTCGATCGTGGGCCGTAAGTGTGAAGGCTGTGGTTTGATCGTGAGCGAGGATGGCCGCAAAAAAGAAAAGCTGGGAGGTGCGGACGGCAAGGGAATCGCCAAGGCGAAGTGCCCGAAGTGCCAAAAGAAATTCGGAAATTTCGCGTTCCATGCCGTTGAGGCTGCCGTTCCGACACTACCTGCCGTCACATAACGACAGTCTAATATGTTAGGGTCGTAGCGAGAAATCCATATCAAATGAAATAACGCGGGTTGACTCGTGCATGAATTGCGGCTATAGAGTAGCGGTTGTATTTTGATATACCGTTTCACAGGTCTACGAAGAGGGTACTGTAATGGCAAAGAAGGCAAGTGCGTCGTCAAACAAGGCCGCGATTATCCGCGAAGCGCTCGACAAAGGAATCGAATCTCCGACGGCGATCTCGGCCTATGCGAAGCAAGCAAAAGGTCTGGAAATTGACCCAAAGTATGTCAGTGTCATCAAGTCGAACATCCGAACCAAGGGGCGAGACCGCGGTCGCCGCGGCTTGAGCCAAGACGCGCAGAAGGAAGCAATGCTCTTCGCGTTGAAAAATGGAACCATCGAGAAGGCCAAGAAAGCATTGGAAGCCGTTCGAAATGACGCGGCGATGGCTTTCGCGGCTAGTATGGGTGGAGTCGATCGGGCGATTTCCGTTTTGACGGACTTAGCCTCGCATGTCGGTGGGCAGTAATAGCATTGCGAGTTTGCCGCACAAAAACGCTCGCCACGAGATCCTTCTGGTTGGCGAGCGTTTTTTTGGCTTGTGTCGGGCCTATGAGACGACCGTGTGCGCCCTCCAGGACCATGCCTTAAGTTGGGCCGGTCGTGGCGGCCCGGCGTTCAGCTCGGCGGGCGGTTCTTCGGGCGTAGCGGTCGCGGCGTTCTTCGGGGCGGTATTCGCGGATGGCTTCTGGGTGTGCGGCGGCCCATCGGTCGGGACGCAGTGCGGCGTAGTCCGTTGAGCCCGACAGCAACGCGTCGAGGACGGCTTTGAGATATGCGTAGACG
>CAMDRI010000164.1 GCA_945906725.1 Candidatus Kuenenia stuttgartensis | reverse complement strand
TCGAACATACCTACCTGACAGGCTTAAAGGTCACCAACGCCGAGTTCAAAACGATTCAACTGACCCGCCACGAGATCTGCCCTCAGTGGAACTACACGATTCGCCCTCGCCCAAAAAACACGGAGTAGTTTTTGGACGAGTTCTTACGTCCGAGAGACCGGACGTAAGCGTTCGGTCTACAGCAGTTCTTGCCGCTTGCCAGAGCAACCGAATGATTTGTAGCGGTCAGTGAAGCTGCGCCAGCTTTTTCGACTGTGATCCGCCAACAGCAGTCGGCTTTGGGCACAGTCTTCAGCGGCGACATGCCGATTGACGATTATGACGAGTGAGTAGGACTCAAGTGAGTCCACGGTGTCAGGCATTGGTCACAGGACCATCTCCAGGGAGGGAGTTCGCTCTGAAGAATGACATCGACGGAGGCGTTGCGCCTGCGTCGTGTCGTCATCGCGAAAGTTTGAGTTTCGCTCAAATTTTCGTGCGCATGCCCAGCAGGACGAACCGCCGACTCGAAATTGCATCGAGACGATGATTGAGGAGTGATTGCGATGAAACGCAACGCGTGGATCATTTTGTGCGTATTGTTCCTGCTGCTGGCGGGAGCTCACGTCGCGCAAGCGGGATATTGCGGAGCGGCTAGCTACAACTGCTGTCCGACGTCAACTTGCGCGCCTTGCGGTGATCTCTGTCAAGCTCAGCAGCAATGTACGACCTGCTACAAGACGGTCCAAGAAGTCGTGTGGGACCGCTGCGAAAAGATCTGTTACCAGACTGTCTACGATCAGCAGTGCGAACAAGTTCCGGTCTGCTGCACGAAGACCTGCTACGAAACTTGCTACCGCGACGAGTGCTACACCGTCTGCCGCCCAGTGACTCAAACCTGCTATCGCGACGAGACCTGCACGACGCGTGTGCCGTGCTATCAAACCTGCTATCGCGATGAAACCTACACCGTCTGTGTCCCCTGCACGCAAACGTGCTGGCGCGATGAGTGCTACAACGTCTGTAAGCCATGCTACCAAACGTGCTATCGAGATCAGTGCTACACGGTCTGCAAGCCTTGCGTGCAAACGTGCTGGCGCGACGAGTGCTACACGACCTGCAAAGTCGTGTCGGAGACATGCTACAAAGACGTTTGCTACACCGTTTGCCGTCCCTGTACCGAGACAAAATACGTCGATGTCTGCTGCGGCGAATGGAAGACGGTCAGTGAGTGCGTCCCCGGTCCGATCATGAACAAGTGCGTGCAAGATCCCGGAACGTGGAGCCAAGATTCCTGCACCGGTTGCTGCACCTACAAGCCCGGTTGCTGCCGCACCGTTCAAGTCCAATGCCCGCCGACGGTTTGCTGCCGCAAGGTGTGGTGTCCGAAAACAGTCAAGCAAGCGGTCTGCTGCACACGCTGGATTCCGGAGACTCGCACTTGCCGAGTCCCCTACCAAGTGTGTCGCACCGTGCCGCAGACCTGCACTCGCAAAGTGCCGTACACGACCTGCACGATGACTCAAGAAACTCGCACCTGCCGCGTGCCGTACACGACCTGCACCATGCAGACCGAAACGCGGACTCGCAAAGTGCCGTACACGACTTGCACGACCCGACAAGAGTGCCGCACCCGCAAAGTCCCGTACGTCACCTGCTCGTGGACCGAGAAGTGCTACACGAAGAAAGTGCCGTACACGACCTGCACGATGACGACTCAGACCTGCACTCGCAAAGTACCCTACACGGTCTGCAAGCAAGTGCCGTACACCCGCATGGAGGCCCGCACTCGCTGTGTGCCTCGCCAGGTGCCAGTCAAGCAAAGCTACTGCGTGCCGCGAGTCGTCTGTCGCCAAGTGCCGTACACAGTTTGCACGCCGGTTTGTCCGCAGCCAAACTGCCCGACCTGCGTGGCTGGTCAACCCGGCCCGAACTGCGCGACAAAATAACGTGGGCGACGCGTCTCGCGTCGCTCGGATGCGAGACGCATCCGCCACAAAACGAACTCACGAAGGTCGGCGACAACATTCGCCGGCCTTCTTTCGTTTTCGGGACGCCCCTAATATCCGCCCGGTCGCTCGCAACACGCTGAGCAACCTTAGAAAGCTCCTCGCATGGCTCGGCAGTTTTTGAAAGAGTTGAAGGACGGCGATTCCGTCGAAGAAGTCTATTTGCTGGCGGACAAGCAGCTTCGAGCCAACCGGCAAGCGAATCTCTTTTTGCTCGCTTCCTTGCGTGACCGCACGGGAGCCATGTCCGGCCTGATGTGGAACGTCGTCGAGGACTCGCTGGCGAACGTCAACTCCGGCGACTTCGTCAAAGTCTGCGGTCGAGTGCAGCTTCACCAGGGCAACTTGCAGATGATCCTGACGCAGATCAGGACCGTCCCGGCCAACATCCTCAACCCGGAAGACTTCGAGCAGCGTCCGAACGCCGACGTCGAAGCGTTGCTCCGCAAGCTGCGCGATTTGCTGCTGTCGATCGAACACCCGCAACTGCGAGCACTCATGGAGTGCTTCCTGATCGACGACGAGTTGATGGACGATCTTTCCAAGGCCGCCGCTGGAGTCAAAACGCATCACGCCTATCGCGGCGGACTCGTCGAACACATCGTCAACATGCTAGAGACCGCCAAGCGGATCCGCGACTTGTACCCGGCCGTCAACTTCGACGTGCTACTAGCCGGTATCTTTCTGCACGACTTGGGAAAAGTCCGCGAGATGAGCCTCGACAACGCTTTCATCTACACCGACGAGGGACAGTTGCTCGGCCATCTGATCATCGGCATCGAAATGCTCACCGAGAAAATCGCCGAGGTCGAACGACTGACCAACGAATCGTTCCCGACCGAGATCGCGTTGAGGCTCAAGCACATGATCGCCAGCCATCACGGCTCGTACGAACACGGAGCCGTCCGCCTGCCGATGACTCCCGAAGCAATCGCGCTGCATCACCTCGACAATCTCGACGCGAAGGTCCACGAGTTCGCCCGCACCATCGCCGACGATCCCAACACCGGCTCAAGCTGGACGCCATTTTTGGCACGCATCGACCGTAAGTTGTTCAAAGGACAGACGGCGAAGCCGTGAACTCAGGAACCGGCCAAACGATCGCCGGGGACACCAGCACGACGCGCAAGCGAGTGGTCCGGACTACTCGCGTGCGCGTTGTGCTGTTGTGATCTCGGAACGCTTTGGTGCGCAACGGAGACACGATGTGGGACCACTTCGGGGGATCGCGCAAAGGAATCTGCAACCGGAGTTGATGGATCAACCGGGTTTGGATGTGGCTGAGCACGACCGTGCATTGCGCGGATTGGCACGAGTCAATTGGTTCAGCCGGAGTGCAGCGATCTTCTGGCCAATTCTGCGCGAACTGGCTCGCGAACAGGGAGGCTCGCCGCTGCGAGTCCTGGATGTGGCGTGCGGTGGCGGCGATGTGACGGTCGCGCTCGTGCAGCGTGCTCGTCGCGTGAGGGTCGCTTTGCAGATGGCCGGTTGCGACTTCAGTGACACGGCGCTCGCGCTCGCTCGGCGGCGCGCCAGTGAGACGCGCGAGGAGATCGAGTTCTTCCGGCATGACGTTCTAAAAGAACCGCTCCCCGCGCGGTTTGACGCCGTGATCTGTTCGCTGTTTCTGCATCATCTCGACGAACCAGACGCGATCAACGTCTTGAGGTCGATGTCGCAGGCCGGGCAAGCGGTCTTGGTCAACGATCTGGTCCGCAGCCGGCGCGGGTATTTGCTGGCGGTCGTCGGCACGCGACTTCTGTCGCGATCGCGAATCGTGCATGTCGATGGGCCAATGTCGGTCGAGGGAGCCTTCACGCCGCCGGAAGCCTTGCAGCTTTGCGAACAAGCCGGCTTGCACGGAACAAACATCTCACGACACTGGCCGCAACGATTTCTGTTGACCTGGAGACGACCATGACGGCCGACTGGGACGCGATCGTCATCGGAGCCGGCCCAGCGGGATCGGTCGCTGCGCGGCAGCTTGCGCTCAGCGGGCGGCGCGTCTTGCTGCTCGACAAGAAGCGTTTCCCACGCCGCAAAGTTTGCGGAGCGTGCTTGAATCATTCGGCGGTCGCTCAGCTAGAAGCGATCGGACTCGGCAACGTCTTGCGAGCTGGCGATGAAACAGACCTGACTCGTTTGGAATTGCGAGCCGTCTCGCGCCGTTTGACCCTTCCGATTCCGAACGGCCGAGCGATCTCCCGCGCGCGGCTCGATCAGAATCTCGTTGACGCCGCGATTCGCGCGGGAGTCACGTTTCAAGACGGCGTGAGTGCGACGGTTCGCGCAGGCGACGTTCGCAAGGCGCGAACCGTATCCGTCAAAGATTCGTCGGCAACGAGCACTCTGACTTCGAAGGTCGTTCTCGCGTCTGACGGTTTGGGGCATCCGAGCTTGTCCGACCTCAGCGAGGTTCGTGATCGAATCGCGCCGTCATCGCGTATCGGAGCCGGCTGCGAAGTCACTGAGTTCCCGGCCGAGTTCGTGCCCGGTGTGATTCACATGGCGATTGGTCGCGGCGGTTACGTCGGGTTGGTGCGCGTCGAAGGAGGCGGATTAAACGTCGCCGGCGCGTTTGATGCGCAATTCGTCCGCGGCTCCGGCGGGCTGGCCCAGGCGGCGGCCGGAGTGCTGGCTCAGGCCGGATTCCCCGCGATTCCGACGATGGCCGACGCGGAGTGGCTCGGCACTCCGGCGCTCAGTCGCTCGACAACGCCCGTCGCGGCCGAGCGACTGTTCGTGCTCGGCGATGCGTCTGGATACGTCGAGCCATTCACGGGGGAGGGGATGGCTTGGGCGTTGGCCTCTGCGATTGCCGTCTCACCGTTGGTGAGCGGCGCATGCGATGGTTGGCAGCCGTCGCTGGCCGAAACGTGGTCGCGCGAGCACGCGCGCATCGTGCGCTCTCGGCAGCGCACCTGCCGGATGCTCGCCGCAATTCTCAAGTCACAGACGTGCGTACGACTGGCGATGTTTCTGTTGCCAAAGATGCCGAGCTTCTTGCAGCCGATCATTCGTGGCGTCAGCTTACCAACGCCGCAAACACTAGCGATCACTCGCTGCCGTTGAAAGGATTCGATCATGCCAAGTTGGCTTCGCGGATTCGGCTTGGCCTTGCCGGAACATTCGATCGCTCAGGCCGACGCGGCAGAGCTTGTTCGGAACTTCAACGCCGACACCGAGGATCAGACTCGTGTGCTGCGCGAGTTGTATCGCCGCACAGGAGTGCGACGCCGGCATAGCGTGGTGCTCGAATCGAGCGGCGAGTCCGATGCCGCTCGACAATCGACGTACATGCCGCGCAGCGCGGAACGCCCGCTCGGACCGACGACCTCCGAGCGCATGCGGTCCTACGAACAGCACGCGGGACTGCTCGCCACGACAGCCGTGCAGCGGGCGTTCGCCGACGCAAAAATCGATGCGGCCGAGATCACGCATCTCGTGACGGTCAGTTGCAGCGGCTTTCATGCTCCCGGCTTCGACATCGAGTTGTTGCAAACGGCCGGGCTGTCGCCGAGCGTCGCGCGCACGCACGTTGGCTTCATGGGCTGTCACGGAGCACTCAACGGCCTGCGCGTCGCCGCCGCGTTCCTGAAAGCCGATCCGCAAACCAACGTGCTGCTCTGCTGCGTCGAACTGTGCAGCCTGCACCATCAATACGGCTGGGCTCCGGATCGCATCATCTCGAACGCCCTATTCGCTGACGGAGCTGCGGCCGTTGTGCTGACCAATGACAGCGCTCGGCGTGGGTCTCCCGACCACAGCGCCACTGGCCACAGCGGGGATGGCGGTTGGCGATTGCTCGCTTCCGGCTCGGTCGTGCTGCCGGACACGCTCGACGACATGGGATGGCGGATTCGGGATCACGGCTTCCAGATGACGCTGTCGGCTCGCGTGCCGGACCTCATCAAGCAGCACCTGCGGCCGTGGCTGAGCGAATGGCTCGGTGCACGCGGACTGACACTCGACGACATTCGCTCGTGGGCGTTTCATCCGGGCGGCCCGCGCATTCTGACGGCGGCCGGAGAAGCGCTCGGCTTGCAACGCGAGCAATGGGCCGTCAGCGAATCTGTCCTTGCCGACTTCGGCAACATGTCGTCCCCGACGATCCTGTTCATTCTCGATCGAATGCGTCAGGAGGCGGTGACGGGGCCATGCGTGGCTCTCGCGTTCGGCCCCGGATTGACGATCGAAGCCGCGCTGCTGGCGTAACCTTCGGTGAGCCGGTGAGCGTCAGCCCCCGGACCACGCGCGGTTGAGCGGCAATTCGCTCTGCAAATTCGTCCGGGGACTGACGCTCACCGGCTCCCCTGTTTTGTCGCGGGCAGCGCTAATCTCGCTCGGCAAGAAGCAGCGGCCGAGCGGGCTGAACAGCAACGCTGGCAACAGCAGCAAGTCGGCGAACAACGCGAGTCCGATCAGGATCGCCATCACCCAGCCGAAGCGTGACGTTGGAATGAATTCGCTCCACGCGAAGACCGACAGGCCGACGGCGCAGGTGATTGACGTCTGCGTCATCGCGACGCTGCAATGGCGATAGCCCAGCCGGATCGCATCGCGATGATCGCTGCTCGATCAGCCTGTGACCTTCGCGAACCGGCCCAGCGCCATCAGCGGAAAATAGATCCGATAAAGGTGGTACTTCAAATAGAAGACCTTGGGGAATCCGGTCCCGGTCCACGGAGCTTCGAGCCAAGTGCCGTCGGGCCGTTGAGTGCGGACGAGATATTCGACTCCGCGACGCGCTTCGTCCGAGTGACCTTCTCCCGCCGCAATCAGTCCGAGCAGCGCCCACGCGGTTTGCGAGGCTGTCGTCTCGCCTTGTCCGCGCAGAGTTGGTTCATCGTAGCTGCGAATCGTTTCGCCCCAGCCGCCGTTGCGTTGCTGTTTGGCTTTGAGCCACTCGACCGCTTGGCGGATGCGCGGGTCGGTGGTCGGGATTCCAATCTGTATCAGGCCGACGATGACTTGCCAGGTGCCGTAGAGGTAGTTGACGCCCCAGCGGCCGTACCAGCAGTGATCGTGTTCCTGCTTGGACCAGACGAACTTCAAGCCTTTTGTGACGGCCGGGTGTTCGATCGACACGCCGAGACCGGCGAGCATCTCGATCATCCGCGCGGTCAAGTCGGCCGTGCTGGGGTCGATCATCGCGTTGTGATCGGCGAACGGGACGCGGGTGAAAAGCTCGCGCGTGTTGTTTTTGTCGAAGGCTCCCCAACCGCCGTCGCTCGATTGGATTGCCAGAATCCAGCGAGCACCGCGATGCACCGCGCTGAGGATCGGCCCCATTGACTGCACTTGAGCCACCGCGTCTCCCGCGTCCTCAGCTTTGCCGGAGACGACAGCCGCGACGTCCTTGTCTTCGGGATGCCAACTCCACTCATCGAGCAGGAAATCAGCCGACCAATTGTGCTCTGGCAGGCAACGACTGAGAGCGATGCAGACCATGCCGGTGTCATCGACATCGGGATAAAACGCGTTGCGAAACTCGAACGCCCAGCCGGAGGGTTCGGTCTTCGAGTCCCGCTCGGCCCAGTCGCCCCGTTGCCGAATCTCTTGCGAGAGCAGCCAGCGCACCGATTGCTGTAACGCAGGATGTTCGGGCGGCACATCGGCGTCGCGCAGAGCGATCGTCGCGATGGCGGTGTCCCAGACTGGTGACTTGCAAGGCTGCAAGCGGTCGGTGCCGTCTTCGGAAATCGTCAGCCGCTCCAGTTCGAACAACTGCGACCGCACCTCTGGAGAGTCATCGGAATAGCCAAGACAACGGAGCGCGACGATGCTCCACACGATCGGCGGGAAAATCGCTCCGAGTCCGTCGCTGTCGGCGAAGCGGTCGAGCATCCACTTCGTCGCCTTCGCGATCGCTCGTTTGCGGAGCGGCCGGATGCGCCAGCGGTCAATCAACTTCAATGTCGCGTCGACGCGACGGAAGAATGCCTCCCAGCCGATCAACGATTTCTTGGTCAACTCGTCGAGCGCCTCGCATTTCGGCATCGATGCTGGAAGCTCTTCCGGCGAGCGGACGAACAGCTCGCGAATCCGTTGCTCAGCCGGCAATGCCGTGACTGGCCGGAACGCCCACATCAAACTCAGCGGCACGATGATCGTCCGCGACCAGGCCGACATCTCGGAGATGTTGAACGGCATCCACTTCGGCAGCAGCACGACTTCCGGCGGCACGGCCGGACATTGCTCGTACGAGATCACGCCCAGCAGCGCCAGATAAAATCGAGTGAAACTATTCACCTTCTCGGCTCCACCCGCCGCGAGGATCGCGTTTCGCGCGCGGACCATGTGCTCGGCGTCTGGTGAGTCGCCGACGATCTTCAACGCGAAGTACGACTTCACCGACGCGCTGATCTCCAGTGGCCCACCCGGATAAATCGCCCACGCCCCATCGGAAAGTTGTTGCTGCCGAATGTAATTCGCGCACCGCAGCGACTGCTCCGACTGGCCGCGACCCAGATGCGTCAACAGCAGGATGTATTCGCTTTCGAGGATCGTGTCCCCTTCCAGTTCGCCGCACCAGAATCCGTCGTCATGCTGGATCGAGAAGAGGTAGTCCCGCGTGCGACCGATCGCGTCCTGCAAGCGTGCTCGTTCCGGAGATTGTGCCGCCAGTGTCGCGTCGAGTTGTTCGAGAGATTCCTGTGAGTCACGGCCTCGCACCGGAGTTGTCGGGAACGACGGCCCGCGTCCCAACCGATCGTGAGCTGGATCAAACCGCCGGCCACGAGATTCCAGCCAATCCGCACTCATTCCTTGGAAACTCCTGAGCGAAATCCGTCTGCCTTGACCGATTTCGAAAGCCGATCAATTCCATGTCGTCCAATTCCACTGTCGCGCGGATCGTAGGGTCGCGTTTGTTTCGGCCGCAAGTTCAGTTGAAACGTTTGCCGGACCTGTCGCGCGGCGTTACATCACTGGCCAAGATGAGCGACGACATTCGAGCCGGTGAAGTTTTTGAGATCGAACCGACCACCAGCGGCCGGCAGTGGCATATTCCGTGGTGGTTGTTGCTGGCGGTGGCGATTTTCGTCGCGGAGCTTACTGCTCATCCGGCAATCGGAGTCGCGGTGTTCTGTTTGAAGTTCGGGCTCAACGATTGGCGCACGGCGGTGTGGTTGTGCCGAGTCGATCCGCAACCGCGACGCTCTCACAGCATTTGGTGGTTTCTGGTCGGCAGCGGTTTCCTGAAGATCTTCCTGATGTCGTCGATCGCGTTTCCAGTCCTTGCCGGCTGGTGGAAAGCGATCACAAAACAAAACGTCTTGGCCGAAGTGCAAGTGGCGATGACGATCGGCCTCTGCGGCATGTTCTTTTCGTTCGTGGTGAATCACATCGGATTGTTCTTGGCGTCGCGCCGTCGAGTCCGAGTCTGGCTGAATCGGCAACTGCATTTGTTTCGTGACGGCAACGTCTGGCCGGTGCGGCTGACCGGAGCAAATCGATTACGACACGTCCTTAACGGCAGCGCGTTCCCAGCGATTTTGGCGTTCATCTTGGGGATCATGTGGCTGATTATTTTCGGACTGCAGAATGCAATCCGTCCGGCAATTACCAGCGGAATCATCGCGTTGGTCTCCAGTCTGATCCTGCTGGGACACGGACTGTCGGTGAAGCGCATCGTCGCTCGGACACCCGAAGAATGCTGGGGCGACTTGCCCGAATTGGAATTGGAAGACTCGGAAAAGTAGCCGTCATAGTTTCGCGGCTGGCGCGATCGAACGAGTGAAACACCCCCAAACACTCGCGAACCTCGACGGACTTGCCGGGGCCGACGGGCGTCTCCCATCCCGCTGGCGGCCGTAACCGAACGCCAGCAGCAACCAGCCCGCACACAACCAGCAGACCGCACGGTCGCGAACTGGCAGACGGTCACGCCATTCCCAGTCGGGCTTGAGCGTGACGTTCCCCTTCATCCGCATCCGGTTTCCAGCAATGGGATGTTTAACTTTCAGAGGCTGGCCGGTCAGCAATGCTTGCGAGGTGGCGGAATAATCCAGGCCACACATGCGGCCTAGCCGTTCCAGTTGAGCCTGCGGTTCCGCGACGAAGTCTTCGTACCGCATCCGCAGCGATTGTCGCCGCCGAAACAAGCAGGTGATCGCGGCCAGCACATTCATGAATGCCCAGAAAGCGACCGAATACCACGCCGAACGTGGCTTGATCGCAAATTGCACTCCGGATTTCTGGTCCGCCTCCAACGACTTCCTGCGAGACCACACGACCGCGCGAGCGTCTCGCACCAAATGCACCAACCGCAGGTCGATGCCGTGCAGGTGCGCGAGCAACGCGCCGCGAATCGGATGCTTCGAGGAATCGACAATGATCGACTTGCCGCTGATCTCGGCGATCGAGTGATACAACGCCTCGGTCTGTCGCAGGTACGCTTGAAAGTCGGCAGTCGGAGAAAACCGCTGCCGCAGCATCCGAGCCAACTGCATCAGGCCGAGTCCAGAAAACAGTCCAGAAAACAACTCGATACGCTTTTGCAGACCGACGTAGCCCTCGACAGTCGCCTCCGGCACGCGCTGTTGCCAGCCTTCGCGGACACGCGTCCAAAAGTCGCACTCGGTTCCCAGCTTGCCACACGCGCAGACTTCGTTCGATGTCCAACCCGCGCGGTGCAGATTGGCCAACTCGCCGACACCAACCACGTCGGGATGACTGGCTAGTACCGTGTCGAGCAACGTCGAGCCACTGCGGCCGGCTCCGATGATGTAGATCACTCGCACCGTTTCGGACATGCTGCGTTCCTTCGCGTCCCACTGGTCGTCAAACTAGCCCGACGCGCCAGCGAGGGATTCCGAGCGTCCACCCCTCGCTGGCACATCGGGGTAGTCAATTCATCGGCGCTAAGCTGGCCGAACTGTGGCGATTGTGCGGCGCGTCACAGATTTCTCAACGTCGTCCAGCGGCGGAATTCGCCGGTCAAGTTCACGGCAAGCCCGCGCCGCAGTTTCGACACTCCACCGCGTTCGCAGTCAGCCGGCTGCCGCAATGCGAGCAGACGCCCGAGTCGGAAGTGGCATCGCTGGCGGCAGTCGGATTCGACAGCCCTTCGCGCAGGTTGCGTTCCATCTCCTGCTCGGCCAGCGTGAAAACTTTGTTCGCCATCCCACGCATCTTCCAGGAACTGGAAAGGATCGTGAAAAACACGACGACGAACAGGACTGCGAACACCACACCGAAAATCGAGATTCCCATGGCGGGAAATCTCCTTCAGTCGACGTCAAGGAAATCGACGGGCCGCGCTGAGGCTACCGTTTTCAGGTCCAAACTTTACCCTCCGCAACCCGCGACCACGCTATCGAATGCCGAAAGGATCTGCGATGCCAGCACTTCTGCGCCTGACGCGAACCACTTCGAGATTCCGCTGGTTCGTTGTTGTGTTGGCCTTCTTGAGTCTCGCTCCGGTCGCTCGATCCGCCGATGACGACACCAAGTTTGCCAAGTGGGAAAAAACCATCGCTGCGTTTGAAGCGGCGGATCAGCAGCGCCCGCCAACCAAAGGAGGTATCCTGTTTGTCGGTAGTTCGAGCATTCGGATGTGGGATTTGCAGCGCTCGTTTCCCGAAGTGCTCGTCATCAATCGGGGCTTCGGCGGATCGCAGATTGAGGATTCGACGCACTTTGCCGAGCGAATCATCGGCACTCACGAACCGCGAGCGATCGTCTTCTATGCCGGCGACAACGACATCGGTTCCGGCAAGTCAGCGGAGACGGTCGCGTCACACTTCGAGAAGTTCGTCGCAAAAGTGCGCGGCAAGTTTCCAGAGACACAAATCCTCTTCATCGCCATCAAACCCAGCGGGTCGCGTTGTAAGCACATCGA
>CAMDRI010000163.1 GCA_945906725.1 Candidatus Kuenenia stuttgartensis | reverse complement strand
GGGAACCAGGCACCAGCGAATTCACTTCGGGGCACCTGGGTGGGTGGCTGCCACTGACAGCCCGTCGGCGTTTAGGCGACACCACCTCTTTGGCAACTAGGACTAGATGAACTCACAAATCACCTCCTTTCTGGCTTGAACCAGACCCGATGTGCCGGTGCCAAAAGAACTCCGGCGACGGTGGGTCAGAAGTCGGTCCCTCGTGCTGCGTCAGCACGAACGCTGAGCGACATAGTGACGAATCTGCGCCGGCAGGCAAGACAATTCTCCGTTGACGGAATATTTTTTGACGAATGCCCTGATCTCACGATGTTTTTTCAGTGCCGTTTTTTGTCGTCGGCAACAGCGGCTGTTGTGCGAAGCGGTACCTCGATATCAGGCTGATGAGATTCCGCACCGAGCCGACTTCATCTTTCTCAGGATATTGACGCGATGGGAATTCACCGTCGCAAGGCTCAATTCAAACTCGCTGGTGATTTCACGGCTGGAAAGTCCATCAGCCACGCGAAACAAGATCTCCCGTTCGCGATCGGTCAACAATCACAGCCGTTCAACCGTTTCTAGGGGTTCCTGCTGGATCTTTGGTGCCACGCGGTTCATCGCCAACGTACGCCGGACCAGTTCCAGAAGTTCAGTGTTGTTGTGGATCGGCTTCTCGATGAAATCCAGCGCACCGAGCTTCATGGCCTGGACCGCCAATTGTACGTTGCCAAATGCGGTCATCACGATTGTCGGCGACACGCAGACACGGACAGGTTCGGCATCGTACACACTGCCAAGCTCGCAACAGGTCTCGCTGAATCAGCGACTAGCCAAATTCCGCAACGTGATAAGAAGTTGATCCGGCGAGGCCCAATCGGCGGAATGCCGACTGCGATGAGCGAATCGCAGCGTGCCCTCGCGGTCGATGACAAAGCTGCCGGGCAACTGCTTCGGGTCGCCGCGCACGAGTCCCGCTCCGTGACGAAACAACGACTTGATCGCGCGCCACCACATCGCTGGCCCGGCCACTGCCAACCAACTGCCGCGAGGACAATGAAAGGCTCGATATCCCTCCTGCCGCGAATCGGCCAAACAGACGAACGGCAACCGCCAGTGCTCCTTGAAAGCGTGCAAGCGCATCGGATTGTCCATCGTCACTAGCACAACTTCGGCACCGGCGGCTTGAATCTCCGGATAGGCCTCGCGCATCACGACCGCGTGATCCAAGCACAACGTGCAACCGGAATGCCTCACGAAAACCAGCACGATTGGCTGCTGCTGCCACAACTCCGAGAGCCGCGTCGGCTGGTTGCGATCATCTGGCAACGTTACGTCTGAAGCGTGATCGCCGACTGACAACGTCGCGGGTGCGGTGGTCATATCGATCTCTCTCCGCTGTTTCTCACGAAAACACTCGTTGACCGAACCGTTCGAACGGGGCTACGTTCCCGACCTTTTCCAGGGGCGGCCGGTCGAAATTCCGCTCGTGCGGACGTGAGGTGCGGTCATGTGGTGTCGTTTCGTGACGGGGGGTGTGCGGGAGCGACTCGCGTTCGCGGTGTGTCTTTGGTTGGTGACCTGTTCAGGGCTGCCGAGTCTTCGCGCGCAGACCGCACCGGTCGTTTCCGGGGCAGCACAGACCGAGCGGCTATTGTTGTTGCAGAACGGCAAAGTAGTCAAAGGAGTCATTCGGCAAAGCGCGGCGGGATACGTCGTCAACGTCACGGGCGGACAAATGGTGTTGCCCTTTGATCAAGTTCGCCTGGAGGCTGCGGATCTCGAAGACGCATACCGCCAGTTGCGCGACACGTTGCCGGACCACACGGCTGCAGCGCACATCGAATTGGCGAGATGGTGCGTCACCAACGGGATGCCGGATTACGCGCGCAAAGAATTACGAGCAGCGCTGCGGCGCGAACCGGACTCGACCGTCGCGAAGAACATGCTGCAACGGATTAACGATCAACTGCTCACGACCAAAGATATCCCCGCCGTCGCGCAACGCAGCGGTCAATTCTCGATGCTGGGTGACGCTAAACCGGGAATTCCGCCTGAAACGTTGGGCGGATTACCTCGCGCGGCCGCGGCCGACTTCGTCTCCAAAGTCCAACCGCTGTTGGTCAATCGCTGTGCGACAGCCGGATGTCACGGACCAGGATCGGGAAACTCGTTCGAGCTGGTGCGAGCCAAGCTCGGCAAGGCCCCGCCAAAAATTTACTCCCAACGAAACCTCGCCACCGTCATGGATCGTCTCGATCTCGAGCGACCACTGAGCAGCCCGCTGCTCGTGAAGTTGCAAGGCGAAACGAAATCGACTGGCGATCGGCAGTCGCACGGTGGACTCACCCAAGAACAGCAGCAAACTCTGCGAGTTTGGGTCGTTTCGATTTCGAAAACTCCAGAACCCATCGCCAAGCCGAAAGTCGAAGTTATCGATGACGACAATCCAAATTTGGAGAACGTGCCGTCTGATGCGTCTTCCAAGATTGCGAAAGATCGCCGCACAGCCCAAAGCGACGACGAATTCCTCGCCGACGAAAACCTCTTCCGAAAACTGCTGCGAGAATTGCGAGACGACACATCCAAGACTAGCGAGGTCATTCGCAGCACCAGTGACGAATGAGTTTCTCGTAGAGCGTGGTGCCTCGCTCCAGTTGGTCCAGTTCGATCCACTCATCCCAAGTGTGAGCTTGCTTGATGTGGCCGGGACCGAGCACCGCCATCTTCTTGAGTTCCGTCAGCATCGCGCCGTCCGTACCGTAGGCGACTGTCGCCGCTCGCGGGCGATCGGCCAGTCGTACCAGCTCTTGGATGAAGTCCGATTTTGGGTCCATGTAGAGCGGCATCGCGCCGCTGCGGAATTCGAATTGTAACCCACATCGCTCGGCTGCCTGCCGCGCACGATCCAGCAACAACTGAGGATTCTGGCCCGGCATCGGTCGGTAGTAGACCGAGCAGACGCTCTGCGGTGCGGTGATGTTGAATGCGTGCGTGTGATCGTTGATGCCGATGTTCCAACTGATCGTCGGCGGATCGAATTCGAGATGTTGCCAGGCCGGATCAGCTTCAACCTCGTCGTGGATCGCCTTCATCTCGACGAGAAACGGAATCATTGCCAAGTTGGCGTTCAATCCCTCGCGTGTGCTGCTGTGCGACGCTTTGCCAATCGACGTCGCGAGAAACCCGAACGTCCCTTTGTGAGCGTACACGACCTCCAAATGGGTTGGCTCGCCAATGATGCCCTTCGTGTCACCGGCGATCATTTCACGGAACAACGTTGATCGCTTTGCGACCGATTGAGCGCCGCCGTAGCCGACTTCTTCGTCCGCCGTACAGGTGATGTAAACCGGGCGTTTGAGGTCCGCGACACGAATCCGCTCGACAGCCGCGAGGGCGCAAGCAACCGAGCCTTTCATGTCGCAACTCCCTCGACCGTAAAGCTTGCCATCCTTGATCGTCGGCTCGAACGGCCCGTGCTGATCGGTGAACCAAGGACTTGCCGGCACGACATCGGTGTGTCCGAAGTACGCCATCCCGCCGGTCCCCGGCCCCAGTTTGGCGACGACACTCGCTTTGCGAACGCCGAGCTTGTCGTCGTACTCCAGCCGTTCGACCTCGAAGCCGCGCTGCTTCAAGAATCGCTCGACGTGATCGGTGATCGGCACGTTGGACTTCGAGCTGACAGAGTCGAAGCGGATCAGTTCATTAAGATGTTGAATGGCGTCCATAATTTTCCTTGGAGTGCGGTGGTTCGACACCGCCCTCCATTCGTTTGAAATGACGATATTGATGAACCAATAAACGACGTTCGTCAGTCAGCACTCATCACCGAGCTTCTTAGACTTCGAGAATCGCTATTTCAATTGATTGGAGGGCTGCGTCGAACCGCAGCACTCCGGGATTTCAAAGCTTCAACACATCGACCATGCCGTACAGGCCCGGCTTTTGTTGGGCGACGAACTTCGCGGCGGCGAGGGCACCGTAGGCGTAACTGTCGCGCGTGTGGCTGCGAACGGTAAGGTCGATGGTTTCGCCCATCAGGCCGAAGACAATAGTGTGCTCGCCGACGTTGTCGCCGGTGCGGAGGGCGTGATAGCCGATCTCGTTGTGAGGCCGCTGTCCCGGACGGCCACTCCGGCCGTGAACGTGATTGGACTGCCCCATTTCTTCGGCGACGATCCGTCCGAAGGCAAGTGCCGTCCCGCTGGGAGCATCCTCTTTGAAGCGGTGATGCCGTTCGACGACTTCAACGTCGACCCCTTCCGGGTTGCCCTTGAGCACTCGCGCCGCGTCGCGCACGAGTTTCATCAGCAGATTGACCGCAACGCTCATACTGGGTGACCAGACAAGCGGAATCTGTTCGGCCGCATTTTGGACGGCGGCTTTCTGAGCGTCGTTGAATCCGGTCGTGGCGACGACGAGCGGTAGCTTGCGAGCGACGCATATCGGCAGCAAATGCTCCGTTGCTTCGGGCACCGAGAAGTCGATCACGACATCGACCGGAATCGACAGCTCAGACGCGATTAAAACTCCAGTCTTGCCGCAGCCAGCGACCTCGCCCGCATCTTCACCCAATCGCGGGCACTTGGACGAATCAAGCGCGGCGGCCAATTGCAATTCGGCGTCGTGATGCACGCAGGCGACCAAGCGTTGCCCCATACGACCCGCCGCACCGTGGATCGCCACTCGCAGTTGAATCATGAAGTTCATCCCACAGAAAGAGTGCTTTTGACGGGCAGAGATTAACCCGACGCGTCAGCGAGGGCGAGCGCTCGCCCTCGCTGACGCTTCGGGTTAGCGTGTCGAGCATCTCATGCGTTCCAATCGAATGCTTCACACGTCGCCGAGGAATTCGTCGTGTTCA
Source organism: Candidatus Kuenenia stuttgartensis (assembly GCA_945906725.1). Classification (GTDB taxonomy): domain Bacteria; phylum Planctomycetota; class Planctomycetia; order Planctomycetales; family Planctomycetaceae; genus SXKJ01. Next base: position 6,994 of record CAMDRI010000163.1, on the reverse strand, counting down.
CGCTGCTCCGATGGCTTGTCTTGGTTCTTTCCCTCACGGAGTTCACGTTGTTGGCAGCGGCAGCCAACGACGCACCACCGAACATCGTGCTGATCTTCGCCGATGACCTGGGCTATTCGGACCTCGGCTGCTTTGGGGCCAAGGACATTCGCACCCCAAGCATCGACCGGCTGGCCAAGGAGGGAACGCGATTCACCAGCTTCTACGTTTCGCAGCCGGTCTGCACCGCATCGCGTGCGTCACTGATGACCGGCTGCTACGCGAATCGAGTCGGCCTGTCCGGAGCACTCAATCACACGAGCAAGGTCGGCATTCACGCTGACGAGGTCCTGCTGCCGGAGCTGCTGCAACAGCGCGGCTACGCGACCGCGATCTTTGGCAAATGGCATCTCGGACATCGGCCGGAGTTCTCGCCGCTGCGGCACGGATTCAACGAGTTCATTGGCATTCCGTACTCGAATGACAACGGGCCGCTGCATCCGGTTGTGAAGACGATCCCGTCGCTGCCGTGGATCAACGGCGAGAAGACTGCGGAACTCGATCCCGATCAATCGCAGTTCACGGGGCGGCTGACCGAGCACGCGATTCAGTTTCTCGAACGTCATCGCGATCAACCCTTCTTCCTGTATCTGCCGCACATCATGCCGCATGTACCGATCTTCGCGTCGCAGAAATACAAAGGATGCTCTGCTCGCGGCGTGTACGGCGATGTTGTCGAGGAACTCGATCAGTCGGTTGGCACCATCATCGGCGCATTGAAGTGGCTGGGCCTCGAAGACAACACGCTCGTGATCTTCACGTCGGATAATGGTCCCTTCTTGTCCTATGGCGAACATGCCGGCACAGCTAAACCGTTTCGCGAAGGCAAGCTGACGACGTTTGAAGGGGGCGTCCGAACTCCGTGCGTTATGTGGTGGCCCAAGAAGATTCCGGCTGGCCGAACGTGTGACGAACCGGTCGCGTCCATCGACTTGCTCCCGACGCTCGCCAAGCTTGCCGGCTCGCCGTTGCCGAAGAAGCCGATTGATGGACTCGACGTTTGGCCGATTCTCTCGGGCCAGCCCGACGCGCGCACGCCGCATGAGTCGCTGCTGTTCTATTCCGGCGACGACCTGCAAGCGATCCGCGGCGGTGACTGGAAACTGCATTTCACTCACGACTATTTGACGGTTTCCGGTCCGCCCGGCCGAGGCGGTAAGCCCGCGAACTTCGAAAACATGAAACCGAAGTCGATCGAAGAGTCCGGCATCCGCGGCATCGCCAGCCGACACGGGTACGAAGTCCGCCGCATCGAGCAATCGTTGTTCAACCTCAAGGACGATCCCGGCGAATCGCGCGACGTCGCGAAGCAACATCGCCAAGTCGTGCGCCGTCTCGAATCGCTCGCCGAGAAGGCCCGCGCCGATCTTGGCGACTCGCTGACCAATCGACGCGGCAACCGCGTCCGCACGGCCGGACGAGTCGACTGATTCCTAGGATGGGCACTCTTGCCCGTCCTGTGTTTGTGTATGACGGAAGGGCAAGAGCGTCCATCCTACGAGTTTGTTGACGACTCCGCATTTGCTCCCCAGACTGGCATCAGTGAGCTTCGATGCTTGTCCAACAGGAGTGATCATCATGCAAAAAACATTGTTGGGATTCTCCGCGGCATTCGCGACTCTGTGCGTCGCGATGGCGTTTGCGGCGGAATTGGTCGGACACACCGAGCCAGTTTACGACCTCATCACCACGCCGGACGGCAAATGGCTCGTCACCGGCAGCTTCGATCAGACGGTGCGACTGTGGGACGCGAACTCGTTGCAGCCGACGCGCACGATGCTTGGTCACACCGGGCTCGTACTCGCAATCGCGGTCTCGCCGGACAGCAAATTGATTGCATCGGGAGGGCTCGACAACACGATCAAGCTGTGGGAAATCCCGAACAACGCACCGGTGCTGAATCTCACCGGACATCAAGGTGCGGTGACATCATCTGCGATCACGACTGACGGCAATTTCGTTGTGACCGGCGGAGCAGACAAACTGTTGAAAGTCTGGGCCGCAGCCGACGGAAAGCCGGCTCGCGACATCGTTGGGAGTACCGCCACCATCACACGAGTCGATCTTCGCAAGGACAACGCACAAGTCGCGGCCGCTGATACAAACGGCGTCGTGCGGTTGTTCAACTTCGCCGATGGAGTTGCTCAGCAAGTCCTCGGAGCACACACCGGCGAGGTCACCGGGCTGGCCTACGCCCCGAACAACGCCTTCTTTCTGACGGCCGGAGCGGACGGTTTCGTCAAGCGCTGGCTGGCCCAAGTCCCCGCGCTGATCAACATCGCGGGACACGGCGAAGTGATCAACGCGGTCGCGTTGCGGCCGGATGGAAACTGGATCGCGACCGGCTCGAACGACAAGACCGCTCGGCTGTGGGACCGCAACAACGGGCAGCCGATTCGCAATCTCGACGGGCATCCCGAAGCGGTCACGGCGATCGCGTTCAGCCCGAACCAAGCCTGGGTGCTGACCGGTTGTGCGGACAAGATCGCTCGGCTGTTTGATGCCAACAACGGTCAGCTCGTGAAAGCCGTCGCCGCTCAGGCTGGAGCGATCACCGCCGTGGCCGTGCATCCGAATCATCAAGAGATCGCCGTCGGCGACGCGACAGGTATCGTGAAGATTTACAAGACGGCCGACGGTGCCGAAGTCCGAGCACTTGCGCCACATGGCGGGCCGGTCAGCGGAGTCGCGTATCTCCCGAACAGCGCGAACCTCATCACGGCCAGCCACGACAAGACGGTCAAAATCTGGAACGCCGCCGATGGTGCGCTGGTCCGCAAGATCGACTTCCCAGACGCGGCGACGAGTCTCGCTGTCAGCGTCAACAACCTGTTGCTGGCGGTTGGCTCGAACGACAAGCAAGTCCGCGTCTTCAACATCGCCGACGGAGCCGCCGTCGCCGCGTTCGCCGGGCACACCGACAAGATCACCGGCGTCGACTTCAGCCGTGACGTCACGAAGCTGGTCTCGTCGAGTGCCGATGGCAGCGTCCGCGTCTGGGATCTGGCCGCGAAACGGCAACTGCAATACTTCGTCAATCATGCCGGAGCCGTGAGCGGTGCGGCGTTCCATCCCGACAACAAAACGATCGTCTCTGCGGGAGTCGACAAGACGATCAAGGTCGATTCAGTCTCGGTCCAGGCGGTCTTTGTCGCTGACGAGAAACGGATCAACGATCTCGCCGTCGCCTCGAACAGTGCGTGGCACGCGACCGCTCACGAAGATGGCTCGGTGAAACTGTGGGACACGAGCGCTGGGACTTTGATGCGGCCGTTCCCCGGCATCCAAGGTCGAGCGTTGTCGGTGGCGATCAGCCAGAACGCCCAGCAACTCGCGGCTGGCGGAGCCGACAAGTCGATCCGTGTTTGGAACATCAACAACGCACAGGCCCAAGTTCGTTTCGAAATTCCCGCCGAAGTCACTCGACTGACCTTCAGTCCCGACAACACGAAGCTGCTCGCCAGCGGAGCCGATCATGCGCTGCGAGCCGTCGATCCAACGCCGCCGAATCCGCAACCGGCCGAAGCGCCGCTGCGACCGATCGCACAAACATTGACCGGCCACACCGCGGCGATCGGATCGGTCGTTCTGGCTTCGAACAACCGCACGGCGATCACTGCCTCGACAGACGGTACCGCGAAAACCTGGGACATCGCCGCCGCCTCGTTCACCGCGAACCTCGCTGGTCACGCCTCGCACATCTACGGTCTGGCCTTCAGCAACGACGGCAAGCAACTCGTCTCCGCGAGCAACGACAAGACCGTCCGCCTGTGGGACGTCGAAAAGAAAGCCGCCGTCCGAGTCATCAGCACGCAGCAGCAGCCGGTCTACGGAGTCGTTTTCACGCCCGACAACAAATCGCTGGTCATCGCCGGCGGCGACAAAACGGTCAAACTGCTGAACCTCGAAAATGGAACCGAGCTGCGCGTCTTCAAAGGCCCGGAGTTCCCGGTCTATTCAGTCGCCCTCAGCCCCGACGGCCGCACGATCGCCGCCGGAGGCGTCGGTCTCGGCCCCAACCGGCCGATCTTCATTTGGAACATCGACTCGCCCGATCCGGTCAAAAAGCTCGACGGCCACAAAGACGACGTCTACCGAGTCCGCTTCAACCCCGCCGGCAACAAACTGCTGTCGATCGGCTATACCGGGGCCGTCAACATCTGGGACATCGCCGCCGGGAAACCTGTGTTTTCGAACAAGCTGCCGACGATCATCTACGGCGGCAACTACGTCGCAGGGGGTGCTCGCATCGCCGCCACCGCAACCGACGGAAAAACCTACTTCGTCGATCTACCCACCGAAGCCAGGTGATCTCACCAACCGTCGTGATTGCCACGTTAATGATCACCGTGCAACGACGTCTAAGAAAGAGCGTCGAACAGCGGAGCGATTTGAGCGAACAGATCATCTACGGCAACCAGTGTTTTCGTCTGTGACTCGGCTCTTGCGAAATTGGACTCCCCGTCGGAGGACTCTTGATCGTTGCTCGAAGCCGACGATGCCTGCACTCGTTCCGCAGGCGATTGAGTAGCCGCCGTTTCGGAGATCAGGTGCGCCGCCGAGCTTCCTCGTTGCTGGCCGACAGTCACGCGCTGTGTCGAAATGATCGCCAACGACGAATTAGACGAATTGATTGAGGCCCCGCGCCGAAGTCTGTCGTCGTTACGAATCGTTCCCGTTCCTTGCCCGTCGGCAATCGAGGCGCCGGCGGCCCTGCTGAGGTGAACGAAGAAGGATTCGTGTGATTCGACGGTCTTGTTCCCAACAATGGTGACGGTCACCGTCTTGGTCAGCTTCCCAGCCGCAAACGTGACCGAACCAGACTTCGCTTGATAATCGTTGTTCGCGACGGTCGCCGACCCATCCGCCGTCGCGTAGTTCACGGTCACCGGATTGCTCGACGCACCGGACAGCGAAATCGTGAAGGACATCGTCGTCAGCACCGGAGCGCCGGTCTTTTTCACCGTATTCCGCTCGTTCACGCTGACGTCGTTGATCGACAAAGTGACGTCGTTGTCGGTGATCGTCCCCTGGCCCTGCCCGTCCGAAATCAGCACGTTGTCGGACGGATTGCTCAGATTAACGACGAATGTTTCGGTCAGTTCTCTCACGCCATCATCGAGTAAATTGACGGTGATGAATTGCTCCTGTTGCCCAGCCAGAAACGTGACCGTGCCGCTGGTCGCCACATAGTCGATGCCGGACAATGCCGCCCCGTTCGCCGTAGTGAAACCCACCTTCGTCGTTTTCATCGCCGCCGCCGATAGTACGACGCGGAAGGACAATGCCGAACCACCTTCACTTCCAGTAACATCTTGGATCGACACGGTCGGGAGCGTTCCGGGATCGACGATGGTCCCGGTGAAGGAGTACCGCCCCAAGCTGCCGTAGTCGCTATAGCCGGTCAGCAGCGGATCCCCTTTGCCGATGCCGTTGACCTGCAGGAAATACTGCCCCGCCGAAACCGTTGCCGAAAAGCTGGCCGCCAACAGATCCGCGGGATTCGCCGTCGCGACGAGCGTACCGGCCGCATCAAACAGTGACGCCTCAATATCCAGATTCGGCCCGCGCGTGAACGGCGTCAGACTGAGACTGATCGAGCCGGCTCCCGCCAGGAAACTGAAGACATCCAGATCGGTGTTGCGTTCGATGCTGCCGCTACCACTGATCGACGTCCCCGCAACCGAGGCGAGACTGGCGGTCGCAATCGTGCTGCCCACGTCGTCGGCTCGATAACCGAAGCCGTTGTTCGACGTGATGATCGCCAAGTCGTCCTGCGTTTGGTTCGCTCCGGCGTATCCCCCTTTGCTCCATTGCACGAGGCTCTTGTAGTACCCGACACCCATGATCGGAGCCCAGCTGGTTTCCCCGGTCCCATGTCCTTCGTAGTAGCCAAGCGTGGCCGCGCCGTCATGGCTCAACCCCAGCGTGTGCCCCGCCTCGTGACTGATCGCCTCGGCCGTATATTTCTCGTGACCGTTGCCCAGATTGGTCTCGAAGACAAACGTCGGCGTGTCGCTGCTCCAGTTGAACGAACCGACGTATGCCACGCCGCCCGCCGATCCGTACCAAGCACCGTCCCCCCCAATGACGACACGCACTCCCCATTGCGTGTCCCCGGTTCCAAGCTTACGTAGGGCCTCAACGCCCGGATCTTGCGTCGTGACATTCACGTTGAACGGGATGAAATCTTCCGCCACGCGCTGCCAGATGTAATGAATCCGCTCCAACTCCAGCGTGCTGAACGACGCCGTGTTGCCATCGAAGTCGTAGGCCGGAGTGTCGATGGCCCCACCGCCCGTGAAGCTGCTGTTCCACGACGTTCCCGTCGTGACATGCCCATCGAAATCCAGATAGATCGTGTGATTCGCTCCAGCGGCACTGTGCAAGAGAAATGTCTGTGCCAGATTAATCGGGACGGCTGACTCGATGGTTCCCTCCGCGGCCGTTTCCGCCAAGGCCACGTCTCCGGGCAAGACCGTCAGCGCGTGGTACTCATTCCCGCTGGCGTCAATCCCGTGGTCGAGATCGTTCTCCGCATAAACCAGTGCGGCGCTGCAATTCGAGCCGCTCAACACGCATCGGGCCTCCAGCGGTTCCACCCCAAAATTCCATCGTCGAGCGCTTTGCGAACGCGCCTTGATCCGGGACAGCCAATGCCACCGCATGGGAGACTCCTTGTCGACAACCTGAAAGCGGAACCGAAATGGAGAGACTTGGTGGCCATCGGCAATCAACGGCCGCAGCAATCGACCACGAGCGGAAAACTTAATGGTCCCGACATACCACTATCAAACCAGAAGTGCCGTAACGGCGGGAACCCGCACCGTTTCTCGATGGATCAACAGACCGTCGATCGGCAGTGCCAACAAAAAAGCCGGCAGGCAAACAGCCGACCGGCTTGGAATCTCAATCACCACAAGCGACGTGCGAGGTCACGGGGTTTAGTGAGCCA
>CAMDRI010000162.1 GCA_945906725.1 Candidatus Kuenenia stuttgartensis | reverse complement strand
GTCAAAACCGACCCGCAAATCCTCGTTTTTCGCGTCACCCATTGGGTTCCCCTATCACCTTGACACATCTTGGCAGCAAACCCCTGTTTTTCAGGTGTGTGGCGCAAATCGCATGCCAAGGCGAGGGAAGTCATCTGGGAAATGTGGGACAAGAGGAGTCACGACAATGTTCTCTCGAAATACGGACGACACGTCGGCCACGAAACGGACAGAAGGGATCTCGCTCGCAATCGCAGCCTCGGCAAAGCGGATGCTGGCCCAGGGTCGCAAGCGGCCTTCGGTCGTAACGATTGCACGGATGTTTCGGGCGTAACCCGGTCTTCCGGCGTTTCTCGAAATGGCTACAATCCCGCCCCACTGCGGAGCCTCGTTGACAAGCGTTTCTGATTGGCAGGAGGCCGATTGCTCTGCGGTTTCGTGACTCTTCTGATTGAGGTCCAAGCATGTCCCGAGGATGGTGGAACGCATTGTGGATCGTCTTGGTGTGCTCGAGTTTGGCTTGTTCAAAGCCCGAACCCCCCGCGAATAACACGGCCGTGGCGGACGACGCCACCGGCGGTCTCAAGCTGGCGCCTCCCGAACCGGGTGACGCCGATGACGATTCGGGCAAGGCTCGCGTCTCCGACAAGTCGCGCAAGTCACGAGCGTCTGCCGGAATTGATGACACGAATCCGTTCCAAGACTCAGCGAAGAATTCGCCGATCGAGGAAGGCGCTCCCCGAAAAACGCTGGCCGGCCGTTGGATTCTCGTGCTGACTCGGCCTGCCCAAGAGCAGCAATTCATTGATTTTAACACGGGCATCGTGGCCGTCTCGGCCGGCAAAGGTGCCGATGCCGATGGTGTTCTGACGGCGAAGTGGACCGCTCCGACCGAGGTGCTGCCTCCCGCGAAGTTGGTCTCATCGGAAATCAACAACAAATCCATTCATTTGACGTTCGACATCGACGGCGGCTCAAAGTTGGATTTCCAAGGGACGTTGAAGGACGGTGTCGTTTACGGCAACGCGCTATTTGGCAACTGTCTGCCGGCACGCTTGCTGCCGACGAAAGCCGAAACACTGGATGACTTCAACGTGTCTCCCGAACCGACCGATGCACGCGAACTCAGCCAAGCATTCAGCAAGAAAGATCCGAAGGCGGCGTTGACGGCGTTGGCCAAGTTCGTCGCCGATCATCCGCAAAGCCCGCTGAGCATGATGGCTTGGGAAACGAGCATCATGGTCTCGGCGATTCAAGACGCATCCCCGGAAGACGTCGAGCAACTCATCGCCGACTACGATCAAGCGATGGCCATGTGGGGTTCACGATTGCAACAAACCTTGCAGGGAAACATCGGGATCATTCTGGCACAGACCAAATACAACCCCGATTTCTCGCTGAAGTTCGTTGCGACGGCCGACAAGTCCATCACAGACGAGTCCTTGAAGGATCTCAAGGTGCAACTCAAGACCGCCCGCGAAGGAATTCTGACCGTGCAGGCCTTGAAGTACGTCGAGTTGGACGACGTAGATCGTGCGGAGAAAGCCTTCGATTTTCTCACGAAGCTGCGCGGCAAAAACCCGTTCGATCCGGCCGTATTGTACGGCCTCGCCCGCTATCAAGAGAAAGCGAAACAAACTGACGAAGCGATCGCGATGTACGCCGAGCTTGTCAGCCTGCCGATGCTCGAAGCGTTCTTGCAGCGTGACTGGGCGCAAAAGACCGACGCCCCAAAGCGTGATCTGCCCAGCGCGACACTCGCGAAACTTTGGGAAGCCAAACATGGCAAGACCGAGGGGCTCGACGAATTCAAGGACGAAACCTATCGGAAACGAGTGGTCGCGTTCGCCGATAAGCCGTCCACCGAGGCTCCCGCCGGCAACAAGCTTGTCTTGTGCGAGTTGTTCACCGGTTCGTCCTGCCCGCCATGCGTCGGAGCGGACATCGCCACCGGAGCACTCGAAGTCACTTACCCGAAGACGCAGGTGATTGTCTTGCGATACCACCAGCACATCCCCGGCCCCGATCCGCTGACGAATGCCGACGGCGAAGATCGTTTTTCGAACTACTACCACGGCCAGGGAACTCCTACCGTCGTGCTCAATGGTGCTCCGGTCAACAACGTCGGTGGTTATCTGCCGAATTCGCCTGACATCTATCGCGGCCTGAAGAATTTGGTCAATCAGCAGCTTGATTCCAAAGCGACGGTTCAAGTCGGAGTCAACGCCCGCGTCGTCGACGGCACGCTGCAACTCGTTGCCAACGTCACCGGACTTGATCAACTCGGCGATGAAGCCAAAGACGTTCGTTTGCGAGTCGTCATCGCCGAAGATGAAGTTCACTTCCTTGCCCGCAACGGAGTCCGCGGTCACGAGATGGTCGTCCGCCGTATGGTCGGCGGCCCGGCTGGCGTGGAACCCAAGGACGGCAAGCTGTCGATTAAAGAATCAATTCCGCTGGCCGACCTGAAGTCGTCGCTAGCCACCTATTTGAAGAAGTACGAGGAAGACGAAGGGATCGACTTCCCCGCCAAGCCGCTCGATCTGAAACGACTGCACGTCGTCGCGTTCGTTCAAAACGACGAATCGAAAGAGATTCTGCAAACCAATGCGATCGCCGTCACGGCCAGTACTTCGACCGCCTCCAACGCCATCACTCCGGCCAGCGGCAAGGCCACCGCCAAAAAGACGCAGACGGACAATTGACTGAAACCTCTCTTCAGAATAACAACACCCCGGCGTCTTCAAGACGCCGGTTTTTTTGGCTACGACCGCATCACGCACCAGACTACGGCGTGTCGAAGGGCTTGTCGGCCTCTTCGAGCGGAATGTTGTTGAGTTTGTAGAGGCGGATCTTTTCGGCCTTGTTCTCCACCACAACGATGCCTCCGGTCTTGGCGTCGTAGGCATACAGTTGATACGGCGGCAGCGTGGCGGCCAGTTCGATGTTGAGCTGCTTCATTAGTTTTTGAGCCTCTTTGAACGTCGGATACTTGTCGTCGTTGGTGGCTTTGAGAATGTCCATCTGATGTTTGAAATTCAAGACGCTGGCCTGCGAGGTGATCGAGACATACGCGTTGAAAGTGACCGTCAACGGATCGCTTCCAGTCACTTTGTTTTCGATCTCGACGATCTTGGGATTCTTCTTGGCTTCGGCGAGATCGACGAGCTTTTTTGTCGTCTTGCCAATGACTGTCGCCGTTGGTTGAACAGGCGCAGCAGTGGGAGAATTCGCATCGGGTGTTGCCACAGGTTGTGAGTTTGCCGCCGGTGCCACAACTCCACCGCCGGTGGCATTCTGAACGGCCGAGACATCTCCGGCTGTTGCGATTCCCGCAGGGGCCGTCACCGATTGTCGTGCCGGCTCGTTCAGAGTTTTATCGAAATCGTCGCAGCCCAAAAAACCGATCGCTGCCAAACACACCCACAATTGACGCATGGCAAAACTCCTCGTCGAGGATGATCAATTTCACAACCGCGAGGATTGTCCAAGCGATCCTGGGCTGGCACAAGCGAGTCTGAGAAGGGCTGCGTTCTCGATCCGCTTCGGTCGCGTTTGTCCCTACAATCCGTCCCGATGTTTTCGACCGGAAGGGACAGCATGAGTCGAATGATTTCCGCCGCCGGCGTGGCACTGGCCGCGCTGTGGCTCGTTGGATGCGGATCGCCTGCGAGGGTTTCGCCGCCAACTGTCGCCACATCCGCGACGAACGTGGTCACGCCCATCAGTTCGCCCGACGATGAAGCTCTGCTCAAGAAGCTGTGTCTGCAATGCCATCAGTTTTCCGATCCAGGCACACTGACGAAATCGGATTGGGACGAGGCCATTCCTCGCATGGTGTCGATGCCGGGCTACGGGAAGGTCATCGTTCCCAAGCGTTTGCAAATGGAAGCGGTCAAGCGTTGGTTTGTCGATCGCGCTCCCGACTCGCTGCCGCTGACCGACCGTGTCGACGTTGCGGAAAAAACTCCGCCGCTCCGCCGAGTCATTCTGAAATCGCCGCATCCTGAAAAGGTGTCATTTGTCTCGCAGGTGAAACTGTTGTCCTCGCCGCTTGGTGAGCCACGACTGCTGACGTGCGACATGCGGAATGGCTGGATTTGCGAAGTGACCGCCCTCGACCGCCAACCACAGCTCCGATTGCTCAGCGAACAAGTCTCGAACGCCTGCCGGCTGGAATCGGTGGTCTTGAGCGAATTTGATGGCAGTGAACTGGTTGTCGCCAACCTCGGCACATTTGTGGCGATGGATCACAACCTCGGCAGTGTTGATTTGCTTCTCCGGAAAGAAGACGGTTGGGAGCACCGCAGCCTCGCCAGCAATCTCGGCCGCGTTGCCGATCTCAAGCCACTCGACTTCGACAGCGACGGCGATGTTGATTTCGCCGTCGCGGAATTCGGCTGGCGAACGACCGGTCATGTGCTGCTGCTGGAGAATACGACTCGCAAATCGACAACAACGATCGAGCCGAAGTTTGCGGTACGGACGCTCGACGAAAGGCATGGTGCCGTCCAGTTGGAAATCTCCGACATCAACGACGACGGTCGTCCCGACGTGATCGCGCTGCTGGCTCAAGAACACGAGATGCTCGTCGCATATCTCAACCAACCGGATGGATCATTCGTGCTGCGCGAACTGTTTCGCGCGCCGCACCCCACATGGGGTTATTCCGGTTTTCAGTTGCTGGATTTTGACGGCGATCAAGACCTCGACGTGTTGCTGACCAACGGCGACATGATGGATGGCCCGACGCTCAAGCCGTATCACAGCGTCACTTGGTTGGAGAACATCGGCGACTTGAAGTTTGAATCGCACACACTCGCCGAACTTCCCGGAGCACACCGCGCCGAAGCGGCCGACCTCGATGGTGATGGCGACCTCGACATCGTCGCCTGCACGCTGGTTCCGATGGGAACGGACCAGCAAGCGAAACGTCAACAGAGTTCCATTCCGCCCGCGCTCGTGTGGCTCGAACAAACTGCGCCAGGAAAGTTCGACTTCCACGTTTGGAAACGCGGACCGGGCCACTATCCGACCCTGACGACCGGCGATTTCGACGGCGACGGAAAATCGGATGTCGCACTCGGTATCGGTCTGTGGCAGAAGCCAAGTTCTACGGACGTTGACACTGGCTACGTGGAACTCTGGCTGAGTAGCCCGTAGCCCGACCCCTCGTGGGTCGGTCGAGGCGTTTTGTCTTGCAAATCATCCAGGCCACAAGGGCTTGGCCTACAGCAGCGTCAGCGGATTCACTCTGGTCTTCAGCGGCAATTCGACGGGGCCGCCGACTCGGTGCGATTCAAAAATGGCCGCGATCATCTCGATGATCGCCCGCGAGTCGGCTGCCGAGCACCTCGTTTGGCGATCCATTTCGATGCAGTCAATCAGATCGACGATCGCGGCGATGTGGCCGTTCTCGTAGGTCAAGTCTTGCCGAGTCTCCGGCTTGCCGATGCCGGCCGATGTGACCGGTTCCCATTTCTTGCCGGTGCGGCCGGGAGACCAACTGCTGTCCTTCAGGATGTGCGTTCGCGCGCCGTAACCGCTTTCGGTTTCGATGATCCCCTTGCTGCCAAAGATTTGCAGAGCGAACCGCGTGGGATTGCCTGCCGCGCCGCGATGCGATCCGAAATAGCCAGTGATGTTGTTGGCGAACGAGTACTTCGCGTCGATCGCATCACCGGTGAGCGGGCCGATCCCTTCGTTTCCCTCGGCCACATCGGCCTTCGTGACCTTGTGCTTCTTCTGCATGACCGTCGCAAAGCAACTCGTCGCGTTGCCGGCGATCGCCCGCATCAGCCCGAAGATGTGCGAGCCGAGCACCCACAAGTCCTCGCCGCCGCCACGACTGGCGTCCTCTTTGCCGCGGCCGCGCAGTTCGAGCACCTCGCCGATCTCACCGGAATGGATCAACGACTTCACGACATCGAGCACCGGCGACCACTGGCTGATGTGCGCGATCGCCAATTTGAGATGCCGCATCTCAAGCTGCCGCAACACGTCGTCGCACTCGGCGAGCGTCCGGCAGAACGGCTTCTCCATGTAGACGTGGCAGCCGTGCTCGGCCGCGGCCACGATCATGTCGCGGTGCTGGTCGACCCAGCGCGGGCAGATCGCGACGATGTCGAGCTTTTCTTTCTCAAACATCTCGCGGTAGCTGGCGTAGGTCGTCTTCGGATTCGTCCGCTTGGCCGCAGCGGCTCGACCGGCTTCATTCTCGTCGGCCAATGCTACGATCTCGACGTTGGGCACCTTTGAGATGGCGACGTCCACGCCGTGTCCGTAATCCCCTTTGCCTGTGCGTCCGATGATGCCAACTCGATAAGTCTTCGCCATGATGGGTCTCCTGGGTTTGAGAGGCCGAGGATTATGCCGCGCCTCGCCCGTTGAGTCACCTTCGCGGCAGAACTAACATCGCGAAACTTAGCCCTCTCGTTCCGCGAGAGGAACGCCGAGGCGGGGTCGGGCTCGTTTGGCAGAAGACGGTTGAACTCCCAATGGTCGTCTCTTGACGTTCGGCTATCGTCTCGCGGAGCGAGACGGCTACATTGGAGCACCTCATGTCTTTTCGAGTCGGCCTCGGCCACGACACGCACCGCTTGATTGCTGGGCGTCCGCTGATTCTCGGCGGCGTGCGGATCGAGCACGATCTCGGCCTCGACGGACATAGCGACGCCGACGTGCTGCTGCATGCGATCACCGACGCACTGCTCGGAGCGGCGGGACTCGGCGACATCGGCGAGTTGTTTCCGAACACCGATCCGCAGTGGCACAACGCCGACTCCGCCCTCTTCGTCCGCGAGGCTCAGCGACGACTCACCGAACTCGGCTGGACGATCGTCAACCTCGACTGCACGATCCACGCCGAACGCCCGACGCTGTCGGCTCACAAGCCGGCCATCGCCGCCCGCGTCGCCGAGTTGCTCGGCCTCGACCGCAGCCAAGTGAACGTCAAAGCCAAAACCGGCGAGAAGGTCGGCCCCATCGGCCGGCAAGAGGCGATCAATGCCGACGCAGTCGTACTGATCGAGCGGAGTGATGATCCCTGTTGGAAATAACGGACATGAATGGTCTCGGACAACTTTCCGCTGTGCCGCTGACTGTCGCACGCACCGATATGAGTAGTCGGCCGTTGATCCGTTGTTTCCGGGAGTCGCCGGAAGTATTCGTCTTTCGTCCCAGAAGTTTTCTGCCACACGTCGTCGTTTCGGTGGCCGCGTTTCCCATTGTGTTGTGGCTCTGTCAACAATTTCAGGCCGACTGGAAGACCACGATTGTATTTTCACTGTTTCCCGCCTTTGGTGCCGGTGGCTTTGTCATCGGTGAACTCATTCAAAGATTCGCGACGCTGCGAGCAAGGTTTGACCGCAGCCAACTGCTCGCGACGATCAATGACGAAACAATCCCTTTCGCACAAATTCAAGCTGTCCAAGTTTTGGAGTACGTTCATGAATTCGTGGACGACGAGAAGATCGTTCAACAGGTGAACTTGGTGCGCGCGATCGAAGGCAAAATCTCACGGACGAATTTGTTGCAAGGCACACAATCTGAGCTGACAGAGATGGCTCGTGAATTGGCGGACTTCTTAGACGTTGAATTCGACGACCAGCGCATCGGGCGAGAAGCCTTCGCAGCGATCTCACGTCGGGAAAGAATCGGGATGGTGTTCGTGCTCATTGTGGGCGTGGTATTTCTCATCGCGGCGGCCTACTTCGCTAAAATCAATTTACTCCCGCAACAGCCAGTCGACTGGAATCAGCTTGTGCTGGTTTTAGGTGGTCTGGGTACCTGTTTCATGACGTTTGCGATTTCTGTCCTTCGGCGAACAAAGCGAGACATCCTTGGACGTCCATCGCACTCGAATGTGGCAACACCAACCTCTCGAACAAACGACGCCAATCAATAATCCGACTTGAACCGCTCGGCCATTTTGCACGATTCTCCCGGCCGGGAAGCCGCCTGCGGTTGGCTTCGGATTTCGCGTTTCGAGTTTCGGATTTCTCAACCATGCCCATTCGCGTTTACAGCACACTGACTCGTCAGAAGGAAGAGTTTCAAACGGTCGAGCCGGGGAAGGTCTCGATGTATCTGTGCGGGCCGACGGTTTACAAGCCGGCTCACATTGGGCACATGGTCGGGCCGGTCATCTTCGACACGATCAAGCGGTATCTGGCGTACTCCGGGTATCAGGTGACGTGGGTCGTCAACATCACCGACGTGGACGACAAGCTCATCGTGAAGGCCAACGAGTTGGGGACGACCGTCGAGGCGTTGGCTCGGAAGATGACCGAGGATTATCTCGACAACCTGCGGACGCTCGGCGTGGATGGCATCGACCACATGCCCTATGCGACGCAGTACATTCAAGAGATGCAGGAGATCATCGCCGGGCTGATCGAGAAGGGATTCGCGTATCCGCTCGACGGCGACGTCTATTTTGAATGCACGAAGGACGCCGACTACGGCAAGCTCAGCGGCCGCAATCTGACCGAGATGCTGGCCGGCACGCGCGCGGAGACTCGCGACGGCAAGCACAACCCGGCGGACTTCGCGTTGTGGAAGGGCTCGAAGCCGGGCGAGCCGGCGTGGGACAGCCCGTGGGGACCGGGCCGGCCCGGCTGGCACATCGAGTGTTCGGCGATGGCTCGCAAGCTGCTCGGCGACACGATCGACATTCACGGCGGCGGCCTCGACCTGATGTTCCCGCATCACGAGAACGAACTCGCTCAGTCCGAGTCCTGCACTGGCAAGCCGTTCGCTCGGTACTGGCTGCACAACGGCCTGCTGCGAAAAAGCGGAGCCGGCGGCAAAATCGGCGGCGATCACAGCCGACACGGCGACGTTGCGGCTTCACAAACAGCCGACATACTGGCCGAGAAGCAGGCTCAAGAAGAACAGAAACTGGCCGGCTCGAAGGGTGCCGAATCGGTGAAGTCTGCGGTCTTCGCGAAATTCGATCCCGAAACCGTCCGCTTCTTCCTGTTGGCGACGCACTATCGCAGCCCGGTCGATTTCGGCGACGACCGCCTGGCCGAAACCGCGAAGAGCATCGACGGCTTCTATCGGCTGATCGAATCATTCGGCCGCGCGACCGGCAAGGATTTTTATTCGCTGACAGTTCCGGCGACGCGCGCGGAGTCGAATCGTGTTTGGGCGGCTTCAGCCTCGGAGAGGCTGAGCTACGAGAACGAACTCACCGCGTTGCGAACTCGATTCCTCGATGCGATGGACGACGATTTCAATACCGGAGCCGCGACTGCCGCACTGTTCGATCTCCGCAAGACGCTCAACAGTTTCATCACGGACCAGAAGCTCGAAGCCGACGGCAAATCGAACATCGCCGCGCAGTCCGCGCTGCACCGAGGCGTGTCGCTTTTCAAAGAACTGTCCAACATTCTCGGCGTGTTCCGCAAGCCGCTCGAAAAGAAGTCCACTGGAGGTGGCGACGACGAGTTCGTCAACAGCCTGATGCAACTGCTGATCTCATTGCGAGCAGAAGCTCGCAAAACCAAACAATTCGAGATCGCCGACAATGTCCGCAAAGGACTGACCGAATTGAAAGTCACGCTCGAAGACCGCCCAGAAGGCACGCTCTGGCGACGCGAAGCGTGACGAGGTCGTCCCGCCCAACGTAGCCGCCTCGTTCCACGAGGCGACTACTGCGTCTTCAAGTCTTTATTCTTGGGTAGCGAAACTCGCCAAGAGTTTCGGCCACACGCTGATTCCGAAAGTCTTGGCGACTTTCGCTACGTTGCGCAACCCACAGATTAAGAACTGACGAGGCACTACGTTCACGCGCTCGGCGTCCCCAACAATTCACGCACGCCCGCACCAATGTCGGCGGAGCGCATCAGCGATTCACCCACGAGGATCGCTCGGCAACCGGCGGCTTGCAGGCGTTCGACGTCGGCTCGCGTGCGGATGCCGCTTTCGGCGACCAGCAGCGACTGAGCGGTGATGCGCGGAGCCAGCCGGATCGTGTGGTCGAGATCCGTGATCATCGTCTTCAAGTTGCGATTGTTGACGCCGACCAGCGGCGGTTGCAGCTTGAGTACTCGGTCGAGGTTGGCCGGTTCGTAGAGTTCGATCAAGCATTCCATGCCGAGTTCGCTGGCGTAGAAATAGAGGTCGCGCAGATGGCAGTCGTCGAGACATTCGGCGATCAGCAGAATCGCATCCGCCCCCGCCGCGCGAGCTTCCAGCACTTGATACCGATCAACGATGAAATCCTTCCGCAGCACCGGCAACGAGACCGCTTGCTTGATCGCGGTCAGGTATTCGAGCCGCCCTTGAAAATATTTTTCATCCGTCAGGCAACTGATGCACGCCGCTCCGCTGGCCTCATAAGTTTTCGCAATCGCGATGGGATCGAAGTCCGCCCGAATCAACCCCGCCGACGGCGATGCCTTTTTCACTTCAGCGATCATGCCGACGCCGACTCGCTCGGCGGACGTTCGCAACGCGGCGACGAAATCGCGCACTGGCGGCGCGAAGTCGAGTTGCTGTTCGAGCATCGCTGCGGGCACACTGGATGTCGCGACCGCAATCTCGGTCAGTTTGTGAGCGACGATGTCGTCGAGAACATTCGGCACAGAGCAATTCTCCGATCATTTTCCGAGCGAGGCTCGGAGATCTTTCAACAGCAACATGAGATGAAACTCGTCGAGCGGCGATCGCTCGAACCCGAATCGTTCGTAAAACTCTCGTGCGTTCGTGTCTTTGGCGTGAACGATGATCGCTCGCAGCCCGGCGATATCCGCCGCCTGAAGAGTTCGCCGCAGCGCATCTTTCAGCAAGCCTCGGCCGATTCCTGATCCCTGCTCCGTGCGATCGACGGCGAGTCTGGCCAGCAGCATGACCGGAATCGGATGACGCGCCAGTCCTTTGCGAACTCGTTCGGCCGCACGCTCATGTTCGACGCTGCCGAAGCTGAGCGTGTAGTACCCAACCACGCGCCGTCCGCGAGCCGCCACATAGGTCCGTGCCGCTCCCGCTTGTTGGTTCATCCAGGCGAATCGCCGCAAGTAATCGTTGAGTGGCTCTGAGCCGCAATCAAACGCTTGGCAGTCGTGCTCGCGAGTCAGCGGCCCCGGGGCGTTGAAGGGCGGCTCAGACATCAAATACTCCTGGCTCCGTCAGCAGTCTCTTCAACTTGAGCGACTTCTTCGGCGGAGCATCGAGCGCTCGCACAAACGCCCGCCATTTTTTCTCCGGCAAACGGAACTGCCCTTGATTGCCCAGGATTGACTGCGCCTCGGAATACGCCTTCTGCAACACGAAGCTGCTGACTGTCGTGTTCAGCGCTTGAGCCGCTTTCGTCAGCACTTCCTTTTGGTGCTCGCTCACGCGGATGTTGAGCCGTGTTGGCTTTTTCTGTGTGGCCGTCGTCATGAAATCCTCCCTCAAAAGAGTAGTGTGCTCACAGCGTACTCACGCCCGACGAGCCGAGCAACCTGCGTCCGACCATAGCCGCCAATTACTTGATCGACACTTCCAGAGTGGGATTCGTCTTTCGCAGGTCTTCAACGCCCGAGCCACTCACCTTGGTGTTTTTGAGGGTCAGCGTCTTCAGGCTGGAGCAACTTGTCAGATGCCGTAGTCCATCATCTGTGATTGGGACATCGGAGAGATGCAATTGTTCGAGTTGCGGCAGTCGCGACAATTCCTGGAGCGCGGCGTCAGTGATCGGCTCTTTGACCAAGTGCAAGTATTTCAGACCGGCGCAGTTCGTCGCGAGTTGTTTCATTCCGGCATCCGTGAACTTTCCCATTTCAAGAGTTAGTTCGACTTTTGCAGTTTTTAGAGTGTTGAGAACTGATCTACGGAAAAAGCGCGAGCCTCCACGACAATGCTTGGGACATCACTCTCAGGCATCGAGCAAGGAGGCTCACGATGGAACTTGTACCCAGTTTTGCGGTTTTGTTGCA
>CAMDRI010000161.1 GCA_945906725.1 Candidatus Kuenenia stuttgartensis | reverse complement strand
GAAGCCGGCCGCCTCGCCGACAAAGTCCTGGCCGACGTGTTCGAGTCGTTCAAGCCGACGACGAAATAGACTCCGTCGGAAGGTCTCGTGATGGCTACGACGCTTCCAACCCCGTGGGCGTGCCGGTACTTGAGCCGAACTTGTCCGCTTCGATGCCCCTTCGCTGAAGCATGCACACGAACAGATTGCTCAGTGGCGGATTCTTGTTTTCGTCGAAGGCCAAGTGTTGGCCGTGCTTGAAGCCACCGCCGGCCAGGAACACCGGCATGTTCTTGACGCTGTGCTTACTGGCGTCGGCGAGGTTGCTGCTGAAGAAGACCATCGTCCGATCAAGCAAGCTGTCCCCCATCGCTCGATAAAACACTTCCGCGGACATACTGCCCTCATCCTTTCGGGATTCGAGTTGAATGACACAACCCGATTGGGAATCAGCATGTCCGCCTTTTTCAAACATCAGCCCCCAAGAGTCCCGTTGAACCACAAATCGTGGACCGGCTCGCCGTCGCTGACACGGAAGCTGAAGCCGTCCGGACCGAACCGTGTGTCGGGTGGAATTCCCAGAGCTTGAAACAGCGTGGCCCCGAACATCTCTGGTGTGACGGGATGATCTTTCACGTAGGCTCCCTGTTTGTCGGAAGCTCCATAAACCGCGCCGCCGCGAATTCCAGCTCCGGCCATGAGAGCCGAGTAGCAAGCGGGCCAGTGGTCGCGTCCGTTGTAGGCAATTCGCGGACTGCGGCCGAACTCGCCCACCATGACCACCAACGTGTCTTCCAACAGACCGCGTTGACGCAGGTCTTCCAGCAAGGCCGATACAGCTTCATCGACTCGCGGCAATGCCCAACTCAGCCCATACGCCCCCGTGCCGAAACTACTGCCCAGTCCCGAACCTTCACCGTGCATGTCCCAGGTTTGCACGTTGCGAAACTTTTCGCCGGGCGGCGTACCTGCCCAGGCCGTGACGCTCACGAGCCGCACGCCAGCTTCAATCAGCCGCCGTGCCATCAACAGATTCTGGCCCAACGGATGGCGACCGTAATGGTCGCGAACGGTGGCGGGTTCCTGCTCCAAATCGAATGCTTGCCGCGCGGCGGGACCGGTGATGAGTTCAAACGCCTTAGTTTGAAATTCTCCGAAAGAATTGGCGATCGGACGACGAGAGAGTTCTTGGCCCGACTCGATGCCGCTCAACAAATTCTGTCGAGTCACCAGTCGCTGGCCAGAAACTTCCGCCGGAGGATCGAATGACTTCATCCGAAACCCCGTAGCTGCCGGGTTGTCTTCGTCCGTCCCGACTCGCAATGGTCCAAATGCCGAACCTAAGAATCCGCCGGACAGGTAGCGCGGTTGGACATCTCCTGCCAGGTTCTGCAGCCAGACGTAGCTCGGCATGTTGACGGTGGCTGGTTTCAGTTTGCTGAGCACCGAACCAAAATACGGAGTGGCTTCCGTCGGCTGCGAATGCCCTGTCATGCAGACATGCATGCCGCCGTCGTGACCAGGATTGCCGTGCGTCATCGAGCGGATGAGCGTGAACTGGTCGGAGATGCGAGACAACCGCGGCAACAGTTCGCAGATCTGCATGCCGGGGACTGCGGAAGCAATCGGACTGTAAGGCCCGCGGATCTCGGCCGGAGCCTCCGGCTTCAGATCCAGACTGTCGAGATGGCTAGCTCCACCGTATTGAACGACGAAGATGCATGACCGCGGACGAGACTTGGGTTGCGATTCAGCCTGCAAGAGTTGGGGCAGAGTGATTCCCAGCATCCCCAATCCGCCGAGCTGCAACAGATCGCGTCGACTCAACTCCGAGCGGGATGGGTTCATCAACGTCTCCTTCGCTCTGTAAACGTTGAAAGGATTGTTTTCGTGAGAAGATTTTTGGCTCTACAAAGCCGCAACTTCATTGAGCCCGATGGCGTTGTGTCCGAGTTGACCGATGCCATCTCGACTTGCCGATCGGTAGAGCCTTCTGTCTCAGAATCGGGTTGCGGTTCCGCCGCGCCAACGGCGGATCTCACCGTGGTGGTGTCGAAACTCAATTCGATGCCACTCTGTCATGAAGCCAAAGTCGCGGAGATCGTATCAAGCCTCGATTGCACAGGTAATAGTTCCGGACATCGGCGAATGCCGGCTTCTTGGATGGCAATCAGATCGAACCGCTGCTGCGACAGGGAGACAAAACGTTGGAATTGTTTCTCGAGTTTGAAGTGACGCCGTAACGTGTTCGACAACACTGGCTAGTCTTCCAATCGCCCGTCTTGTTTTGAAGAGCGTCACGCATCGTGCGGCGAATTGATCAGGTCCGTCCGGTTGGGCTGATCAACCCGACCGACTCCAACGGAAGTTGACGAATGGCCGCGTTGACTCCGAGTGATTTCGTCAGTCCAATGTGACCTAACGCATCGGATTTTGCCGATAATTACTCTGCCCGCCTGATTCGACATTCCCCGCATCCCCGCCATTATCGGTCAATTATTTGCCGAGACCGCCACATGGTTCCGACAACGCCAACTTTCGAAGGCCGTCGCCAGTTCTTGTCCCGCAGTGGATTGAACGGTCTCGGTCTGTTGTGGGCGAACTCGCTGAGCCGGAGAGTCGCCGCAGCGACGACTGGAAAAGCCAAGTCGGTGATCCTCATCTTCAACTGCGGGGCACCCAGTCACATCGACTTGTGGGACTTGAAGCCTCACGCGACCGACACAGTGCGCGGGCCGTACAAGCCGATCGCGACGAGCGCTCCCGGCATTGAGATTTCGGAACTGCTGCCGCGACTCGCGAATCATGCTCACCGATTCTCGATCGTGCGCAGCATTCATCACTCGCACGGCTCACACAATTCCGGCATGCATTGGTCGATCGTCGGCCGGCCGTATCCGATGGACAGCACGCTCATCAATCCCAGCCGCAACGACATTCCCAGCTTCGGCACATTGACCGGTTGGCTGGCGCGGCGCGATGGCTACAGCGGCGCGTTGCCGCCGTATGTGATCACACCCGCGCCGCACTGCGACAGCACCGTGTATCTCACGCCGGGACAACTCGGCGGCTGTTTGGGAGCAAGCCACGATCCGTTCGTACTCAATGCCGATCCCAACGCCGCCAACTTTAGCGTGCCGAATCTCGGCGCGGTGGAGGGGATCACCTCGCAACGCCAAGACGACCGTCGGTTATTGCTGGACCAGATTCAGCAACGTTGCCTGCCGATCACGGCCAACGGCTCGCAAGACCTTGACATCAATCAATCGAAAGCCTTGTCGCTGGTCGGTTCCGCCGCCGTGCGCGAGGCGTTCGACCTCACGCGCGAACCGACCGAAGTCCGCGAGCGATACGGTCGGCACACTTGGGGCCAATCGCATCTGTTGGCGCGGCGCTTGATCGAGTCGGGCGTTCGTTTTGTCACGACGGTCAACGGTCAAAGCATCATCTGGGACACGCATGCCAACAACTTTGGCCGTTTGGAAAAGTCGCTCGTACCGCCGATGGAGCGAGCTTTTGCGACACTGCTCGACGATCTTTCCGAGCGCGGCCTGCTCGATTCGACGCTGGTCATCTGGATGGGGGACTTCGGCCGCACGCCGATCATCAACGCCGCCGCCGGCCGAGACCATTGGCCGCAGTGCTATTCCATGGTTTTGGCTGGCGGCGGCATTCGCGGTGGCCAAATCATCGGTGAATCCGACAAGATCGGTGCCGCACCGAAGTCCCGCCCAATCACCCCTGCCGATGTTCACGCAACAGTTTTCACCGCGTTGGGCTATGATCCGCACGGCATCACCTACCACACGACCGACGGTCGCCCCTGCCTGCTCTCAGAAGGGGAGCCAATTCGAGAATTGTTGAGTTGAATCTGTTCGAGGACCATTCGTAGGACGGGGACTTTTGCCCGTCAAACCACAGACGACGGGCAAAAGTGCCCATCCTTCGAGAGACTATGCCATGCCATTAAAAAACAAGATTACTCACGAAAACCTCTCGCGGCGGACGGTGATTCAAGCGGGAAGCATCGGCCTCCTCGGACTGGGGATGAATCACGTCTCCGCGTTGCGTGCGGCCGACGGGAAGTTGACGACGCTGAGCGGTGGCACAGCGAAGTCGGTCATCTTTGTGTTTCTCTCCGGTGGGCTGACTCAGCATGACAGCTTCGATCCGAAGCCGGACGCCCCGGCCGGGATTCGTGGCGAGTTCAATCCGATCGCCACGCGGACGCCGGGAACGCAGATCTGCGAGCACCTGCCGATGCTCGCGGCTCGCAGTGACAAGTGGAGTCTGATCCGCTCGCTGACGACGCCGTACAACGAGCACTCGCAAGGGCACACGTCGATTCTCACCGGGCGCACACCCATGCCGGTGGGCTACAACCCCAGCAAGCCGCAGTCGAGCGATTGGCCGTCGATTGCGTCGGTCGTCGGCAACGCTCTGCCGCGACGCAACAACAATCTTCCGCCGGCGGTCGTGCTCCCCGAGCGAATCGTTCATCGCGAAGGCCGAGTGCTTCCCGGTCAGTTCGGTGGCTTGATGGGCAGCCAACGCGATCCGTGGTTCATCGAAGCCTCGCCGTACAACGCGAAGTCCTACGGAGCGTATCCGGATTACGAATTCCACTTCGTCCGAGGCCGCGAGCGAAATCCGAATTTGATATTCCAATCCCCCAATCTCAGCTTGCCGCAAGGACTGAGTCGCGCGCGACTGACGGATCGAGACAGCCTGCGCGGGCTGCTCGATCAGCAGCGTCACGAGTTGGAACAGGCTGCGTCGTCCGAGTCGTTTGATCGACATCGCCAAGCCGCCATCTCGTTGCTGACCGACACCAGCGTGCAACGCGCGTTCGATGTCCACAATGCCGATCCGCAGACGCTAGATCGTTACGGCCGCAATGCCTTTGGCTGGTCGCTGCTGATGGCTCGGCAACTGGTGCAAGCGGGAGTGAACTTGATCCAAGTGAACCTCGGCAACAACGAGTCCTGGGACACCCACGAAAACAATTTTCCGCTGTTGCGCGATTGCCTGCTGCCGCCGACTGACCGTGGACTCTCGGCGTTGCTCGACGATCTTCAGACGCTGGGCTTGCTCGACGAGACGTTGATCGTGATGTGCGGCGAAATGGGGCGCACTCCGAAGATCAATGCCGGTGGCGGAGAAAGCAAAACGGTCGGCCGCGATCACTGGGGAGCCGTCCAATCCGTCTTCATCGCTGGTGGCGGTGTCCGAGGCGGCGTCGTTGTCGGAACCTCCGACAAGAATGGAGCTTACCCGGCCTCCGATGCTCAACTCCCTGAGAACCTCGCCGCCACGATCTACCACGCCATGGGAATTCCCGATACGGCCGCTTGGAAAGACGAAGTTGATCGACCAAACCACATCTATCATGGCGAGCCAATCCGGTTCGGCTGAGTTCGATCATCGCACGAGAGACACGCATGTTTTCCCTCCTTGACCAATCACTGTCCTCGACCGATCGAGTTGCTCGCCGCGAATGGCTGCGCGTCGGGGGCTTGAGCGCGTTGGGAGTTTCGCTGCCGCATTTGTTGCGAGCGGCGGAGACACCGGCGGTCACACTCGGCGCGGCTCCGAAGTTGGCGGGTGAATTGGGCTCGACGTTCGGCAAAGCGAAAAACGTGATCTTCCTCTGGCTGCAAGGAGGTCCGCCGCAGCATGAGACTTTCGATCCGAAGCCAGACGCCCCCGCCGAGATTCGTGGTTCGTTCAAGCCGATCGCGACGAACGTCCCCGGCATTCAATTCTGCGAACTGTTGCCGCGCACGTCGTACTACGCCGACAAGTTGGCGATCGTGCGATCGCTCTCGACGCGCGACGACAACCACGATGTGAGCGGTTACTGGCTGCTGACGGGATATCCCTACGGTCCCGGTAGCGCGAGGCAGATCAAGCCGAACGATTGGCCGTACTTCGGCTCAGTCGTGAAGATGCTCAAGCCCAGCGAAAAGCTGCCGGCTCTGACATCGGTCTGGATTCCGGACATGATGCGACTCAACGACAACGTGACTCCGGCCGGACAGACGGCGGGGTTCCTCGGCAAGCTGTGGGAGCCGGAACGATTCGTCGGCGACCCCGCGCTGCCCGATTACGAGATCGAAGGGCTTCGACTGATCGGCGATGTCACCAAGATTCGTGTCGATCGCCGCCGCGACGTCTTGAAGCAACTGGAAGGTCGCTTCGACGAGACGTTGCGAGGCGGATCGGTCGCGGCCTGGGATCGGCTCTCGCAGCAGGCGTTTGATTTGGTGACCAACGGCGGCGCGCGAGCGGCCTTCGATCTCAGTAAGGAATCGGACAAGACCCGCGACCGCTATGGCCGGTACACATGGGGGCAATCCTGCCTACTGGCTCGGCGACTGATCGAAGCAGGCGTGCGGTTGGTCCACGTTAATTGGGCTCGCGATCCTGGAGACAACGCTGTCGATAATCCGCTGTGGGACACGCACGCTCTGAACGCCGACCGGCTGCAAGACAACCTCTGCCCGCAGTTCGACGTCACGTTCGCTGCACTGATGGATGACCTGACCGAACGCGGATTGCTCGATGAAACGTTGGTCGTGGTGATCGGCGAATTCGGGCGGACTCCGAAGATCAACGCCAACGGTGGCCGCGATCACTGGGGCCACGTCTTCAGCTTCGCGATGGCCGGAGCCGGCATTCGGGGCGGGCAAGTCATCGGAGCCAGCGACAAGAACGGAGCCTATCCCGCGACCAACCCGTTCACCGGCGGTGACCTGACCGCCACGATGTTTCATCTGCTCGGCATCGATCCGAACGGTTTCTTCCCAGACAACTTAAACCGCCCGCATCCGATCACGAAGGGGGAACCAATCGCGGCGATGCTGAGCAACTCTCTTGCCAAGATCGAGTTGCGACAGTCCGAGGGAGATCCCTCTCTCGTGCCTCCGTTCGATACCAGCTTGCTGCTCGACACGACGTTCCAGACCGACCTGCCGTTGGTCCCTGCTGCTCCGCCGTCGCGCGACAAAGGTTGGCGAGCGTTTCCCATTTGGACCAAAGAGATCGCTGCTGGCTTCGCTGTCCGCAAAGAAGCCACGGCCGTCTGTCTGGGCTACGGTCTGGCAGACGACACGATGGGATCGGCCATCGAGCAGGGTTCGCGAGCACTGCTCGCGCAAGAGATCCGCAGCGCTCGCGGCGGTCATTATTCGTTGACCATCAAGGCCACTGGCATCGGTTCGTCGGCCGACGAGTTCGACAAAGCCTTCCTCGCCAACATGACCTGCCGCCTTGTTCTGTTCCGC
The DNA here is from genome assembly GCA_945906725.1 of Candidatus Kuenenia stuttgartensis. GTDB lineage: Bacteria > Planctomycetota > Planctomycetia > Planctomycetales > Planctomycetaceae > SXKJ01. The sequence continues at coordinate 4,845 of CAMDRI010000161.1, read as the reverse complement.
TTTCAGAACATTAACAAAGACTCCCACACGGTCAGCGAACTCGCCACTGCGGAGTTCCGGCCGTCGTTCGGCAAGACCGAGACCTTCAAGTTGGATCGCTTCCTCGGCTCGACGACCCCGGGGGCGAATTTCTCGATCGGCAACGGTCTGGGCATCGCCATCGCCGTCGAGAAGAAGACTTCCGGCACACTCACGTTGCCGAAAAACGAACCTCACCGAGCCGCTTTACGGATCGAATCCGTCACACTCGAATTCAGCCCGCGAGTCCGCGACGAATCCGTGACCGTGTGATCCCGAAAGCCGCACCATGCAGCGTCGCAAATTCTTGAAGTTCGGGCTCGCTGGTGCCGGAGGGCTGAGTCTACCCGGCCTGCTTCAACTTCGAGCGGCAGCAGACAAAAAATCTCGCGAGCGAACCGCGATCATTCTGATGTACTGCCACGGCGGGATCAGCCACATCGACACCTGGGATCCGAAGCCGGAAGCGCCGGCCGAGATTCGTGGTCCGTTCCAGCCGATTGAAACGCGTGCTCCGGGGATGCAGATCACCGAGTTGCTGCCCCGACATGCGGCGATCGCGGACAAGTTCTCGTTGCTGCGGTCGCTGTCGCACGAAGCGAGCTGTCATGCCAACGGACCGAAGCGATTGTTCTCCGGTCACTTCACGTTGAACCAGGAGTTCAAGCCGGAACACCCCGATTGTCTGGCGATCGCCAACTACCTCCGCTGGCAGCGCGGCCGAGCGATTCCGAACTACGTCGGCATGACGACCTACGGCTTGGAACCTGGGCCGGTGTCGGCTATCGGACCAGCGTACCTCGGCGAGAAATACTCGCCGCTGGCGATCTTCGGCGACCCGAACAAACAGAACACGCTCGGTGGACTGGTCATCGACACGAACGGCCAACTGGCACGACGCGGCGAACTGCGAGGCCAGCTCGATCGCAGCCCGCTGCGCGATGCTGGGCCGGAATTGCTCAACGAGTTTCATCAGCAAGCGTTCGACATCCTGTGCCGCCCGGACGCGCAGCGCGCGTTCAATCTCGAACTGGAACCAGCCGCCGTTCGCGATCGCTACGGCCGGACGTCCTGGGGTCAACATTGTCTGCTCGCACGACGCTTGGTCGAAGCGGGAGTCGATCTTGTCACTGTCACACTGTGCGGCGCAGAGGCAGGCGGAGCGGGCAACAACTGGGACGATCACGCCGTCAACTGCGACATCTTCGCCGCCTTGAAGAAGCGATCAGAAAACTTCGACCGCTGCGTGACGACGTTGATCTCCGACATCTTCGAGCGTGGCCTCAACGACCGCGTGATGGTCGTCGTCACCAGTGAGTTTGGACGGACCCCGCGCATCAATCGGCAAGTCGGCAGTCAAACGAAGGTCGAACAACCGGGCCGCGATCACTGGCCGCAAGCCATGTCGATCTTGTTCGCCGGCGGAGGAACTCCCGGCGGCCAAATCATCGGAGCGACCAATCGCTTCGGCGAACACCCGATCGACCGCAAGTTCGGCCCGTGGAATTTCATCGCCACGATCTATCGCCATTTAGGGATCGACGCCAAGAACGTCACCGTTCCCGACCTCTCCGGACGCCCGATGCCAATCCTCCCCGAAGGTGAACCAATCCCTGAGTTGGTCAGCCAATCGTGATTCGAGTCTCACAGGATCCCCCTCGGGTATCGCCCACAATCCTCCGACTCGACGATTGACTCGCCGGTTGAAATGCGGATGAGGGCACCGGATACTGACGCCCCTCGTGATTCATCTCACCCAGAAACAACCAGGAATCCAAATCATGAAGCGCTGTTGGCTTTCGATCGTCATCGTGTTCGGTCTCGCTCTGTCGGGGTTCGCGGCGGAAAAAGTTCAGCCAGTGCGGATGGGTTGCGGGATCATGACTTTTGACACGGTTCCCGGTTGGGGACTCGGCGAGGACGGCAAGTCGGTCCTGGGTTCGACTCACGGTGGGGTCGTGGTCGATAAGGCAGGGAACGTCTACACCAGCTCCAGTTTGGGAGTCTTTGTCTTCTCGCCGGAAGGGAAAGTCATTCGTCGGTTCCTCGGCGAAAAATACAACAACATTCATGACCTGGAAATTCGCGCGGAAGGCAAAGACGAGTTCATTTACGGAGCACGCAACGCCGCTGGTGAAGGGATCAAGCTCCACTCCGAGACCGGGGACATCGTGTTGAAGCTGGGCATTCCTACCGAAGAAGAATCCAAGCTGAAGCTGACCAAGTGGAGTCCGACTGCGATCACCGTCGCTCCGAACGGCGACATCATTTTGGCCGATGGTTACGCCAGCAATCACATCTTCAAGTTCGACAAGGCCGGTAAGTACCTGATGCACTTCGGAACCAAAGGGAACGGTCTCAAGGAATTCAACACCGCGCACGGCATGACGTTGGACACGCGGTACGATCCGCCGCGACTGCTGGTCTGCGACCGCAACCACACCCCAAAGGGTCGCCTGTTGCATTACAGTCTCGATGGGAATTTCATCGACGAGGTCGTGACCGGCCTGGGCATGCCGACTTCGGCTGCCGTTCAAGGGGATTACGTCTCGGTGCCCGATTTGCACGGGCGAGTCGTCATCCTCGACAAGAGCAACACGATCGTGGCGGTGCTCGGCCACAACGCGGACCCGGCGACCCGAGTGAACCACAACGTCCCGCAAGACAAATGGATCGAGGGGATCTTCAACGGCACGCACGGTTCGTACTGGGACAAGGACGGCAACTTGTACGTCCAAGATTGGAACATCTCCGGCCGCATCATGAAGCTGGTGCGGGTCAAGTAACGGCTTCGCGTGGAGTGTCACGAACGAGCATCGAGCTTGTCAGCGACACGGATTCTTTATGAAATATCGCACTTGAATTCGCCGTCCGCCCGCCTGGAAGACCGTTATGGCTTTCAACTCACGCTGGGTGCCGTTCGTTTGGCTCGCTGTGACCGCTGCGATGCCAACATCATTGCTCGCTCAAACGGTTTCGCCCAAAGATGCGGCCGCAGTCGAGTTCTTCGAGAAAAAGATTCGTCCGCTGACGTGACCGGAAACGTGGCTCACGAAATCTTCGCGTGAGCCAGTTGGAGTCAACACCATGATCAAGCTGCTCGTGCTTTACGGTCATCCGAAAGACCCGGCCGCCTTCGACAAGTATTACCAGGAGGCTCACATCCCGATCGCGAAGCGAATGCGCGGCTTGAAGAAGTGGACCATCGGCAAAGTGCTTGGCACTCCCGATGATCAACCGTCGCCGTACTACTACGTCGCTGAGCTTTACATGGAAAGCCGCGAAGAATTCGAAACGCTGCTCGCATCCCCCGAAGGTCAAGCCGCCGTCGCCGATGTCCCCAACTACGCCACCGGCGGCGTGACGTTTCTGTATTCCGAGGTGCAGGAAGTCGTATGAGCGCGGTGGGTGTGATTCACGCGCGTCACAACGATGACCCGAGGGACCGCGCGGGAATAAAGTGTTTGAGGGTGCCCGCTTCACGCACAGACTGACGGTTTGAGGTTTGGACGCTCGCTCATTTCCCGGCGTCGGTCGGGTTGCTCAGCAAGTACGCGATGACGTCTCGCAACTCTTTCGGCGTCTTCACTACCCCCTGCGGCATAGCCGAGACGTCCGCGAGTTTCCGCACCTCGATGTCAGCCTTGTTGATCGAGACCCGTTTCGTGTCGAGCAGCAGCACCTCCAGCTTCTCACCCGTTTCACTGACGACGAGGCCGGTGATGACTTTTCCGTCGGTGGTCTCGATCGTCGAAGACTTGAAGACCGGCGAGATGACTTTGTTCGGTGCCAGCACCGATTCGACGAGATAGGCAACGGAGAATCGTTTCCCAGAATCGGCCAAGCTGGGACCGCCACCGCCCGGTTGAGTCGCTGTCGCCGCGTGACACTTCGCACAGCCGAGTGATTCCGCGCCGAACAGCTTTTTGCCGCGTGCCACGTCGCCGGTCTTCACCGCCTCAGTCCAATCGACGGCGAGAAACTTCGGATCAATCGGCTGCGAGCCGCTGCCGGCCGACTTCAACCGATCCGCCAGCGACAGGCCGTCCGGTTTTTCCGGCAGAGAAAACTTCACGTCGCCGAGATGTTTGAAGTGCAGGTATTGTCCGCCCCGTCCCGATCGCATTCGCACGCGGACAAGAATGTCGTTACTCCCCGGCAGCAGATCGAGCGGCACGACATCATCAAGCTGTTGCAGCGGGCGAACCACATCGTTAGTGAAGACCAACTTGCCGTTATGCCAGACCTTCACGCCGTCCTCGCTGCCGACGAGCAATTGCATGCGCTGAGCTGTCGGCGCGTCGAAGCGCACCAGCGAATAGACCGACGAATTCGGCGATGGACCAAACAGCGTGTTGAAGTTAAACAGCGGTCGATCCGGGCTGGTGGTCTTCGTCAGCTTCCACTCGAGTAATTTTTCGTCGACGACGAATTTCGCGGCGAGGTCGATGGCCGCAGTCTCGACCGCATGCACCGTTTGAAAGCCATCGGCATCCGGCACGGGGCCGAACATCCAGGCCTGCGGCTTGACGTGTTCCAGTTTTCCGAGCAGGTCGAGCCGCTTGTTCTGCACGTCCGCCGTGACCGTGGCGATCTTCGGTTCGGAACGCGGATCGTTGAGCAACGACAAGAAGTGCGCTGCCTGCAACCGCACCTTGTCGTCCTCATCGCTTAGCAGCCTGTTGAAAAAGCCGTCGTTGTCTTGACGTTTGTGACAGGGCGCTATGATCTGCGGCGTTGAGGGACTCGCGAGCAGGAGGAGTTGGGAATGGCGATGGGACATTGGCAGACGGAGCAGCAGCAAGAGTTTTGGATTGCGACCGAGGA
>CAMDRI010000160.1 GCA_945906725.1 Candidatus Kuenenia stuttgartensis | reverse complement strand
GCAACCTCCAGCGCCGGGCGGGATCGCCGGTCGTCGGAAGATTCTCGCGTTCCGAGTTCAAATCGTGCGCGCTCGTCATTCAACGTAATCCATTAACAAACAACATTTTCAAACGTCCGACCGAATCGTTAGCCGGACAGTTCTGACTTGGAAAGTTGAATATGTTCGGCTGTGACTCGTGTGGTCCAAATACTCGTCCGCGGGCAAAAAGCTCAGTCGCAATTTGCTTTAGAGATGCTGGTCCGGTGAGAATCTTGGCTGCGGCCTGCCTCAATTTGGCCGAATTGGGAGGATCGATCGGGACGGAGTCTGGGGATGTTTGGCGAACCAAGGTCGCCGTTCCGAGAGAACTTTGCGATGGATTACGTCCTGCATCCTTGGCAGTTCTTGTTGATTGGAGTGGCCGGGTGGATCAACCGCAGCCAGCAAGAAGCGATCGAATATCTGCGGACGGAGAATCAGATCCGGAGAGAACTCGTCGGCAAGAAATGGATTCTGCTCAACCACGATCAGCGACGGTCAAAGGGAAGGTGCTGGGGCTACGACCGGATTCAAGGAGCGTTGGCCAACATCGGACATGAGATCAGCGATCAGACCGTCGGTAACATTCTGAAAAACAACGGCATTGAGCCGGCTCCGAATCGGAAACGGGCGACGTCGTGGGGAGCGTTTCTCAAGGCTCATTGGGAAACGCTCGCCGCGATCGACTTCACAACCAACGAGGTGTGGACACAGCATGGACTCGTGACGTTCTTCGTACTCGTCGTCATGCAATTGAAAACGCGCCGCATCGAGATCACCGGTATCACCGCCAGCCCGGACAGCGGGTGGATGCGGCAAATGGGCCGTAACCTCACCGATTCGCAAGAGGGATTCTTGAGAAACGCTACTCACATCCTCATGGACCGCGATACGAAGTTCTCACCGCTGCGTGAGTTCCTCGAAACCTGTACCGAGATCAAACCGGTTCTGTTGCCGCCACGGAGCCCGAACTGCAATGCGCACGTGGAAAGGTTCCTGTTGAGTCTGAAATCCGAATGTGTCGACCGCATGATCTTTTTCGGCGAAGCTTCACTTCGTAAATCGCTCGCCGAATTTACGGCTCACTATCACACAGAACGAAACCATCGGGGTCTCGACAACGATCTGATCGATCCAGGTGGTGACATCGGTAAGACAACAGGCGACATCGAATGTCGCGAACGACTAGGCGGCCTGTTGCGTTACTGGCGTCGCCAAGCCGCTTGAACCCGTCGTCGATGGCTGGTGGCTTATCACGCTGTATTCTCACGGCATCGCTCACCGTGTGCGGAGCCTTTGAAAAACGATCAGACATTCTCGCCCATTCAGCATGATCCGGTGCCGAATTAAGCTACGATCGGCCAAGTTCTCTATCGTTTATTCCTTCGAAAATCAATTTAACAATAAGTTTCCATCGCGGCTTGGTTTTTTGATGACACAGGCTGGGGCGAGTCCAATGGTCGACACCGGATCAACTCGCGAAGTGAGCCATTTGAACTGAAGGTCGACTGAAGGTCGCGGTGATCGAAATCATCGGACGAACCAGCGAATCGCGTGCTGCGAAACGTGATCGGAAAACTTCAGCGAATACGGATCGCAGCGGCGATAGACGACTCGCCCATCGCTGCGCAGCATCAGCCAGCCAAAGTCCCAATTGCGGCTGGAGTATCGCATCGGCACGCTTGGCCGGACTCGCGCGAGCGGATGAGAGCCGATGATGAACAGTTTCTGCGCCGAGTAATAATATGCGGACCCTCCCTGCACGAAGACCTCATGGTCCGGAGCACTGCCGGGATCGGGGCAAAGATCCGCGCACAGTCCGCTGATGCCAAGCTTGATCGCACAGCCTGACGAAAAAGCCTCGACGAGCTCGTCAATCGATCCGGAAACCACCTCGCCCTTGGATGAGTGATGCAATACCTCGCGCCACGAGTCGTTGACGCAATAGCGAAACAGATCGAAGTCATAAACAAAATTCTGGCTGGGAGCGTTCGTCCCCGCATCCCAAGTTTCGAGCAAATGGTACTTCGGCATCTTCGCTGGCGGCTGCGACGGCGCTAAACCCAATGTCGCCTCGAACGGCCCTCCGTCGAGGTACGGCCGCGCGATCGCCTGCGTGCCATCCTGGTTGTACAAGAAGAAGGACATCGATGATCGGGGACCAAACCCAATCGGCAATTCGATCGGCTGTCGCAGGCTCATGATCCCGACGACCCACGTGCGATCGACACAGTACGTGACACCAAACTCGGCAACCTCGCGGATGCGTTCGTTGCTGGGTGAGTCCACGTCGATGTGCTCGTTGTGGAGAAACTCGGTGTAGATTCTCAGGTCGGCCGCACGCCGGATCGCGTCCGTCAAGTCGGCGACGCTCCCGGCAACGGCGGTTCGTCTTGCGTCCAACTCCAGAGCACATCGCCATGTCATTATTTGGTCACCTGGGTTTTGTTCGTCGAAACTTCATTATGATAGGCCACACCTTGCGGTCCGTCGAACACGCGAACCCGAGTGATTAGCAAATCCATTTGTAAAGTTGAGCATCACTGGCGTCCTCCGGTAAGCTGGTTGGCAAGTTTATGGAAAGTGGATTCGGTTTCTCCTTGGCGGAAAAAAATTGCGATTGCATTGCCGTGGGGATGCTTGCCGCAAGTCGCTGAGAAGTCGGCGGCGGAGCCGCAGAAAATGGCGACGGCGGAGGGGCTTTGTGTCGAACGCGGTGACCAGCATTGCCATTTGGCGGATTGGTGTGTTCCTTCTGCTCGCCGGTTGCGCGAGCGAACAACCAAAGAGTTCAACCATCGACTTCCACAAGGAGGTTGCACCGATCTTCAAGGCTCGCTGCTGGCAGTGTCACGGCCCGCAACAGCAGCAAGGCGGATTGCGACTGGACGAAAAAACAATCGCGCTTCAAGGCGGCTTGTCCGGAAAAAAGCTGGTTGAGCCGCCAAACGACGAGAGCGAATTGCTGCGTCGCGTGACCAGTGACGATCCGACGATCGCCATGCCAAAAGAAGGTGGGCGGCTGACGATGCAAGAGTTGGAGGTGCTCCGCCGCTGGGTCGTGGCGAGTGCTCCGTGGCCGGAAAAACTTCCACCGTCGGGTCGAGACGAATTCCTGACTCGATATGGCCATGACTTGTGGAGGCGGCTCGGCGATTTTGGAAGCGAGCCGAAGATTTGGCTTTTGCTCGTCTTCGCGATTTTCGTCGGAATGGCGGAACGCATTCGGCAATTGCCGGCCGATTCTCCGCGTTGGTCGAGCGGTGTGCTGTACCGCGTGCGCTCGCGCTGCCCGCGTGTTTCGGCGGCCGGTTTTTGTGTGATTGTGTTCGGCACGATTCTGTGGGACGTCGTTGGGTTTTCGATGCGTCTGTCGTCCGACTTTGCGACCCTGAACCAAAAACTGGTCGACGCCGAATCGGCCGGAGCAATGCGGCCGGTCGCGATGAGCGGCACGCCGCCGAAACCGCTGCGTGCGCGCGGCGGGACGGGACTCGGCGGGACGTATTATCGCGGCAACGACGAGCGCAGCGAGAAACTTTTCAACGGCGGGTACTATCGGACTGCGACCATGCGGCTCGCATTGATCGATGAGACCGATCAGCCGTTGACGCTGGGCCAACAAATCACCGGTTCGCAACTGTTCGTGCGGCTCGAAATCGAACGCGCGCTGCAAGTGACACCTTCGCTGTTCACCGATCAGATGATGCAGGCCGTGCTGCTCACTCGCCGCACGAGCGATCGCAAGACGCCGTTCCTGACCGACGAACCGGCCACGTTGGACGTGTTGCAAACGGGCGATCGCTGGTCAGCAAAGTATCGACTCGCAGACTTCACCGGGCAGTCGGACATCGCTCTCAATGACATCATCTACGTCGTGACGGGTGCGACGCGGTCGGCAGAGGCGGTTCAAGGTCTGGTGCAGTACGGCATCGTCTTCGCGCTGCGAATCCGCGAACGAACTCTGCAAGAGAATTCAGAATTGTGGCTTGGCCCGATTCTCGTCCCCGGCAATTTCCAATATCCGATCGATGGCAAGATCACGCTGGCCGAGTGGCTCGACACCAATCCCATTCCGGAGATCACTAGCGACAACACCACCGACCCGAAACTTCTCGGCATCCCCGAACACTTGGAAAAGGGACCCACACGGCCAGCGAAAGAGTGAAATCAAAACAGCGGGTAGATGAACGGGGCCGCCACGCTGCCGAACAGGAAGACCAGCGCGCCGATCAATAACAACACGAAGATGATCGGCGTCAGCCACCACTTCTTGCTGTTCTTTAGGAAGTCGATGAACTCGGCGATCAGTCCCGGCGAAGCTTCTTCGGCTTGACGCTCAAAGTCACTCGGCGGGGTGTTGGTCGGAGGCGGAGATTTGTCGGCCATGAGCTGCCTCAGAATTGTCGGAAGTAGCGTTGCGAATCAGTCGGCTCGGTCGGTCGAGCAATCCAATAAGTCGAAGCCGACCGATCGATCGACTTCCGCATCGGGTCACGGCCAAGCACTCGCAGGATCCAGCCGATGGGCATGATGACCCCGAAAAAGATCGCCGCCAAGAGGAGGTGCGAGATCACCCAGCCAATCGGGAAGGCGGCCACCATCCAGCCAACATAGACCCAGCGAATCGCCTGCGGGGCCGCGAGTCCCAGCAGCCCGATCGTCGAGGTCACCCCAACCAAAATCGCCGGTCCCGACATTTGTCCTGATTTGAACTTCCAGATTCCGGCGACAACCGCGAAGAACACGATCAACAGGCCGGAGAACCAGCGCAGCTCGCGCGAACTCGGCGTCCAATTAATCGAGATCACAGCCATGAATCCGCACATCCTTCCGTTCGTCGGAGCCATCTTGCTCGTGCTGGGGAGTTTATTCGCGTGGTTCTTGACCGTGCTGCAATTACCCGGCAACTGGTTGATCGTATTGCTGACCGCTCTGGCCGCGTGGCTAATGCCGGATGAGCAACGCTTCAGCGTCGGCTGGCTGACGGTCGGCATTGTGTTCAGCTTGGCGGTCGTCGGGGAAGTGTTGGAACTCGCCACGGGAGCGGTCGCCGCGAAAAAACACGGTGCCAGTCGTCGAGCCGTTTGTCTCTCGCTTGTGGGTGGCATCGCAGGTGCGTTGTTCGGAGCCGGCGGTGGTTCGGTCGTGCCGGTACTCGGCACGTTGATCGGCATTTTGGCGGGCGGTGCGGGCGGCGCTTTTCTTGGCGCGTACCTTGGTGAAACTTGGAAAGGTCGCAGCGAGGAACAAGCCGTCGCGGTCGGTCGCGCGGTCGCGGTCGGTCGCACGCTGGGAGTGCTCGGCAAGATGAGCGTCGGCGTCGTGATGGTGCTGATCGTGGCGTGGGATGCGTTTTTCTGACCGCGACCCCTTCGCACTCGCCGCTCACCCGCTACGATCTCGTCCCTCAAGTCTGTACCGCCTGAAGGCGGGACGACAAACGGCGAGGACACCATGAAACTGCCTGTGATTTTTGCGTTGCTGACCGCGTTGTTCTGGGGCTTGTACGGACCGGTCTTGGGACTGGCTCGCGCCGCCGAACAGAATCCGTTCAAGCCTTACCTGCTGATCGGTGTGGCCTACCTGGTGTGGGCGATCCTCGGCGGAGCGATCGGCATGAAGTACACCAACGTGCCGTTCGCCTTCAGCGGAGACGGACTTAAATGGGGCTTGATGTCCGGCAGCCTGGGAGCGTTCGGAGCACTGACGCTGACGCTCGCGATGTTCAGCTTTCCAATGGGCATGAAGCCGCGTCCGGAAATCGTGATGCCGATCGTCTTCGGTGGAGCAGTCACCGTCACAGCTCTGACGAACCTCTTCATGACGCGCGGCCAAGCGGGAGCACATGCTCCTAGCCCGTGGTTATGGGTCGGCATGGTGGGCATGGCTGCGTGCATCGTGGTTGTCGCCTACAACACACCGCACGCCGCCCCGCCGAAGAAGCCTCAAGCGACGACCCCCACGACTCCGGCCGAGACTCCGAAAAGCGAAAGCTGATTCGCCGGCGTCGCCTCACGGCATCCGTTGGGCAGACGCGGGTTCGACACGCAATTCGCCTTTAATCTGTTCGCCGCCGGCGCGGACTGCACCCTCTTTCGCAGCGGTTCCGTCTTGAGCGGCTTTGCGGAGTACGGCCATCACTTCGTCTAGTGACAGCTCGCGGTTGCCCGCCTGGCGTTGCAGTTCGCGTTTGCGAGCAGCGATGTTCGTCTGCAACGCCAGCTTCAGCAGTTGGCTGCGGTGGACTTCCAACACGCCGTCCATCTTGCCGGCGAGTTGCTCGATCCAGCCGGGTTGCTGGATCATCCCGACGTTCATCATTGCAACCCACAAGCTGACTTCGCGAAAGTTGCGATCCGCCATCGCGTGGCTGACCGGCGAGATCAACTTCGCCGTGATGTCCACTGGTTGCGATGGAAACGAGACGTACATGTCGAGCGAATGTGTCACCGTCGTTTGGCCATCTGCGGCTTTCTGAAACGTCGGTTGCAGGTGCAGCAGTGTTCGTGCCTTGATCGGCTTTAGCAGCAACGGACTCTTGAACGAGCCTTCGCACATCACAAGCTGTCGCTCGGCGGAAGAGTGCAACACTTCGATCGTGCCGCTCGAACCGTCATGCGAGTCCGCTTCGTAACCAGTCGGACCGGTCTGCCACATTTCGAACGTCGAGATGTCCATGACTCGCCACAAGCTGACGGCCACGTCGGGATGCGCGAGAAAGAAATTGTAGACTTCTGGCTCCGAAACGAATTTCAGCGTCGGCATGTGCCGGAAGAGGCTGACGTTTTTAGTGATCTCGTCCACTTTGGGACGCCAGTCCGCCGTGACTTTGTCGAGCGGCAAATCCGCCAGTGCTTTCTTGCGAACCGCGGCCACGGAACTGCCGGACGAAACGACCTCGACGTCGATCATGGGCTTAGTATCTTCGGCGGCGCAAGGATTCGTGCCGAGCAGACACAATGCGGCCAGCACGACGATCCCTCCGACCCAATTTCGTCGCGGCATGTGCTCGAACCTTCCTTGGCCAACTTGCCTGGCTTGCCTCGGCGCGCCACTGGCGACAGAAACTCAGCCGACACCGATACCACCTTCTTGATCGGCAAGCTCTTCCCAGCATCCGCATGGAAACTCGGCGGCGAAATCTGCGCGAGGCATAAGCAGGACGGGCAAAAGTGCCCATCCTACTTGCGTTTGCCGAAGCTCGGCCGATCCAGGATCAGGTTCAGCACGAAAGCCTCTTTGAGGCTCGCGGGGTCGCGCATCATTTTGGCGACGCTTAACGCGGTCGCGGTCTGACGAGCGGAAGTCACCGTGGCGGCCGTGCCGGTTGGATTGACTCCCGTAAATGTTCCGAGATCCTGCTGAACCTTCTCGGACACGCCATGCGCCAGGTGATCCTGAGCTTGTTTCAGGACGCGGCCCTCCTGCATATGCTCGGCGAGATGCTGTCGCACACCGGAACCGAGTCCTGTCGTACCCGGTCCTTTCCGCTGCGCGATGCGGCCTCCGGGACGAACGTCGCCGGGGCCTTCGGATTCTTCCAACTTAGCAGCAGCAGCCGCGCTCTTGCGCTTGGCCACCTCGGCTTTCGATCGCGGTTTTTGCCGGCGACGAGGCTTCTCGTTCTCATCCTCGACGACGAGCACTTCCAACTCTTCCTGTGAACCCTGCTTTTGCCCCATCACATTTTTGAGGAAGCGATTAATCTCAGCTTGCAGTTCATTCTCGATCTTTTTGCCTCCCACCTGAGGTTGCGGTCTCCGACCAGCACCCAGCGCGTTTTGGTTCCCGTTGAACACGTTCCACAGCCAACTGACGAACGCGATCACCAGAAACAAAATGGAGATCGCCGTTCCTCCCGCCGCCAGGATGGGAATGGAATCGAACATGATGATCTGCCTTTTCGACGTGGCACAGGCGTCTCGCCTGTGATTCCTGTCTGAGAGAGCAGGCGAACCGCCTGCCCCACGTTATTTCGTCGTCGGCTCTCCGCCGGAGATCGAGTCGCGCATCTTGGTATCGGCTTGGATGTTTCTGAGTTCGTAGTAATCCAACAGGCCGAGCTTGCCGCTAGCCAAAGCTTGCGAGATCGCCAACGGAATCGCCGCCTCGGCCATGACGACCTTCGCCCGATTTTCTTGGATCAGAGCGACCATTTCTTGTTCGGCAGCCGTGTAAGCGGCGCGCTGTTCTTCCGCCTTAGCCTGAGCGACTCGGACCTGCGCTTCCGCCTGATCGGCCTGCAATCGAGCACCAATGTTTTCGCCCACGTCCACGTCGGCGATGTCGATCGAGACGATCTCGAACGCAGTCTGCGCCTCGAGTCCTTCGCTGAGCACCGTCCGTGAAATCGAATCGGGATTCGCCAACACGAGCTTGTACGACGCGGTCGAGCCAATCGCCTGCACGATCCCCTGCCCCACGCGAGCGATGACCGTCTCTTCCGTCGCACCGCCGACCAATTGCTTGATGTTGGTCCGCACGGTCACTCTGGCTCGCACCTTCAACTCGATGCCGTCCTTGGTGAGGGCGCTCAGCGTTTCGCCACGCTTCGGGTCCGGGCAGTCGATGACTTTTGGATAGACACTGGTGCGGATGGCATCGAGCAGATCGCGGCCGGCCAGATCAATCGCCGCGGCGGTTTGCCAATCCAAATCGGTCAATCCGGCGCGCTGTGCGGCGATCAACGCGCGAATCACGTTGGGCACGTTGCCACCGGCCAGATAGTGAGCTTCCAAAGCCTTTGTGGTAATCGGGTACGACCTCGTCAACCCGGCCTGCACCGCCATTATCTTGCAACGGACGATGATCGTCGGGCTGACCTTTCGCAGCGACATCATCAGCAGGCTCGGCAACGAGATGCTGGCTTGCGTTGTCACGCACTGAATCCACAGGCCGAAATATCGAAAGAAGACCAGCAGAAAAATCAGCGCGAAAAACGCGACCAAAACAAACACGCCCAACAACACCGCGTTCGAGTTGTCCGCAGCCAGCAGAGACAGATGATTCAGCATGATGGCTTTCAGTGGATTTTTGATTGCCGATTTTTAATTTTCGATTTGAACCACAAGCCGCTTTCTCAATCACAAATCGAAAATCAAAAACCAAAAAGGGTTTAGCTCTGTCCGAAATCATCGTCAAGCGGCGTGCGCTCGTGCTCGGCGAGTGGTTCCTCGGTGGTTGCAGGCTCTGGCACGGAGCTCTCACGCACTTGCCGGACCAGCAGACGATTGCCTCTGATCGCCAGTACGCGCACCGAAGTGTCGGTCAAAATGAGCATTCCTTCGCTCTCGGCGTGCATCCGCTCACCTTCGACTAGCACCATGCCACCGGGGCCTAAACGAGTCAGCGTGGTCCCGGTTTTGCCGATCAATCGCGTGAGCCGTTCGGTCTCGGCGACGAACGGTTCCATTTCGTCCAAGCTGGGGGGATTCATCAGCCGTCGGCCATAATCCGTGCGCGGGAACATGTAAAACGCTCCCCCCAACACCGACGGAAACAACACGACCAGCGCGGCGATGTAGATCAAAAACAGCGTCAACTCACCCGACTTGCCCCAGGCTTGCCACGCACTCCACACCGAAATAATGAAAATGATTCCAGCAGCCGTCATGATGACGCCGCCCGACGGAATGAAGACTTCGGCCGCCAACAGCGCCAGTCCCAAGGCCAACGTCAGCACCGCCATCAACGCGTAACTGTCCATGACCAACCGCACCCTTCGCGAGAACAGCATTCTGAAACCAGGCGCAGTGTACTCGGCGGCAAAGGTCAGACAAGTTGCTCGATGAAGTTCATCGTTCAGCCGACGGTCTTCGCTCGTGGAAAGAACACCCGCTTCGATGTGATTGACTCGGTCGGTTCGAAGCGTTTGCCGAGGTTCGCGTATTTGCCGAGCCGATCGGCGATCGCGGACGCCCCTTCGGTGTCGCACCAGTGCAAGATGCCACTGCGGAACAGCGGGAAGCCGATCCCTAGAATCAGCCCCATGTCGACGTGATGCGGCGCGGCGACGATCCCCTCTTCGAGCACTCGGGTCGCTTCCAGCAGCATCGGCAGGAACAGGCGGTCGGTCAGTTCGTCGAGCGTGAACTGGCGATTGTCCGTCCGATGCTTTTCCAGGAACGGTGCGAAGTCCGGATCGGCTTCTGGCTTGCCCTTCTTGTTGAGCTTGCGGAAGCCGAAGCCGCTTTTGTTTCCGAGTCGTCCCGCTTTAACCAGCTCACCGAGAATCGGCGTCGGCTTCGCTCGGTCGGCGTACGCCGTTGAGACGACTTGGCCAGCGTAGTATGCGGTGTCCAAGCCGACGAGATCGCTCAGTGTGATCGGTCCCATCGGCATCCCGAACTTCGTCGCGGCCTTATCGATGTCGTCCATCGACGCTCCCTCTTGCAGCAGCAGCACCGCTTCGTTCATGTACGGCAGCAGCACGCGATTGACCAAGAATCCGGGACAGTCTTGCATCACGATTGGCGTTTTTCCGATTCGCTTGGCGAGCGCCACGATCGTCGCAACGGTGTCGTCGTCGGTCTTCGCGCCGCGAATGACTTCGACCAGTTCCATCCGATCGACCGGATAAAAGAAGTGCATCCCCACGAACCGTTCGGGATGCGGAGCCGCTTCGGCCATGCGCGTGATCGAGATCGTCGATGTGTTACTGCACAGGATCGCGTCATCACGGAGCAGCGATTTCAACTCGCCGTACGCCTGCTTTTTGAGAGCCTCGTTTTCGGTGATCGCCTCGACGACGACATCGGCGTCGGAGAAGAAGGCACGCGAGGTCGAGGTGCTCAATCGCGTGAGCATCTCCTGCATGTCTTGCGGAGTCGCGCGACCAATCTTGATGCGACCCTCGATGACTTGGCAGGCGCGCTTCAGGCCGTCGGCCAGTCGGTCCTGTCCGACATCGACCATCACCGCCGGCACTCCGCGCCGCGCGTGAGCGGTCGCGATGCCGGCTCCCATCAGGCCGCTGCCGAGCACACCGACGCTTTTCACATCACGAGCCTTCGCCGTCGCAGGCAGGAATCCCGGATCGCGGCCGAGCGCGTTGTTCATGAAAAAGACCGAGATCAAATTTGACGAGATCGACGTGCCGGTCACTTCCAGTGCGACCTCTTGTTCGATCTTCAACCCCTCATCCAACGGCCGGTTGATGCCCAGCTTGATCGCCTTCAGCGCGGCGAGCGGAGCTGGGTATTGCCCTTTCGTCTTGCCTTTGATCGCTCCCTCGGCACACGCGAACGCGAACGTCAATTCGGTCTCGCTGAGTCCCAGCGGCTGCGAACTTCGCTGCCGATCGGACTTCCACTGGCCGGTCGATTGCACCCGTTCAATCAGTGTCATGCCGACTTCGATCAGCTTGTCCGCCGGAACCGCATCGAAGCACAGCCCGATCTGCACGGCCTTTGTTGACGAGACCGCCTCACCGCCGCAGATGATTTCAATCGCGTGCTGGACGCCGACCAGTCGAGTCATCCGCTGCGTCCCGCCCCAGCCGGGAATCAGCCCGATCTTCGTTTCCGGCAGCGCGATCTTCGTCGCCGGGTTGGTCGAAGCGACCCGATAATCCATCGATAAGATCAGCTCAGTCCCGCCACCCATCGAATTGCCATCGATTAGCGCGACCGTCGGAAACGGCAACTGGCTGACGCGACTGAACAGCGCGTGTCCGGCGACGATCGCTTGCTGACACTGCTCACGCGTCGCGTCGATCAGCGCGGCGAGTTCGTTCAAATCCGCCCCAGCGATGAACTGCCCCGGCTTGCCGCTGCGAAACAGCAAGCCCCTGAGGTCGCCTCGCTTTTCAAGCTGCTCAACCTGTGCGGCGAGTTCCGTCAACACTGCTTTTGAAAGGGTGTTGACCTTCTTGTCTGGGACGTCGAACGTCAGCAAGCCAATAGAACCGGAAGCGGCTGACATCTCTTCGAAGCGGAAGAAGCCCATCGTGAATCCTTTCGCGGAGCGGGGGCAGTCGGAGGAAGATTCCAACGGCGGGGTTGTAGCAAACCCGTTGTTTGTCAGGGAGCGGGTGTTTGTCCTACCCCACATTTCCCAGATGACTTCCCTCGCCTTGGCATGCGATTTGCGCCACACACCTGAAAAACAGGGGTTTGCTGCCAAGATGTGTCAAGGTGATAGGGGAACCCAATGGGTGACGCGAAAAACGAGGATTTGCGGGTCGGTTTT
>CAMDRI010000159.1 GCA_945906725.1 Candidatus Kuenenia stuttgartensis | reverse complement strand
TTCGCTCTCGAAGCGACTTGCGTGGCCTTGTCCTTTTGAGCCGGATCGGTCACTTCACCGGTCAGGATGGCGGTGCCCTCCTTGACCTCGATGCCGATGTCATAGCCTTGCAGCTTGGCACTTCGCAGAGCACCAGCAACCTCGTTGGCCGCTTTTTGGTTCTTCTGCTTCGCCGCTTGCTGGCTTTGGGCGGAATTGCCCCACAACGCCGCGTCGCTGGTGGCGGGCACAATGGCCAGCAACCCCAACGCCATCAGCCATTTTCCAAGATGTCGCATGGACTCCTCTCCTTCGTCTTCGGCTGTTCCCGCCGAAGCGGGGGGTGTGTCGAACCGCTCTCCTTGAACACGGCTCGCGCAGTCTGATCGCTTTTCCAAGAATCGGTTCGTGGGGACCGGTTACAGAAACTTTTCTGATTGTTTCGAGGAAAATGGCTCAGAGTCAGTAAGCCCGCTGGTTGGCTGGTCGCCGCCAGTTTGCTATTCTCTCCCACCTTCGTGAACCTTCCGTCGCTGGAATTCGTTCCGGCTTAGAGGTCTCTGGCAACCGTACGCTTCGTTTGGAGAATTTCCGAAACATGGCAAGCCGTTTGGATAAGCGTAAAGAGTTCGAGGCGGCCGAGGCTCAAGGAGCCGATGGCTCGGCAGAGAAGGACGAAAAAGGGAAGCGCAAGCGGGTCGTCGCCGCAGGAGCCAAAAAGAAACCGGTCAAAAAGAAGCCCCGCGCGAAGCCGGTCGAACGCCGACGCATCGTGTGGGTGATCTACAACAACACTCAAAAGGAAGAGGACCGCTTCCCGTTCAACCAAAAGAAGGCCGCCGAAGAACGGATCGAAGTGCTGCGATCCAAGAGTAAGCGACTGTATTGGTTGCAAGCCGTGAAAGAGGCGATCGGAGCCCCTCCACCAGGTGTCATTACCGACATTTACGAAGAGCGCTACGTGCCGGAAGTCGTCGAGGAAGAGGTCGAAGTCGAACTAGAAGAGGAAGAAGAAGAGGAAGAAGAAGAGGAAGAAGAGGACGACGACGAGTAGTTCTCGCCGTTCGGTCTTTTCAAGTTAATCAGAAAGAACAACAAAAAAGCACCCGTCCAAAGACGGGTGCTTTTTTGTTGTTCTTGCCTTTGTGTTTCGGCAACACCGACGACCGACCAGGATTCCGATTAAGGACCAGTCATGGAGTTTGTGGCGGCAGTGCCGTTCGGGTTCAGACGAGCCAGTCGCGCGCGGCGCTCTGCTCGGCGGCGGTTACGGCGAGAAATTTCACTCGGCTTCTCGTAATACTCGCGGCGACGCATTTCCTTCTTGATTCCAGCGTGTTCCACCAACTTTCGAAACCGCTTCACCGCGTCTTGAATTTTCTCGTTATCTCGCAAACGCAACTTAACCACGAACGACCTCCTTCATGGCAACCTCCAACAAACTGAAATTGGGAAACACAGCAGCCCACGGCCGCAGCCAATTTGCACCTCGAAACTGACGTCAACGTCGAATCACCGACACAGCTGATGTCCGAGGATTTACGCAGATTCCGAAGCGGCGAAGGTATATTCGGGCATCGTTTGAGTTGTCAACGCAGCCGTCTTGATTGCCGTGGAAGATCGCAGTATTTTGGCCTGCGATGAATGCTGCTGCTCCGACTGCCTGCCGAGATTTCTTCGCCGCCGCACCGATGGGGCGACGCGAGGTGCTTAGAGCGGGGGCGCTGAGTCTGGCAGGACTCGATTTGCCGTTGTGGTTCCAAGTGCAGGCCGCCGCGCGAGCCGAATCGGTGTCGGCCCACAAAGTGCGACCTCGCGCGAAGGCGTGCATCTTCCTGTTCATGTGGGGCGGCCCGGCTCAGCAAGACACCTGGGATATGAAGCCGAATGCCCCGGTCGAGTATCGCGGCGAGTTCCAACCGATCGCGAGCAAACTTCCGGGAGTGCAAATCTGCGAGCACTTGCCGCAACTGGCTCAACGGGCCGACAAGCTGGCGATCATCCGTTCGATGACTCACGGTGACGTCGATCACACAACGGCCACACACTTCCCGCTGACCGGTCGGGGCGTTCCGCGTCGCGGCGCACCTTTGCCGGATGACTGGCCGAGCATCGGTTCTGTCGTGGCTCGATTGGGTCGCGGCCGCGGGCCGCTGCCGCCGTTTGTTTCGATGATGCCCATCGTGCCCAATGGAGCGCCGCGATTCGTTGAAGAGTCCCACGGCCAGGGAGCCGGTTGGCTCGGCCCGACGTTGAACCCCATGCGCATTGATGCCGATGGCAGCAAGCCCGACTACAAGGTCGGCGATTTTTCGCTGCACGCGGACATCCCCGAAGCCCGCTCGAATCGTCGCCGCGAGTTGCTTGGGGACATCGATCAGCAACTCCGAATGCTCGAAGGTCACGCGAATATCGCAGCGGCTCGCAGTCATTACGACCGAGCATTCTCGCTGTTGTCCTCGCGCGGCGCGGTCGAGGCGTTTGATCTTTCTCGCGAACCGCAATCTGTCCGCGAACGCTACGGCATGAATCCGCACGGACAATCGGTTCTGCAAGCGCGGCGGTTGATTGAGGCGGGCGTCCCGTTCGTCACCGTCTTCTGGCCCAACGACGGCATCACGAATGTCAGCGTCTACTGGGACACGCACAACCGCAATTTCATCGACTTGAAAACGCGGCTGTGCCCTGTGACCGATCAAGCTTTCAGCGCGTTGTTGGACGATCTGCAAGACCGCGGAATGCTCGACGAAACGCTCATCGTCTGGACGGGCGAGATGGGCCGCACGCCGCGTGTCGGCCAAGGGGTCGTCGGCGGAGCTGGTGCTGGTCGCGACGGTCGCGATCACTGGCCGAGTTGTTTCACGTCGGTACTCGCCGGCGGAGGCATTCGGGGTGGCATCGTTCATGGTTCGAGTGATCGCTTTGCCGCGTATCCCGCTAATAATCCGACCGCACCGGAGGATCTCGCGGCCACGATTTACCACTGCCTCGGCGTCGATCCGGATTTGCAGTTGCCTGACAATCTCGGCCGCCCACTGACCATCTGCGAAGGCACGCCGATTCATCCGATCCTTTCCTGAATTTGTCGACGAGGACATGTGGCGATTCAGCCTTTCAGCAGTCGCCCGCCCGCTTGCCGGTTGTTCGGCAACTCTACAACGCTTGCCTCCGATGCGACTGGCCGCGAGCATGATTTGCCTTCGCTGAACCCTGCGGCGTCACCAGAAAGTGAATTCTCATGCCCACGCGACTGCTCTGTCTCTGTCTGCTTTCGATCACAGCAGTCGCCGACGCCGCCGATCACCTGCGCGATCTACAAACGGCCGCGATCAAGAATGGCCAATCGCCGGTCGCTCACTGGGGCGTTGATCCGAAGAACTACAAGGAATGGGGCTCGCACAGCAATCGCCTGATTCCGGTTTACACGTTCGGAACCCTGGGAGCGGGCGAGGGAGTCGATCTCAACAGTTATCTCGGCAAGAACAGCGCTTACCGCAGCGAAGCGAAGCTCAAGACGATTTACAGTCGCGTTCCCTCCAACACGCTCAATCTTGCGGCTGAATACTGCGACCAAACCGATCTCGCGGCGTTGCAGCGAGCCGCGTTCAAGGCCGGCAAGAAGCACGTCATCTTGATGGTCTTCGACGGCATGGATTGGCAGACGACTCGTCTTGCCGCGATCTACAACGAGCGGCGAGTCTGCTACTCGGAAGGACGCGGAACCGGCACGCACTTTCAAAACTACACGGCAAACGGCACGACGCAGTTTGGATTCATGAGTGTCGCGCCACTCAACGACGGTACCGATTGTGATGTCGATACGCAGACCGTCAAAAATCCCGGCGGAAAGCATCCCGGTGGCTACAACGTCGCGAAGGGTGGAGCCTTCCCTTGGTCGCCACCCAGCGACGACATCTATTATCTCACCGGTCGCGGGCCTGACGGCAAAGGTAAAGGCGAGCACCCGTATCCCGACTCGGCCAACACCGCCCAGGCGATGACTTCTGGTGTGAAGAGCTACAACAATTCGATCAACGTCGATTACGCGGGCCAGCATGTTCCGCCGATTTCTCATGAGGTCCAAGCCGCAGGATTTGCGGTTGGAGCGGTCACGAGTGTTCCGATTAGCCATGCAACGCCTGCGTGCTCGTATGCTCAGAACGTTGATCGAGACGATTATCAAGATTTGACTCGTGATCTGCTCGGACTGCCGTCGAGTTCGCATTCGATGAAGCCGCTGCAAGGGCTTGATGTGCTGATCGGTGGTGGCTTTGGAGACACCGCAACGAAGACCGGCGACGCTGAAAAGAAGACGCAAGGTCAGGGAAAAAACTTTGTTCCCGGTAACATCTGGTTGACGGCAGCCGACCGCAACACAATCGATGTGGCAAACGGTGGACGGTACGTTGTGGCCGAACGAACCGCTGGGGCCAACGGTCGTGAATCTCTGTTGGCAGCCGCCGACAGAGCCGTCTCATCGAGTCAGCGGTTGCTTGGGTTCTTTGGCATTGGCACCGCGAAAGGGCATCTGCCGTTTGCGACTGCGGACGGCGATTTTCAGCCCGCTGTAGGACGTGCCAACAAGATTGAGTCGTACACGTCCGCCGATCTCACCGAGAACCCGACATTGGCCGACATGACCGCCGCGGCATTGATGGTCCTCGACAAGAACAAGAAAGGCTTCTGGCTACTGGTCGAGGCCGGCGACGTTGATTGGGCCAATCACGACAACAACCTCGATACCTCCATCGGTGCCGTCAATTCCGGAGACCGAGCATTTCAGGTCATCACCGATTGGGTGGAGCAGCACAGTGACTGGAACGAGACGGTCGTGATCGTGACCGCCGACCACGGACATTTCCTGTGGATTGATCTCCCAGAGGGATTGATTCCGTAGTTTTGGAGTTCCGGTGATTCCTGACTCTGAAGGCACGGCGTCCGAACTCAATTTGCAAAAACCGCCATTTTATTCTTGTAATTTCAACGAACTTTTATAAATTGCTTCGGGTTTCGAGGGGTCTTGGATTCCGTTTCACCAAAGGAGCCTGACCGTGAAGCGTTGGCCGATGCTTGCTGCGACCGCTTGTTTGTCATTGGGAGCCTTGGGGTTGAGCGTTTTTGACGTTCAGGCAAAACCACCGGTGGCTCAGAAAAAAGTCGAAAAGGCACCTGTCGATCCGAAGGCCGAAGCGGCGTTTCGGGAGCAGGCCAAAAAGCTGACGAATGGCACTGAGCTCGACAAAATTCTGGCTCTCGAAAATAAAGAGCGGGGCATCAAGGCTGATCCGATGCCCGTTGTTGACGACCTGACGTTCTTGCGTCGGGTGTACTGCGACCTGGTTGGCCGCATTCCCACTAATGAAGAAGCCGCCGCGTTCGAGGCAGACAAGAACCCTTCCAAGCGGAATGAAATCATCGACCGCCTGATCGCCGATGACCGGTTCGTGGATCGCTGGACGGTTTTCTATGCCGACATGTTTCGGCTGCGAGCTCAGGCCGACGGCGGCGGAGCGGCGCTGGCTTGGGTTCATCAGGCGATTGCCGATGGGATGTCGCACGACGAGATGTCTCGCCGCTTGATTACCACGAACGGCAAGGCGGGAGCTGCCCCCGAAGTCGCATTCGTGCTCGGCGACAACGCCGATCCGATGATCCTCGCGGGGGTCACGTCGCAAGTTTTCATGGGTGTCCGCATCTCGTGTGCTCAGTGCCACGACCACCCGTTTGATGTCTGGACCCAAGAAAACTTCTACGGCTTCGCGGCGTACTTCGGAAAGACTCAGCGAATCGAGAATCAGTTCACTCGCACGATCTACGCCAAAGAAAATGAGCAATCGACGGTGCTCTGGCCTCCGGAAGGCAAGGCCAAACCAGACGAGCGGAAGCCCATGAAACCGAGCTTCCCGTTCGACACCGTCGCCGCCAATGAAACTCCAGAATACATCGCTCGACTGAATGCGTTGCGAGCTAAGCAGAAGGCCGCGAAAGACACGCTTCTCGCGAAGGCTGGCGCGAAAGACTCTGACGTTGATGACCTGCTGGCGGACGCTTCAGAGAATGAGGAAAAAGCGAAGGGCAAAAAGCAGGACGATGCCATCACGAAGCAGGCCAAGCAGGATGCCAAAGATCTCAACATCAAGGCGGGCTTGTACACGACCAGCGAATGGCGAATGCAGCTCGCCGAATTGGTGACGTCGCCCCGCAATCGGTTCTTTGCGAAAAACCTGGTGAACCGGGTGTGGTCGGATCTCGTCGGCCGTGGCATTATCGATCCGATCGACGACTTCAGCGACAACAACCCACCAAGTCATCCGAAGACGCTTGATTATGTCGCCGACGAATTCGTGGCCAGTGGATACGACCTGCGAACGCTCGTGCGGTTGATCGTCAGCAGTCAGGTCTACCAACGGGCGCACGTTTACGGCTTAGCCGAGCAGGATCAGCAAGAGCTTGAAAACTCGTTCCTCGCCACGCCGATGCGGCGGATGCTCAGCGAGACGCTGTACGACAGCATCATCACCGCCGGCCATCTGTTCGACGTGAAGCACACGCCCGGCAAGAACATGAAGACCACTTGGAAACTCTCGCAAATGGTCAAGCCGGGAACTGGACGCCAGGGCTTGGCTCTCACCGCGATGAAGTTTGAGCAGAAGATGGCCATGAAGGGTCCAGCGGCTGACGAAGACGATGAGGCGGCCGCCGGCGCGAACCTCGAAAAAGGGATCGAAATCGACTTTGGTAAAGTGCTCGCCAAAGCCAAGGAAGATGGTAAGAAAGTCGAAGTCGAAGAGATGCGTGTGATGTCAAAAGAAGAGATCGAAGCCGAGCGGATGCGGGCTCAAATGCAGACGCAACGACGCGGAGTCGATTACATCGACCGCTATGTGAAGGCGACCTTCGACGACAATCCGAAGTTCGGCTCGTCTTTGCGAATGTCTTCGCCAGCCGCTCCCGAACACTTCCTGCGGGTCTTCGGCCAAACCGATCGTGAAATCCTGGGTGAATCCCGTGATCACGCTCCCAACATGCGACAAGCTCTGATGATGCTCAACGGCCAGTTGATTCACGAAGCATCTCGCGTCGGTGAATTCGAGCCGATGCACGCAGTGCTGGCCGAGCAAAAGAACCTCGACGGAGCCATCAAATTGGCTTACCGTGAAGTCCTCACTCGCGAGCCGACCACCAATGAAATCAAAGAAGCCAAGTCGATCATTGCCGCTCAGAAGGACCAGTTCGACGGCATGGCCGACTTCCGCTGGATTCTGCTCAACTGCAACGAATTCCGTTTCTTGCGTTAACTTGTAGGGCGGGTCGAGCATCGCGAGACCCACCAATCCTGAACCCCGGTGGGTCTCGTATCTCGACCCATCCTTTCGATCTAACCCGTTTCAGAAAGGGACTCGACATGGGCTGCCTGGATTACCAAATGAATCGCCGTGCTGTGTTGCAGGCGTCGCTAGCCTCGATCCTCGGTTTCTCGATGCGCGACTTGATCGCGTTTGGTGGGACCGATCACACGCCGACGGCCGAGCACGTCATTTTCTTCTGGAACGGCGGCGGCATGTCGCACATCGACACGTTTGATCCGAAGCCCGGTCGGCCGACCGGTGGTGAGTTCGATGCGATCGACACGTCGGTGTCGGGGATCAAGATCTCGCAAATCTTCCCGGAAGTCGCAAAGGTGATGGAGCACTGTGCGTTGGTTCGCTCGATCGCCGGCGTCAACGGTGATCACGGCCGAGGCACCTATCAGTTGCAGACCAGCTACAACCAAACCGCCAACCTGTTGCATCCTGGTTTCGGTTCGGTGGTGACCTCGGAAAAGAAGCAACTCGGCGACCTGCCGGCCTACGTCACGATCAGTGGTCGCGCCCCAAAGGCGAGTTATCTCGGTCAGAAGTGCGAAGCGTACTTCATCGGCGGACCAGGCGAGAAAGACCCGTACCTTTCGTTCCCGGAAGGGATCGCTTCGGCTCGTGGCAATCAGCGTCTTGAAGTGCTTGAGAAGTTCAATGGTCGATTTGCTGAGAAGTCGTCGAACAAGGAATTGAAATCGACTCAGACTTCGATCGACGAAGCGCTCACGCTGATGCGGAGCCCGGCGTTGGCGGCATTTGAACTCGACAAAGTGCCGACTTCACAGTTGAACCGATACGGCGACACGCCGTTCGGTCGCGGCTGTCTCGTGGCAAGGCAACTCGTCGAGACGGGTGTGCGATTCGTGCAAGTCAATCGTGGCGGCTTCGACACGCACATGAACAACTTCCCCGCGATGGAATCTCATGGGGAGATTATGGACCCGGCGTTGGCCTCGTTAATCACGGACTTGGCCGACAGCGGAATGCTCAAGAAGACGCTGATCGTCATGCTCAGCGAATTCGGCCGCACGCCGAAGATCAACAAAGACTCTGGCCGCGATCACTGGCCGAACGTCTTCACCTGCTTCATGGCCGGCGGCGGCATCAAGGGCGGCACGGTTGTTGGCACGTCCGACGAAGATGGCTTTGAGCCAAAAGACAATCCGGTCAAGGTCTCGAACCTGCACGCCAGCTTCTGCCACGCTCTGGGCATCGACCCGGACAAGAAAGTCATGACGCCGCTCCAGCGCCCGTTCAAACTGGTCGAGGATGGCGCGCCCATCAAGGAATTGTTTGCCTAATCGCGAATGACCTTGAATGACGCTCAGATAGTCCCTGAGGCAGGTTAACAGCCTGCCTCACGGCGTTTTGAAAGTAGTCAGTGCGACAACGAAAAGTCACAATATGCTTGCGCTAGGACAATATGCTTGCGCTAGGAATGATGTGGCTGTTCGACAAAGCGAACGCGCAACCGGCCCAATTAGCGGCTCGATTTTAGTGAGCGGGTTCCACAGGGCTGGTAAGCGACGCGATTAAATGAGACCTTATCGTGCGGTAGTTTGACCCCGCATTCGTAAGATTATTGACGAACAAGTTAGGATGCTTGTGAACTCACAGCAGCACAGGGACGTGCGCGATCATGGATTACTCACATGCGTGCGTCTCGAATTGGTGCGGCTGTGGTTTGTGGAGCGGTTTCGATTTGGCTGAGCGGCTCGGCGTGGAGCCAGGACGCAGCCAAGACCAAAGAGGCTCCCGCGCTCAAAGGTTCGATCGTTGAGGATCGGGCCGCCAAGAAGTTGGTCGAGGCCGGAGACGCTCGTTACGAGGGGGATGAAGTCTCGAAAGCGGTCGAGATTTGGCAGTCGGTGATTGAGCGGTATCCCAAGAGCAAAGTGCGGTACGAAGCCTACATGCGTTTGGGAAATTTCTTTCTCCAAAGGGACCGGCAATACGACAAGGCGCGTGCCCAGTTCGAGGCGGTCGCGGCGGAAGAGAACAAGGATGAAGAGCAGCGGGCCGAGGCGACGCTCAAAGCCGGTATCTGTTTTTATGAAGCTCGTAACTTCGGCAAGTGTTTTCAGGTCATGCGCGACGTGATCGAGAAATATCCCGTCAGCAAGCAAGTCAACGAGGCGTACTACTACATCGGTCTCGGCCACTTCCAACTCGGCCACTACAGCCGAGCGATCTCAGCGCTGGAAAAAGTCGGCACGACGCTGGCCAGCGAAGAGGGCAAAGTCGAGAAGTTGGAAGCAGGAAAGCGGCTCTTCGTGAAGATCGAAGACGCGGACCTGTCGGCGCTCGAACCGGGTCAGTCCATCAAGATCGAGTGCATCGCGACCAGCGGCGACAAAGAGATCGTTGAATGTTTCTCGGTCGGCCGTAACGTGCGGATCGCTTTGGGCAGTTTGCTGACGAAACTCGGCAAGCCACAGTCCGGCAACGGGACGCTGGAACTGAAGGGAGATGACACCGTTGAGGTCTCGTACATCGACGAACAAACGGCCGACAAGCAATTCAACCGCAAGTTGTTGCACAAGGTCACGGTCGTCGGCAACGGGTTGCTGTCGATCACCGACGGAGCGTTCAAGGAAACGCTGCGCGGCGTGGTGCTGGGCAAGACGATCAACCTGCAAATCATCGACGCGGATCGCGACCTGACCGATGCCGCCGACACGATCAAGGCGACTGTCGAGGTCGTCCGGCCGAAGACCGATGAGGAAATTGAGAATGAGTTGGTCGAACTCAAAAAGTCCGGCAAGGCGGTCGCAACCGACGACGAAGGGGAGCCGAAGATCGAGAAGTTCAAGAAAGTGGATCGCGTTGAAATCACGCTGACAGAGGTCAAGGTCGAGAATCAGTTCGAAAAGAAGCCGGCCGCCGACGATGCGACCGAAGCTCCAAAAACCACGGCGGCGAATGCCGTCAGCCAACCCAATACGACGGAAGGTGCTCCGCCGACGAAGGACGAGAAGAAACCTGCCGCCCCGGCGATTCAACCTGCGGTAAGGCCAGTCGAGGACAATTCGATTCACTCAGGTGTGTTCCGTGCGACCGTCGCGTTGGCCAAGGCCGAGGCGGTCATTTCCACGGACGATGCGTTGCAAGCTTTGCCCGGAGACTTTGTGCGACTGACGTACAAGGACGACAAAAACACGACGACGGAAGCGCGGACGGTCGCATTCGACGCGAAGGCGATTGAAGGAAACCTCGGAGGCGTGCGAGTCACAAAGGCGTTGATCTCCGACCGCGAACTACGAGTGCAAACGCAACTCAAAACGGCCCACGCGCTGACCAACATCGGCAATCGGTACAAGGAATTCGGGCTAAAGAAAAACGCCGATGCGAAGTACGAGCAGGCTCTCGATCTGTGCGATGAAATCATGTCTGAGGCGACGAAGCTGGGTGGCAAGTTGCTCGAAGAAACCTATGTGCAACTTTGGAAGATCTACTACGAGATGGACAAGCTGGAGCTCGCCGCCGCGATGGCCGAGCGATTGCAGCGCGATTTTCCCAACAGTGGTTTCGTGGATGACGCGTTGCTGCAACTGGCTGATGTCGCTCTCAAGCAGAGCAACTTCAACCGCGCGATCGGCGTTTATCAGCGGTTAGTCAACATGCCGACTAGCCAACTGCGCGGAGAGGCTCAGTTCGGTATCGCTCAGTGCTACGACAAGATGGCCGACCAGCAGACGTCCGAAGCCGCGAAGGCGCAACTCTTCGACCGCGCATTTCAGGAATACAAAAAGGTCTTCGACAACTTTCCGGAGAGCGGGCGAGTTGGCGAGGCGGTCGCTCAGATGGCGAACTACTACTACCGCCAGAAGGACTACGCTCGCGCGGTGGACATCTTCGAGACGGTGCTCGAAAACCATCCCGATGCGAAGTTCCTGGACGTGATCTTGTTCAACTACGGCCGCTGTCTGTACCGCATGGACCGCAAGGCCGAGGCTCGAAAGCGCTTCGATCAGCTCATCGGCGACTATCCGGAAAGCCCGCTCGCCGGAGATGCGAAGAAGATTTCGGAAGCGCTGAACAAAGCGGAGAGACAAAACGCGGCGGCTCCGAAAGGGAATTGAGAGCGGCCTGGAGAACAATATGGTTGCAACAGTTCAACAATCAGGACTCGCGCAAGCGGCCACGGAATTTTATGACTCCGAGTTGCGTGCGACTTTGGAGGCGACGCATCCGAATGAATTCGTCGCGATTGAGCCGCAGTCGCGAACCTACTTTTTCGGGAAGACGTTGAGTGAGGCCATTCAGGCCGCGAGGCACGCTCAGCCAGACAAATATCCGTTTGTGATGCGAGTCGGACATCGTGCCGCGATTGAGATTGGACATCTCGAATCATGAAGGGGACGGTTACCGAGCAAGGACAATCGCTGATCGAAATTGAAGTTCGAGCCAGCGCGGTAACAGTTGGCAAGGTTGTCAGCGCTTGGGTTGATACAGCATTCAATGGCGATTTGGTCCTTCCGACGAAAACGATTGAAGAGTTGGGGTTAAGCAAGTGTGCAGAGATCGGGGCAGGCTTAGCCGATGGTGTCGTTCGATCACTGGATGCATTCCGAGCCTGGATTCCGTGGTTTGGTGAAATCAGAGAAGTGGAAGTGGTCGGGAGTCCCGGACGAACGGCGTTGTTGGGAGTCGGCCTGATGTTGGGCCATGATTTGAGCGTGAGTTATCGAACATTCGATGTGACTTTGGATTGATGATCTGGATTTGGGGAATTGCCATGCTCCGAAATTTGATTGCCGTGTTCTCAGGGATGCTTTTGTTCGGTTCGATTGCATTCGCTCAAAAGGCGGAAGCGCCGGCGCAGGCACAAACCGCAGAAGACTCCAAGCAGCTTGATGCCGTCTCGCAGGAGGCGGCGAAGCTGGAGGCGGACCTCAA
>CAMDRI010000158.1 GCA_945906725.1 Candidatus Kuenenia stuttgartensis | reverse complement strand
ACTGCGAGACACCCGCAGCACTTCGCATTGAATCACGATTGGCCACTCGGTCCGATGCCGCTCAATGAAGGCGTATCTCATCGCGACTCCTTCACGAAGAAGGCCGTCGCTTTTTTTAATATCTCGCGTTCCATTCGCAGCCGATCGTTCTCGGATCGAAGACGGCGGTTCTCCTCCTCCAGCGCCGACGGCTGAGCTTTGGCTGCAAACGCCTGCGAGCCTTCCGCCGCCAACTGATCCCGCCACTTCCGCAGCAGGTTCTGACCGATCTCCAATCGCCGAGCCGCTTCCGCGAAACTCAATCCTTGCCGAGACACCAACGACACGGCTTCGACTTTGAACTCCCTCGTAAACACTCGACGTTTTGACATGAACTTCGCCCCTCACGCGTCACAATACGCGCTACGTTGCGCGCACGCAAAACGTGGGCTAGTCCAATTCCTCCGCTGGAATGAATCGGACCATCAGTTGCTTCCTTCTGTCGGACCATTGAGCCAATCTCGTGGCAGCCATAATGACAGACAACCGTCCCAGCATCACCGTCCCTGCATCTCCAGTCGCTCATCTGCTCGGTCAGCAATCTTCGTCACAATCTCATCCAGCCGTAACCAAACGTCCCAAGGCTCGATCTTCACTGCGGCTGCAATCTTGCCAACAACTTCTTGCTCAAGATCGTCATCTCGTTGCCCCTTCCAAATT
The DNA here is from genome assembly GCA_945906725.1 of Candidatus Kuenenia stuttgartensis. Classification (GTDB taxonomy): domain Bacteria; phylum Planctomycetota; class Planctomycetia; order Planctomycetales; family Planctomycetaceae; genus SXKJ01. The sequence goes on along the minus strand of CAMDRI010000158.1, from coordinate 11,761 downwards.
GAATCAGCCAAAGCAACGTACCCGATGCCCGGCAAGGGTTCCGATCTGACTCGTCAGACGTTCATCCAAGCCGTAATCGGTTGCCGAGCATTCCCGAAGGTAGCACAAAAACTGCCGTCCATTCTTCGGCAAGGAATTACAAGTTATCGGCTTGCTCAAAAACTTCACGGAATAGAGTGCATTTCAGGGTTTTGCGTTTTGTTACCTCGAAAAAGGCACGATGCCGTCAACAGGAAAGAATCAATTTCTGCTACAGTGAGTCGTAATCAGCGGGCGTTAGTCTGTCGGCCGATTCGGGTTTGCCTGCTTCTTTGGCCAACCATCGTCTCTGTGATTTGAGGGATGACAGCCATGTCGCCATCCAACAACATTCATCGCCGAGCCTTTCTCTCCGACTTCGGCATGGGCCTCACCAGCTTGGCGCTGGGAGCCATGCTTAATCGCGATGGCATCGCGCGAGCGGAATCGCAGATAGCGTGGACTCCGCCGAGCGGGCTGCCGGTGCGACAGCAAAAAGCCAAGTCGGTCATCTGGATTTTCTTGATCGGCGGCATGAGCCAGATGGAGACGTTTGATCCGAAGCCGGAACTCAACAAGTGGGCCGGGAAGACGTTTGAGGAATCGCCGTACAAGTCGTATCTCGAATCGCCATACTTGAAGAAGAACTTGCGTGAAGTCATCGCCGGACTGCACAAAGTTCATCCGCACATTTACCCGATGCAGATTGGCTGGCGGCCGCGCGGCGAGGGCGGGTTGGCGATCAGCGATTGGTGGCCGCACGTCGGCGAGTGCGCGGACGACCTGGCCGTCGTGCGATCGATGTGGACAACCGACAACAATCACGGAGCACAGCTTCAGTTTCACACCGGCCGGCATTCGCTCGAAGGGCCATACCCGACGATTGGCTCGTGGGTGCATTACGGACTCGGTTCGCTGAACGACTCGCTGCCGCAGTTCATCGTGATGGGGACGCCGATCGCCGATTGCTGTGGCGGCATCGGGGGGCACGGAGCCAACTATCTCGGCCCGGCCCACAACGGCGTGCAGTTGTCGGTCGATCCGGCCAACCCACTACCGTTCGCTCAGCCGGGCAACGACGTGTTCGTCGAAGAGCAACGCCGCGAATTCGAGTTGCTCGGCCGGCTGAACAAGCTCGCGGCGGTCGAATACCCGGACGACCCGGCGTTGCTGGCTCGCATTCGCTCCTACGAACTCGCGTTCAAGATGCAGACGGCCGTGCCGAACCTTGTGGATTTCGGCCAGGAAACCGCCGAGACACAGTCGATGTACGGACTCGATCAAGCGGTGACGAAGACGTTCGGCCAACAATGCCTCGCCGCTCGCCGCATGGCCGAGCAAGGTGTCCGCTTCATCCAAATCTTTCACGGCAGCGACGGCGGAGCCGGTGCCTGGGACGCTCACGGAAATCTGCAAGCCGGACACAGCAAGCTCTGTCGTGAAGTCGATCAGCCGATCGCCGCGCTCATCAAAGATTTGAAGCGTCGCGGCACACTCGACGAAACGCTGGTCGTCATCGGCACTGAGTTCGGCCGCACGCCCGGAGCACAAAACTCGAACGGCCGAGACCATCATCCCTACGGCTTCTCGATTGTGCTGGCCGGCGGCGGTGTGAAGGGCGGCATCGCTCACGGTAAGACCGATGAGCTTGGCTTCCACGCCGTCGAAGATCGCCACTACGTCACTGACCTGCACGCGACAGTGCTGCATCAACTCGGCCTCGACGCACGCCGCCTCGAAGTTCCCGGCCGCAAGCGGTTGGAGATCGACTTCGGACAGCCGATCGACGCAATTTTGGCGTAGGATGGGCACTCTTGTCCGTCTTGCCGGAAACGGACGGGCAAGAGTGCCCATCCTACGAATCGAGTGGAAAGATCGGCCGGCGGATTTGCTCAAATGGGAGCGATCGCAGATCGCTCGTGCAGGGGCCGAGCGTGTTGACCGTGTGGCTGTGTTTCGTGATCGGATCGTAGGCTTGGCGATGCGCGACCGCCGCTTTGACGCCAATGACCGCAAGCGACTCCGGAATGATCCCTTGGCTGCGAAGTTGGCCGAGATCAAACGGCGGCGTCTTGCGGCTGGTCAGCAGAACTCGGATGCCAGCATGTTGCACGACCACACACGGCCCCATGTCGATCTGGACTCCGCACATCGAAGCGAGATGGCTGTGCCGATCTTCGAGCGTGAATTGGCCATCGCTGACCGAGAGCAATTCGACTTCGCACATCACCTGTGTATCAAATCGTGGATCACTGCGTCCACCAAATGTCAGCAATCCACACCAGCCAATCGGCCTTGATCTCACTTCTGACACAGCGGCTGGATCGTTGATGACGACCGCAGAATTTCCGATGCCGTGCTCGACAAGAGCTCGAAACACATGAGTCAGGTCGCCGGGAGCACCACCGCCGATATTGTCGGACGGTTCGACGATGATGACCGGTATCTCGCCGCGTGCGACTTCGTCTTGGACTGTCGGCAACACGCTTTCGAGCGACGGCGGCACGACATTGCCCTGCTCACGTCGTCGGGTCGCTTCGTCGCATAGCGACTGCAGCGTGCGGCAGGCTTCGTCGGGATCACCGAATGTCACGGCGGTGAAGGACACTCCGGTGTCGGGCGTGTCGGCGAACGAGTAGCTCGCGAAGACGTTGACGGAGGCGATATCGGGATGCGCTCGTTCAATTTCGCGGGCGCGTTCTTCGAGCACTCGCATCGGCTCGTCCTGTGTGCTCACGCCGGTCGGCGGCCAGACGATGCCAGGAGCGGCGTGCAGCGTGATCGGCCAGCGTCCGAGCAGCATGACCCGATCCAACAACCTCGCGCCGTCGCGAGCGGCTTCGCAGGCGTCGATGTGCGGATTCTTGCGGTACGCGACGAACGCTTGCGTGGCTTCGGCGAACTCGCGAGAGATGTTGCCGTGCAGATCGAGCACTCCGCCAATCGGAACCTTGTCGCATCCGGACAAGGCTCGTAGACGGTGAACCAGTTCGCCTTCGGGATCAGGGATGGTCTCCGTAGCCATCGCGCCGTGCAGTACCAAATAGATGCCATCGATGCCTTGTTGAAGCACCGACTCGGCGGTGGTTCGGAGTTCGGACCAGAATTGCTCGAAGACGCTGTCTTCGACGGTCCCGCTGGGAGTGGCTCGCGCGTCGATGGTCGGGATCACTTCCCAGCCACGCTCGTCAGCGACTTCCAAGACACCGGCGAGCGGCGATCCGTCGCCACGAGCGGCGAAGAACTCGCCACCGCGTCTCATAGAGAAGGCGGACCACGGAGTTCGCTCGGTCAAGAACGTGTGCGTTTCGTGAAACAAGCCAGCAATGAGAACTCGGTGTCGCATGGCCCCATCGTAGACCGCTCACTCCGTGAGCGAAACCTTCGGCATACGGAGTGTGCCGGCTACGTTTATCCGACCTTCTGCATCGGCTTCGTGGGGCCGATTAAACCGGCCGTTGCAGCGACCAGCGGCAGCTTGAGCGTGAATTGTGTGCCAACGCCGACGGTGCTCTCGACGCGGATGCGGCCGTGATGGCTCTCGATGACTTCCCGGCACAACGACAAGCCGAGGCCGCTGCCCCCTTGACCGTTCTCGTCCGCTTGCTTGGTCGAGAAAAATGGGTCGAAGATCTTTTTGAGTTGTTCGGGCGCGATGCCGCAGCCGCTATCTCGGACGCCGATCTCGGCGAATCCGGACTCTCGGTTTGACGTGACCGAGATCAGCAACCGGCCGCCGTTGGGCATGGCTTGGCGTGCGTTGATGATCAAGTTCAGCAGGACTTGTTGAATCTGTCCGGCATTGATTTCGGCTTGCGGGTGCTCGGAGAAGTTGGTCTCCAAGCGAGCACGATGCATCTGCAAGTCTTTCTCGACGAGCACCAGTACTTCTTGGACGAGCGTGACGAGGTCGTACGGTTCACGGCGGTCGCCCCGACCGCGAGCGTATGACAACATTCCGGTGGTGATCTTCGCGGCTCGTTGGCCGGCAGCGAGGATTTTGTCGAACGACTTGTCGCGAGAGTTGGCGTCTTTGTGACGCAGCCCCATCTTCGCGTAGTTGATGACCGTCGTGAGGATGTTGTTGAACTCGTGCGTCACCGACGAGGCCAGCGCTCCGACGGTGCTCAGCCGCTGCGACTGCAACAGCTTATGCCGCAAGGCCGCTACTTCCTGTCGCAGAGCTTCGACTTCGGTTTGCGGGGTGAGTGGTTCGGGCATGACATGACTTTCCGTGTCGTCGTGGCGGATGCGTCTCGCATCCGAGCGTCAAATCGGACCGATGCGAGACGCATCGGCCACGCTGGGGATTCGCTAGTCGTTATCGGAGGGACAACCGGCATCTCTTCACGCGCCGGACGAGCCAACGCCAATCGCCGGAACATTGCCTCGGCCGGGGGACACGTTGTTCCGCCAGAGCAATTCACAGAATCGGCGTGGTTGCGCGAGACTTGTCAAACTTTGCCGATTGAGCAGCACTTGGCCTCGGCTCGTTCGTCGCCGTAGAATCCGGCCAACGCTTTCTGAGCGTTCCTGCCGGACGATCCCGCCTCAACCCCCTCCGACGAGTTTCCGTATGACTGCGCTGGACTTGCTCGACAATCTGGATGATTCGGCAGGGCCGGTGTCGCTAAATTCCAAACAGACTCAAGTCCTGTTTGGTCCGGGAAGTTCGAAGCGTCTGGGGGAATTGGCTCGCGAGCTGACGGGCCAGCGAGTGTTGCTCGTCACGGACCAAGGCTTGGCTCAAGCGGGGCACGAGCAACACGCTGTGGAATCTCTGAAAGCGGCCGGCTTGCAAGTCACCGTTTTTGACGAAGTCCGGCATGATCCAACCACCGCCGATGTCGAGCGCGGCTTGGAGGTCGCTCAACAGGCGAAGATCGACTTGATCGTGGGACTGGGCGGCGGCAGCAGCATGGACTGCGCGAAAGGGATCAACTTTCTGCTGACCAATGGCGGCCACATGGAGGACTATTGGGGCATCGGCAAAGCGTCAAAGCCGATGCTCCCGCTGATCGCGATCCCCACGACCGCTGGCACCGGCAGCGAAGCGCAATCGTTCGCCCTGATTGCCAATTCCAAAACGCACATGAAGATGGCCTGCGGCGACAAAAAGGCGGCCGCCAGGATCGCCATTCTCGATCCCGAACTGACCCTCTCGATGCCGCCATCCGTCTGCGCCGCAACCGGCATTGATGCCATCAGCCATGCGATCGAAGCGCACGTCACAACGGCGCGAACCCCCCTTTCGCAGCGTTTCAGCCGACGCGCGTGGCAGTTGTTATCGTTGGCGTTTCCCGCAGTGATTTGCGAGGAACAACTCGGTCACACCGACCGGACAACCCTGCTGACCGATGCCGGGGCGATGCTGTTGGGGGCCCATTTTGCTGGTGCGGCGATTGAAAATTCGATGCTGGGAGCGGCTCACGCGTTGGCCAATCCGCTCTCGGCTCACTTTGGTTTGACGCACGGCGTCGCCATCGCCGTGATGTTGCCGCATGTGATTCGCTTCAATGCGTCGTTGGTCAACGACCTGTTCGGAGAATTCGCGGCCGATGCAGCGTTGTGCCCGGCCGACGATCCGCGACCCGGCGAATTCCTGGCGAACCGCATCACCGAACTCGCGGACCTGGTCGATCTGCCGACCTGCTTGTCGGCGTGCGGTGTCACTCAGAGAATGATCCCCGTGATGGCGAGCGAGGCGGCCGCCCAATGGACCGCCAAGTTCAACCCGCGTCCCGTGGATGCCCTCAGTTTGGAGGAGCTTTACAAATGTGCCATGTAAGAACTGGGGTTAGGGGTCAGGGGTTAGGGGTCCGTGAAGGCAATTTCGGCCGATGCCCGATGGCCGAAAACCGATGGCCGTTATGCAATTTTTTTCCTGCGATCATCGTCATCGCGTGGTTGTCGTCGTTGACCGCTTCAGCTCAAGAGACGAAGCCGGTGAAGCTCGACACGAGTTGGCCGACGTTTCGTCGCACGGCGGACTTGGCTGGCGTCGCGAGCAGTGTGCTGCCGAGCAAGCTCAAGCAGAAGTGGAAAATCATGTCGAAAGACGGCTTCACCTCGACCGCCGCGATCGTCGGCGAGCACGTTTATGTCGGTGCCCTCAGCGGCGAGATGCTCTGCCTGAAACTCTCGACCGGTGATGTCGTGTGGTCGTATCGCACGCTCGAAAAAGTGGAGAAGAATTCGTTTCTGCCGGGCTTTCAGTCGTCTCCGGCGGTGACCGCCGACGGCGTGTTTGCCGGTGACGAAGACGGCGTCTTTCACGCGATCGATCGAAAAACGGGCAAGAAGAAATGGACGTTTGCTTCGAACGGGCAAATCATCGCGGCTGCGAATGTCGTCGGCGATCGGCTGATCTTCGGCTCCTACGACAGTTCCTTGTACTGCCTGAAGGCGACCGACGGCACGAAGCTCTGGCAGTATCAGACCGAGGATCGCGTCAACGGCTCGCCGGCAGTGTCCGGCAAGCACACATTCGTGACTGGCTGCGACCAGCACATGCGAGCCATCGATATCGAAACCGGCGAGCAATTTGCGGACATGCCGCTAGAGCGATTTTTGATCGCGTCCCCCGCCGTCAGCGGCGACCTGCTGTTTGTCGGCACGCACGAGAGTGAAGTCATCTGTCTCGATTGGCGCAAGAAGGAAATTCTTTGGCGGTACAGCGACGACCAGCGTGATCAACCGTATCACTCGTCCGCCGCGCTGACGGACAAACTGGTGCTGATCGGCGGCCAGGACAAACAACTCCACGCCATCGACCGAGCCACCGGCAAAGGGGTCTGGAAGCTGGCGACTCGCGGCCAAGTCAACAGCTCTCCGGTCGTCGTCGGTGACCGAGTCTTCGTCGGCTCGAAAGACGGTTTCCTCTACGAAGTGAAACTCGCCGACGGAACGCTGATCGAAAAGCATCAAGTCCCCGGCCGCGGGATTTCGGCCTCACCGGCAGTGGGTGAGGGCTGCCTTGTGATCGGGGCTGAAGGAAACGACGGAAGTCTCGTTTGCTGGGGAGAATGAGATGAGCGAACCGATTCTTGAATCCGACGAGGTCGAAAAACGCTGCCCAAAGTGTGACGGCGAGATGATGCAAGGCTTCATCCTCGACCATACTTAACTTACGGAGCTCATCTTGTTGCGAGTTGAATTTCCGGCGCTCCGAAAAGTTCCTTCTGGCGTGGAACGAAGCCGCCCCAGCGATACCGATTGGTACGTTCCGTTACTCGTCGTGCGGTTTTTTGGAATCGTATGCCCAGAGGCGTTTCGCGGCTCGCTGACGCAGAGGTTTTACTCAACAGGAAGATGCGACGTCGTTACTGCACCAAACCTTTGGTCAATTCCATGAAAGCGGTTTCGAGGTTGACCTCTTCTTCGCGGAACAGCGTCAGCTTGAAGCCGCTCTCCAGCAGCAGGGTCGGAAGTTCGCTGTAATCGAGCACGTCGGAATTGAGTGTCGCGTAGATCGTCCCGTTCTTGGTTTCGAGCGACTGCACGCTGGCGTGTTGTTCGATCAAAGCAGCGGCAGCGTCGAGTCGATCTTTCACGCGAATTAACAACAGAATGCTGCGGCGTGCCTTGCGCATGACCTCGTCGACGTAGCCGTCCACGATGAGGATGCCTTTCTCGATCATCCCGACGCGGGTGCAGACGTCCGCCAGTTCCGGCAGGATGTGGCTGCTGACGATGACAGTCTTTTTCATCTCTCCGAGTTTTTTCAGCAAGTTGCGAATCTCGATGCGAGCCCGCGGGTCGAGGCCGCTGGCGGGTTCATCGAGCAGCAGCACCTGCGGTTCGTGCAGCAGCACGCGAGCGAGGCCGATGCGTTGCGTTTGGCCGCGTGACAGTTGGTTGACCATCGCGTCACGCTTGAAGGCCATGTCCACGAGTTCGAGTTTTTCCTCGCAGACCGCTCGCCGAGCCGGGCCGTTGATGCGGTACGCGGCGGCGAAGAATTCGAGGTACTCGATGACCGTCATGTCGTCATACACGCCGAAGAAGTCGGGCATGAAGCCGACCAGCCGGCGAATTTCCTGCGGGTTCGTGTAGATCGACTTGCCGCAGATGTAGGCCTCGCCGTAATCGGGACTGAGCAGCGTCGCCAGCATCCGCATCGTGGTCGTTTTGCCCGAACCGTTGGGTCCGATGAACCCGAAGACATCCCCTTCGGACAGCTTGAGGTTGATGTTATTCACGGCGATCAAGTCACCGTAACGTTTCGTGAGTTGGTTGGTTTCGATCACGGCGTCTTGGTTTCGTTGGGGGCGGAGTCTTTGTCTTTCGGCTTTTGTTCCGATTCCTGAGGAGTCGGCGCATTGGGTTCCAGCTTTGGCAGGAATCGAAAACCGGACGCATCGCCGATTCTTCCAATCGGCAACACGAACCGAACGAATCCGTGGTGTCTTGTCGGGCGTCGAGCTTCTCCGTTGAACCGCCATTCGGTGGTCGGCTCCGTGACGCGAGCGATCACGATGGCTCTATCCAGCGAGAGCAGCGGCGTCATGTCGAAGTCGCTCAAACTGTGATGATCCAGTCCCGTGTACGCCTTGCCGCCAGCCGATTCATGCAACGTCATCATTTGCAAGATGTCCGTCGGATCGAGATTCATCGGGTTGTAGCGCTCTTTCTCAATCAATACATCCTCTTGGACGGCACCTTTTTTGGCCTGCTTCTTCGTCGCGGTGGCGCGTTGCAGAAAACCGCGCAGCTCACGGCCGTAGTTGCGGTCGTCTCTGGGAGTCCATACCTGGCCAGCAGGCCAAGGCGGTGGCTCTTCTCCAGCGCGTGGTCGCGGGCGATAGATCCATTTGTCAATCACGACGACCCAATCGAGCAAATCAAACGGCAGGTTATGCACGATGGAGCCATACAGTTCACCCGCAACGCTGCTGGTGAGCTGTGATTCGATCAGCGGCCTCTCTGAGGTCCAGATCGCCTCCGAGGTCAACGACTTCGATGACCACTGCGCAACAGGAATGCCGCCGAGCGACGAGCGATCCACCGCTGACCGCGCGACAGCGTGTCCGATGTCGAATCCACTGTCGCGGTACATTCCGCCGGAGGCGTTTTCTGGGAAGCCCAGCCAACTGAGAATCTTTTGCGGGTGATTGGCGGACAGCCGAGTTGGTGCGGCCTCGACATTCCACAACGTGTTTTCCGTCGCGTAGGCCGTCGCCCAGGATCGAGCGAGCACCTCTTGCCGAACAGCGTCGATATCCACGACGTCCAACTGCGTCAGCTTTGCCACATCACCGTTTGCCGCGCGGGCCAACCAGACTGTCCCAAGGCTCGTCACGGCCACCAACAACGGCAGTGAGGCCCAAGTCCAATGCGGACGCTTCAGCAGTTTGTGAACCAGCAAATAATCGAGCGGACCAATCACGACCGCGTACACCAACAGCAATCCCAAGGCGCCCCACAAAGTGGGACGCGCGACTTCGGGAATGTAAATTGCCGCGGCGCGCCACTGCGATGCCAAGTCGGTGATGCCGCTCTGCGACAACGATGACCTGGCGGGTGACTTCGCGGACTCTGCGTCAGCCGTGGCGAGCAACAACCGCTTTACAAAATTGGTGCGGCCGTCCCAGCGCGACATTGGTGGGACGGTCGGATCAATCCCGAACGCGGTGATCAGTCCAAATCCAAAACCGGCTCGCGTCAAAAGCGGGCCTTCCAGACAAGAGGCTAAGATTTGGCCTTCGCTCCGCGACAGAGTTGTAACTGGTACCGGAGCGCGATTCGCGCCGAGAATTTTTCGGCCTTGCACCGTGAAGCCCTCGATGCCGCTCAGATCCGTCGTCCGAGTCCGCGTGCGCGGTTCGACGACGCTTTTGAGCAACCCGGCCCACGGCGTCTGTTGAAACTCGTCGATGTCCATCGCAATCGTCACGACCAGATGACCACCACGACGCAGCCACCTTTCCAATTCCACGCGAGCCGCATCGCTCAACGCCACGCGACTGGTCACCCAAATTCCATCGACGCCATCCAACGCCCAAGGAGTCTCAACGATGTTTGGAAGCGACTCCGATCGAATCGCGTGCAATGCGTTAACCGGCTTCAACAATTCGATCGCTGTGCCGATCTCCAACCAAACTGGCTCGGACTGCCGCAGCGGAAAACAGGTGTTCGGATCGCTGGAACCGGAATCGTGGGCTGTGCTCTTCGAGACTCGCGACGCCAGCATTTTCTGAGACTGAAGTGGCGTAGAACCATCGCTGCGGACACGCACCTCCAGTCCGCCGTCCAATCGACCGCTGCGCACGACTCCGGTCCAACGAGTCGCGCCATTAGCGACCTGCCGTATCAGTGGATGTGACACACCCACACCATCCGGATCAATGACGATCGCCTCGCAAACTTGTGCGTTCGGCAACACGTTTTCGACAACGATCGGAGTCCACTGACCGACCTTGAAGCTCTGATCGAACCCGATTCGTACTGACAGCGATTCATCGGCGAACGCGAAATCGGACCCAGCGCTCAGCATCAGCATGGCCACGAACAACGGCATCAGCACGCGGCTAAGTCGTAGAACACCAAGAGAGTTTGTCGATTCGCCGCCGCTCACGTCGTTCACCGCACCGCTGGTTTGAAGCAATTTTCTGCTCGCGATGCCATTTCGATTCCACCAAGCTCCGCGAGGGCGGCGGATCATACGCAGTCGCTCGGCTAATCGTGAGCGCGGAGCCTCGGATTCAGGAATCGGGGGAGAAACCGCTTCAACGGGAACCTTGGTGGCTGGTGTTATGAAAGTGGATTCTGTCTGGAATGGTCGTGGATTTTCTGAGTCATGGCTGCGAGGTCCAATGTGCCGAGAAAGCAAACGGCCCTTGTCGAGTCGCTTCGGCAAGGGCCTGACACGCCATTGGCGCATCGGAGACCAAGATATCCCTTGGCAGGTTGCTTCCCAGCAGAGCCTGCCTCCGTTTCTCTCGGCATCGCTTTTGATCCGAAAAACGGACGGCAAATCAACAATTGGACATCGGGGCCATGCCTCAAAACATCCACCTCACTAGTTTTGATACCACCCTAAAAAAAGGCCTTGATTAACGGTTCCCCCCAAGGTTCCCGATGAACCGGAAACCGGAAAACCAGCAAGAATTTTCCGCACGATAGATGCAGAGGGGAGCGATGTTAAGACGCGAGGCATTGCGAGCCCGGAGTGTCTCCCGGCTCAACCCATATGGGAAATGTCGGTTTAACCGACGAAACCGAAGTCGTGACATGCTAAACTGATTGTGAATTGACATGCTAAACTGCATTGTGAATGCAGTTCGGACACGAAGCCGCAGGGAATTGAGATTGGAACGGGGCGGAGCGAACTCTCATGTGGCGAATTATGGATCAGCCGGCTTCGGTACGCGGCGGCGGTTTCACCCGTCGGGAATGGATGCGTGTCGGTGGACTCGGCTTTGGCGGACTGACATTGCCGACCTTGGCGTCCGGGCAAACAGCCACCGATGTCGGCACCGCGCTGGGCCGGGCGAAATCGGTGATCGTGATGTTCCTCGGCGGCGGTCCGCCGCAGCACGAAACGTGGGATACCAAACCGGAAGCCCCGGCGGAAATTCGGGGCGGGTTCGGCGCCTGTCGTTTATACACAACTCTGACAATTCCAACGGCGATGGGCCGACCCACGGCATGAGATTTGCGCCAGAGCTTGAGGCAGAGATTGATCTGCCAAACAAGCATGGAGCGAGCTGATGTGCGAAGGGATTGTCGAGGAGCTGCGGGG
>CAMDRI010000157.1 GCA_945906725.1 Candidatus Kuenenia stuttgartensis | reverse complement strand
CGGCCCGGATCGGCAAGACGACACGGGTGATGACATCAACAATTGGTCGCAGAACTAGCGGCGATGAGTCATGTGTCGTGACAGGTTCCATCGACGGCGAAGTCTGGCTCGTGACGGCTTCACGTTTGCCGAGATGCTGCTGGTGTTGGTGATCCTACTGATCATCACCGGCGTGGTTTTTCCGCCCGTGCTGCGGATGATGGCCGATCAGCCGTTGAAAGAAGCGGCGGAGCGTGCTCGTGTGCATCTGGCGACCGTTCGCTTGAAAGCCCTCGATTCCAGTGCCGCTTGGCAGCTTCGATTCGAGCCAGGCGGTCGCCGGTATCTCTGGATGCCGGTGGAGTCTGCCCTTCCCGCGACCGCGGCTTCGAGTGCAGGCGGGGCGGCGTCTCCCGCGAATGCGGCCATTGGACCGACTGCCGGCGAGTTGCCCAAAGGAATCAAGTTCAGCAGTGATGTCAACGGTGTGCCTCTGACCGTGGAGCGGTTGCCTCAAGAGTTGGTCGTGGGGATGGCGAACGCCTATGAACTAGCTCAGGTTGGTTGGAGTGCTCCGGTGACGTTTCAGCCCGACGGCTCGGCAGCGGATTCTGAACTGGCAGTGATCGACGCAACCAATCGGCAAATCCGACTGACCGTGCGTGGATTCACCGGTGGCGTGACTGTCTCTCGCATTGAAACACGGAGGCGGTGATGAAGAATCGCATTCGAGCGATCGATCGAGATTGTCGGCGGCGGGGCCTGACGCTGTTGGAAGTGCTGCTGTCGCTCGGTTTGTTTCTTGGAGCCTTGGCCGCTTTGAGTCAGTTGTGGTACGGCGGCGTGCGAGCCGCCGTGCAGGCGCGGCTCTCGACGCAGGCGATCTTGCGGTGCGAGTCGAAGCTGAATGAAGTCGTAGCCGGTGCGGTTCCGCTGACATCGACCAATGACACAGCCTTCGACGACGACGCCAGTTGGACGTGGAGCCTGCAAGTCGAGTCCGGCACTCATCACGCAGACGCGTTGTCGGTGATCGTCACGGTGAAACATCCGGGGCAGGGCGGACTGTCATCGAACGAGTATCAGCTCCGACGCCTGATTCGCGATCCACTGGTGTGGACCGCCGCGCAGCAGGCCACGACGGAGGAGACGACGCCATGAGGAAGTCGGAAGTCGGAATTCGGAAGGCGGAATGGAAGGCGGAACGAAATTGCGACTTCCGACTTCCGACTTCCGACTTTGTTCGCGGCTTCACGTTGTTGGAGATCGTGCTGGCCCTCGGCTTGGCGAGCCTGTTGTTGGCCGCGTTGTACACGGCGTTGCAAATGCACTGGTCGTCGTCGGCGCTCGGCCAAGTGGAAATGGAACGGTCGCAAGTGGCCCGCGCGCTGTTTCGTCGAATCGAGGCCGATTTGCGGTCGGTCGTGTTTCGTGACACGGCACTGACATCCTCCACCGATAGCGGTTCGTCATCGAGTTCCAGCAGCACGACCGGCGGCGCAACTTCGTCATCGGGTAATTCCACAGATCCTGCGAGCGGCACGGGCAGCGGCAGTTCGACGTCGAGCGGAACCAGCGGATCGACCAGCTCTTCGTCGACCACGACTGAAAACTATTCCACGCAAAAGACGGGCTTGTTCGGCGACTCGCAGATGATAGTTGTGCATTGCAGCTTGCCGAGTCGAGCAACCAACATGAGTGCTTCCGCCAGCACTGAGTCCGCTGGTTACGTCAACAGCGACATGCAATCGGTGGCGTATTTCCTGGCGGGATCGAACTCGGCGCTGGCTCAACAGCTTTCTGGTTCGCTGACCAGTCCGCTTGGGCAACAGAGCGGATTGGCTCGGCTGCAAGGGGATCGCATGGCGATGCAAGCCGCCGACGAATCGGGCGATCTGTCGTCGATGGCGGCTGGCGTGAAGCTGCTCGCGCCCGAAGTCGCGTCGATTTCGTTCGAGTACTTCGACGGCGTGAGTTGGACTACCACTTGGGACAGCGGCACTTCGAACAGCATTCCCAACGCGGTGCGGATCACGATCGATTTTTCACCCCCCGTCGCCATCGGCGGGTGGTACGCGCGGCCGGTGAGCACCTCGACCGACCGATTTCAACACACGGTCGCTCTGCCGTTGGCTCAGCCGTATGTCTCGGAAGATTCGCTGTGATCTGGCCTCGTGCTACTGCGGAGTCCTGGAGTCGTTGGGTGTGCCGGTTTGTGGTTGCGTGCGGCTGCGGCGGAAATTCTCCGACGCCGGCGATTGACGTTGTTCATCGATCTCTTGGCGAATCTGATTTGTCTCGGCATTGAGCTGTTGAATCATTCGTTCGTATTCGAGCAGCGAGTTGTCGCCGATGGCCGTGGCAAGATGACCTTGCATCCTCGGAGTTGACGACTGCACGCTTTGAGTGCCAGGAGTCGAACCATTCTCCCAGCGTTTCTCTGCGTCAAAACGGTTGGGGACTGTCGCGCGAGTGTTGGCTCGTTGCAAAGAATTCCACTGTTGGTTCGGATCGGGTGTTGGAAAACTCTGCGATCCGAATTGTTGTGAAGTCGTTCCACCGGCACTGCGATTCGCACCGAAGCTGGCTGGCTGGGTTGGTGTTACTCCGGCCGGCAAGTATCCGAAGCGGCTAGGCGTTTGATATTGCTCCGATGGTGGCAACTGATCCTGTGAGTTTGCCGGCGTCCCGATTGGATTGGATCCGAACGAGCCGGGTGGAGCTTCGGCGGCTGATTGTCCGTAATTCGGCGGATTCGAATTGGCCGGCCAGTTGGGGGGCGTCGTCGGTGAAACTCCGTTGGAAGGAGCGAAGTTGTTGATCGTGTTTGGTGAGTTGTTCCAGTTCGGAGGGATCGTCGTGCCGGAACTCGGCCCCGGTGTGATCTGGAAAGGGTTGCCCGAGCCGGCATTCATTCCCATGCGTGACGCCGCGCGTGCTGGATCATCGGCCACACCGGGTGGAAATCCATTCGGCCACGCTCCGTTGCTTGGTGCCGGCATCGTCGGTTGAGAGCCAGTTGCGGAGTTGTTCGGAGTAATCGCCGGCAATGAGCCGGCAGGTGGCCACGTTGGCATCGTGTCTAACGGCGAACCTGTGCCCGCCGGAGGCACCGCCCGGCGCAATGCGTTTGGCATCAGCTCCGGACTCACATTTGAAAGAGCATTAGGCATCGAATCTGACCTGGAATGCGGAACCAGGTTCGGCATCGAAGTGAATTGGTCATTCGATGGTTGCCCGAACTCGCCAGTCGCCGATGTTTGGCCATCGGGCATTGCCTGCCACTGCACCGAGTTCGGCACGTTCGCACTCGGAGGCGGACCGACAATGAGCGGCGCGTTCGGATTCGGCTGTGCCGAAGTCGGCGTTCCGTTCCAGCGGTTCGCGCCGTTGGGTTGCGAGTAGACCGGATTGACGATGTTGGCTCGGCCGAGTTCCTCGTCGCGCAATTGCCGCTTCAGCATTTCTTGGCGTTGGCGTTCGGAGTTGTCTTTGTTTTTCGGGTCAGTAATCGCCTTCAGCCGGATGCTTTCCATCTGTTCCTTGATACGGCGCGTCGACTCAGGCAGATTTGGATCGCTGACAGCACCTAGATGCGCGATCGACGATGAGTTGCTTGGCGGTGTCAGATCGGGAGCCGACCAGCCGTCCTTTCCAAGATTTGGCGGTTGCAGTTTCGACGGATTGAATCCGCCGGGTGCATTGCCCACCGGATTCTCTTCGGCTTGTGCGCCCTGCACTTCGAACGCAGGTTTTGTCGGAGCCACATTGTTTTGGTACGGAGCTCCATTCATCGTCGCCAGACTTTGCGGAGACCAGCTTTGGTTGGCCATCATCGGTGCCGCTGGCGGCGCGGCGTTGAATCCGCTGGGAATCAGCCGAGTCAACTTCGCTTGGGCTTCTGCCTCGCTGTTCGTCATGCGGAACATGGCCAGGGCTCGGTCCGGTTGGCCTTGTTTGGCGTACAACAGCCCGAGGTTATTGATCGCATTGGATTGATTTGGATTCTTCTGCAGAGCCCCCTGCAAATAGTTTTCCGCTTCAGGGAATCGCGACTGTAACAAGAAAGAGTAGCCAATGTCGTTGAGCAGATTCGGATCGTTCGGCGAAGCATTCAGCGCGGCGGAGTAATATCGCTGAGCCGTCATGTAGTCCTGCTGACGGTCGGCGATCACCCCCAGCCGATGGTTCGCGACCGGATGATTTGGTTGCCGCTGCACGACGGCAGAGTACTTCGATTGCGCCTCCACCAGATTGCCCTGCTGGAATGCGGCGTGCCCCTGATGCAACATCTCCGAGACCTCAGCCGGACCGCCGGGTGTGGTGTGGCTACCCGCGATGCGAGTCTGCTCGACTTTGCGCTGCGCGACGTATTCATCAAATGGCTGCTGCTTTTTCGAGAACATCCGCATGGGCGAAGCGCAACCGCTCAATGAGCCTGCCAACACCGCCATGAACGCCAGACGAAACGAGGATTTGTTCATCGATCAACCATCCTGGTGGATCAAATCGAGGCAGAATCTCCGCCGTGCCGAAGGGGGTCAGACGGTGAAACCTGCGAGGAAGGGAAGGGGAGTGTGGCGGGAATTCGCCAGACGGGAATTTCGAAGGGGCCGGGTTATAGACCTGCTCCGGAAATTCTGTCGAGACGAACCTGAGAGATTTGCCCGGCTCGCCCGCATCGCTTCGGGAGCTATTCCCGCAGAGACCTTTGGGCTAAAACCTCGAACAATGGTTACCCCGTTTCTGGTGCGAGTGCTCTCGCCAAACGCTTCGCCTTGGATGAGATCATGTCTGCACCTTCTCTGGATTCCCGGTTTTCCAAAACCAAAATCATCGCCACCGTCGGCCCCGCGTGTGAAACTCGCGAGAAACTGAGGGCGTTGGTGGATGCCGGCGTCGACATCTTTCGTTTGAATTTCGCTCATGGGAAACACGAGTGGTTACATGGGCTGGTTGAGCGAATTCGGTCGATTTCCGATGAGATCCAGCGACCGATCGGTATCCTCGGCGATTTGTCGGGACCGAAAATTCGCCTCGGTGCTTTACCCGGCGGCAGCTTCGTTTGCGAACTTGGTGCGACGGTCGAGTTCGTGCGCGGCGAGCAGAGCGAAACACCCGGCCGGCTGACCTGCACCTACGAGCAACTGGTCGACGACGTCCGCACCGGCGATCGAATCTTGATGGCCGATGGCACTGTGTCGCTCAAAGTCGTCGAGCAAAACGCTGCGGCGGGCTGGGTCCGCTGCGTCGTCGATGGGAACGGCGAGATTCGCAGCCGGCAGGGAGTGAACTTGCCGGGAGTCGCTCTCAGCACGCCGAGCCTCACCGAAAAAGATCGCGAAGACCTCAAGTGGGCGTTGGAACACGAATTGGATTTCGTCGGCCTGAGCTTCGTTCGCTGCGCCGCGGATGTGCGGTTGCTGCGCGAGGTGATCGCTGCGGCCAAACCAAAGTTCACGCCGCTGATCGTCGCGAAGATCGAGAAGTTGGAGGCAATCAACGATCTGGACGCGATTCTGACGGAAACCGATGCTGTGATGGTGGCACGCGGCGATTTGGGAGTCGAAGTGGACATCGCACGTGTGCCGGTGCTCCAGAAAAAAATCATCAAAGCCTGCAATCTGCAACGCATCCCGGTCATTACCGCCACGCAGATGCTCGACAGCATGCAGCACAACGAACTGCCGACACGTGCCGAAGTGACCGACGTCGCCAACGCCGTCATCGATGGCAGCGACGCCGTCATGCTCTCCGGAGAAACCGCCGTCGGTGAATACCCGATCGGAGCGGTGCGCATGATGAACCGCGTTGCCTGCGAAGCCGAACAACTCGTCGAGTCGTCGCAGTTTCGCACGCGATCTGCGCCGATGAAGGCTCAAGCACTGCCGGTCACGGAGGCGGTCACACGCGGAGCCGGAGCTGCCGCCGAACATCTCAAGGCCAGTGTACTTGCTGTTGCCTCGCGGACCGGTTTGGCCGCGTTGGCGCTGTCAAATCAGCGAAACTCTGTCCCGATCATCGCAGTCAGCGACCGACCAGAAATCGCACGCCGGATGTGCCTGTTCTGGGGAGTCACCCCGGTGCTGACCGACACCCACACCGTCGGCAACGCCGAGCCGTTGCTCCGCTACGTCGTCGATTGGGGTAAACGAAAGCACTTCGTCGAATCAGGCGGCCGCATCATCTTGGTTGCCGCGACCAATTGGTCCGATGAAGGACAGGATTTAATGATGGTTCATATGGTGCCGTGACTGGAAGGACAAATTGCTGATTGGCTGTTGGTCATTGATGATTTCCAAGCCAATGACCAATGACCAATGACCAATGACCAATGACCAATGACCAATGACCAATGACCAACGCTCCGGACTGATTCGCCTCGCGTGCGACGCTCGCGCGAACGCTCACGCGCCGTACTCGAAGTTTCACGTCGGAGCTGCCTTGCTGACCGAATCCGGCGAGATTATCTGTGGCTGCAACGTCGAGAACGCTTCATACGGCCTGACGATCTGCGCCGAGCGAATCGCGTTCGGCACGGCCGTCGCCGCCGGCCATCGACGCTTTCTAGCACTCGCCATTGCCACATCAGGAGGCCATCCGCCGTGCGGAGCCTGCCGCCAATTCGCGGCCGAATTCAGTGACGACTTGCCGATCTTGCTCATCGACAGCGATCAGCCGAGCCGCATCTCCGAAACCAATCTACGCGATTTGCTCCCCGGACGATTCAAGTTTCAAGCCCCGTAGCCCACCGAAATGAACAATAATCATTTGGTGGGCCGGCGCTGCGTTGGTCAAACCCTACGGCTCGATTACCAGATCTGAATCCGCTCCTCCTTCGGCTTGAAGAGCTTGTCACCCGGCTTCACGTTGAACGCTTCGTAAAACGCATCGAGGTTGGTCACCGGCCCGTTGCCTCGAAAGTGCGATGGCGAATGCGGGTCAGTGACGAGCCGCTTGACGAGTTCGGCATCGCGGTACTTGCGTCGCCAGATTTGGCCCCAGCCGAGAAAGAACCGTTGGCTCGACGTGTAGCCGTCGATCACCGAGCCTTCTTTCCCGCCCATTGACAAGCGATACGCTTTGAAGGCGATCGCCATGCCGGACAGGTCGGCGATGTTTTCACCCAGCGTCAGTTGGCCGTTGACCTTTTTGCTCGGCAGAGCTTCGTAGCCTTCGTATTGCGAGACGAGTCGGCTCGTGAGTTTTTCAAATGCCGCCTGATCCGCCTCGGTCCACCAGTTTTTGAGATTGCCGTCTCCGTCATACTTGCTTCCCTGGTCGTCGAAGGCGTGGCTGATTTCGTGACCGATGACGGCACCGATGCCGCCATAGTTCACGGCGTCGTCCGCTTCCGCGTCGAAGAACGGCGGTTGCAGAATCGCAGCCGGAAAGACGATCTCGTTCAGGCCGGGGTTGTAGTACGCGTTGACCGTTTGCGGAGTCATGTGCCACTCGGCGCGGTCCACCGGCTTGCCAAGTTTGTCGAGAGCCCGCTGATGCTCGAAGGCTGCCGCACGTCGCATGTTTCCAACGAGGTCGTCCGCCTTGATCTCTAGTTGCGAGTAATCGCGCCACTTCACCGGGTAGCCGATCTTCGGAGTGATCTTCGAGAGTTTGACGAGTGCCTGCTTTTTGGTCGCGTCGGTCATCCAACTCAGTTCGTGAATGCTCTGCTCGAATGCCTTGAGCAAGTTGCCGACGAGCTGATCCATACGCTCGCGCGCCTGCGGCTTGAAATGCTTGGCGACGTACAACTGGCCAACCGCCTCGCCGAGCGCTCCCATCCGATTGCTGCCGCCCCCGGCGACGGTATCGACCGCTCGCTTCCAACGCGGCTGCTGTTCTGGGATGCCGCCGAGGACTTGGTCATGCAGTTTGAAATGCGCGAACGCGAATTCCTTCGGCAGCGCCGAGGCGTAAGCGTCGATCAATCGGAAGTGCAGATACGACTTCCAAGTCTCCAGCGGCGTCTCGTCGAAGATTTTTTCCAGGCTTTGGAAATAACTGGGAGTCGCGACATTCAGCTCCTTCAATTCCAGTGCATCGACCGACTGAAAATAGACAGACCACGCCAGCTTAGGCGTCAGTTCGCTGAGCTTGCCGACGGTGAATTTGTTGTAGCGTTTCTCGGCATCGCGCAGCTCCGTGCGACTCCACTGCGCTTCGGCCAGCTTCGTTTCGAGCTTCAAGACCGCTTCAGCCGCTTCGGCACCGTCGCGTTGATCACTCAGCCGGAACAGCGTCTCGATGTACCGCTTCAATGCCCCACGGGCATTTTCGTGCTTCGCGTCGAGGTAGTAGTCGCGATCTGGCAGTGTCGTACCGCTTTGAATAACTCCCGCGAGATAACGAGTCGAGTCCTTGTCGTCCTGATCGACGAAAAAGCCGATCGGACTTCCGACGCCGATGATCTCCGACCACCCGAAGCGTTTGAGAACCTGCTCCTTGTCGGCGATCGCGTGAATCTTGCCGATCTCGGATCGCAACGGAGTCAGCCCCAGCCGTTCGACCTGCTCTTCGTTCATGTAGCTGTTGAAGAGGTTGCCGACTTTACGGCCGTTGTCGTCGGTGGGATTCTTGGCAACCTCTTCGATAATCGCACGAATGTTGAGCTGCGCTTCGTCGATCAGCTTGTTGAACGAACCGTAGTTCGACTTGTCGGCCGGAATCTCGGTTCGCTGCAACCAACGGCCATTCACATGCAGAAACAAGTCGTCCTGAGCACGCACCGTTTTGTCGAACCCATCAGGATCGATTCCCGAATCACGAGTCTGAGCGACAGCAAATGGGCAGATCAACGCGGAAATCAGCAGGGCCACGGAAACAATCGATTGACGCAGACGACGCATGGAGGATCTCCCAAAAAACATACACAGAAGGGGGGCGGCAGAAACTATCGAGGCCATTGGTTTGACGCCAGTCATGCCTCACGGTTGTTCAATCAGAAGGGAGTCTGGTGGAATTGCTCGATCGCGTTGTTCATGGGGCGAACTCAATCGGGCGATTCTCGCGTGCTGAAAGTTCCGCCATGAGCACGGCATGGACGACGTCGCGGGATTCTTAAGGCGCGATGACGTTCGGTGTCTCGCCGGCCAGAACGTACTTGAGAAGATAGTCGATTTTCTTTTTGAGATAACCGCGTCGCAGCCCATGCACCTTGGGCCGATAGGTGGACTGCGGGGATGCAGCCGATCCAATACCAATTGTGCTTCAACAGCGATAGCAACCGGGACGATGAGTTCGCTCGGCGATGACGGCTACGTAGAATCGACCGGGCCATCCAGGTCGACGACCGCCTGCTGCTGGTGCTCTCGGAGCACAGCATGAACAGTGAATGGGCGCAGACCGAGATTCGCAAAGCTCATCACGCGGAACTCAGACTTCGGAAGTCTTTTCACGCCAAAAAATGTTCCCCATCCGGCTGGTAAGCATCGACCGCATCCGCGGCTGGAGTTGCTTCGACGCCGACACCGGGAAAGACTTGGCGGTCGAACTCCGCGAATACCATAACTGAGCCCGGCTTCGCCGACGTGCTCCGCAATTTGTACGCACAGGTGATTCGTTGAAAATGATGACGCAGTTGCTTCACGACTGAGCGCGAAGTCCAGTCTTCACGGCGACACAGGAAGAGGACGCCGCATCGGTGACGCTCCATCGCGTTCAAGTCGAGGGAGCGTGTCGGAGTCTATTTCATGTGCAAGCCGCGAGTGCCATTTCCGACAGGCGTTGCAGTTGGGCTCGCTGTTTGAGCGACAGGATTGTGCAGAAGTCGCAGCCGGCGATGAAGCAATCTTCGGGGGTGTCTTCGACCCACATGATTTGCGAGGTGACGTTGAATCCGCCGTGAAAATCGGAGCTGACTTCGACCAACAGTTGCTCATTCTTGCGAACCGGCTGATCAAGGATGACGCGCATGCCGGTGAGCGGGGCTTCCAGGACTTCGCCGTCGATGACTTCCGGGCCGTCGTCGGTCGCGCACAGAAAGCGAACGCTGGCCGAGACGGGAAAACGGGAGGAGTCGCGCCGTTCGTCCTCGCGTCGTTCGGGATTGAAACGAGTCAGAGTGAAGCGACGCAGCGGTGGTTTTCGGCGATCGTTCATGACCGGTGAATCCCTTCGGCGAGAGAGAAGCAAATCCGGCCGCCAATGCCGATCGAGGGAGAACAAGAGGATCTAGGTCTCGATTCCAACTGCGTCAAACACTCGTTGGTCGAGTGGTTCAGCAACACCGTGAACCTGAGGACGGAGATAAACTGATGCCAATTCGCTCCGGCCGGATGTTGCCGATTCGCTACGGGCGGTTTGAAAACCTGCCCTACGGAATTACGTCAGCCCGTACAACGGATCGAACTTGCGGTGCAGGTGCGCGATCAGTGCCTGATGTGAGAGAGGTGCTCCGGTGACACGCTGGACTAGCTCGCCGGCGCGAAGTTGTTTGCCGCGCGAGTGGATGTTCTTCCGTAGCCAGTCGAGCAGCGGTTGAAACTCGCCGTGAGCGAATTGTGCCGGCAAGTCTCCGAGGTCGCGCTGAGCGGCATCGTAGAATTGCGCGGCGTACATGTTGCCCAGCGAGTACGTCGGGAAGTAGCCGATCAAGCCGGCACCCCAATGAATGTCTTGAAGGCAACCGCGGGCCGCATCGGGAGGCGTTAGCCCGAAGTACCGCGAGAACGTCTCGTTCCAAGCGGCTGGCACGTCGGCCGGTTTGAGATCGCCGGAGATCAGCGGTTGTTCCAGTTCAAACCGCAGCATGATGTGCAGGTTGTAGGTGACTTCGTCCGCCTCGACGCGGATGAACGACGGCCGCACGTCGTTGATCGCCGCGCACCAATCGTCGAGGTTCACATCCGCCAGCGCGTCTGGAAACGCCGATTGAGCCGGCGCGAAGAAGTGCTGCCAGAAGGCTCGGCTGCGGCCAACGAAATTTTCCCACAACCGCGATTGCGATTCATGAATCCCCAGCGAGATGGTCTCGCCCATTGGGCTGCCGAACGCAGTGCGGTCGAGTCCTTGCTCGTACAATCCGTGTCCGGCCTCGTGCAGCACGCCGAAGAACGCGCCGGGAAAATGTTGCTCGTTGTACCGAGTGGTCAGTCGGCAATCTCCCGGTCCCACGCCGCTACAAAACGGATGCGGAGCGATATCGAGCCGTCCCGCCTCGAAGTCAAAGCCGATCTTGCGTGCGGCGCTCTCGGCGAACTGTCGTTGTGCCTCCAACCGGAATCGTCGCGTCAGCAAGCCGACGTTTGGGCGGCGCGAGCTCCCCTGAATCGCATCGACCAACTTTACGAGTTCATCGCGCAGCGGGGCAAAGGTTGCCGCGATTTCGCGAGACGAGGCTCCCGGCTCGAACTCATCAAGTAGTGCGTCGTACGGCACGCCGCCGGAATAGCCAAGCGCCTCGGCCTGCTGCCGTTTGAGCCCCACCATTCTTTCCAGCCACGGTTGGAATTCCGCAAAGTCGGATTTCTTCCGAGCGGCCACCCAGGCGGTCTGCGCGAGCGTCGTCGTGCGTGACAGTTCTTCCACCAACGCTCGTGGAAGTTTCGTGACGCGGTCGTAGCTGTGCCGGGCCTCGCGCACATTGACCGCCATCGTCGAAGTCGCCTCGCCGAGCTCTCCGCATTGTTCCAATTCGGTCAGCAATTCGCCGATGCGTGGCGAAGTGGCTCGCTCATGAGTCAGTCCTGCAAGCGTCGCCAGTTGTTCCGCGCGATGATCGGCACCAGCGGGAGGCAGATAGGTTTGCTCGTCCCAACCCAGCACGCTTGCGCAGGAGCCAAGTACTGCGGTTCCTCGCAATTGAGCCAGCAGATCCTGATAGGTCGCTTCGACATTCGGCATCGCACAGTCCTTTCGTCAACGAGGGTTTTCCTCGCGGAAGATACTGTGTGACACAGGTTGAGTGCAGGCTTGCCACTCAGTCGGTCATTGGCGGCGGTTCGGTCGTGACGTCGTGCCAGGTCATTGGGGTGCGGTCCATCGGTTCGATGCGCAGCACGACGTGTCCGTTCTGGAAGATTCGCACGGTGCCAGTCGATTGCGAGACGGCGATGGCGATGGCTTTGGTGACTTTCGAGATCGCGGCCGCCGCCCAGTGCCGAGCACCCAGGCCTTTCGACAACGCGACGCCGCTGGCCGGAGCGTCCAGGATGCGCCCCGCTGAGATCATGACTCCGTCCGCCGAGACAATGAACGCACCGTCGACTTGAGCCAACTCTTTGACACTCTCACGCACGCGAGGAGATCTAATCAACCGCTCTTTTCGAGCGTAGCCGCGGAAAGGATCGTGGATTTGTTCGTGCGAGAATTCCAAAACTTTGCGGTGCTGGCCGACGACGAACAATGCTCCGACCGGCTGTCCTTCACGCCCTTCGCGGCCGATCTCGATGGCGATGTCCGTCACCTGTCGAAGCGTTTCCAGCGGCACTTGAGTTTCCAGCTTCTGCAAATCTCGCGCGGTCAACGACGTCAAGTGCTCGCCC
>CAMDRI010000156.1 GCA_945906725.1 Candidatus Kuenenia stuttgartensis | reverse complement strand
TCGAACATACCTACCTGACAGGCTTAAAGGTCACCAACGCCGAGTTCAAAACGATTCAACTGACCCGCCACGAGATCTGCCCTCAGTGGAACTACACGATTCGCCCTCGCCCAAAAAACACGGAGTAGTTTTTGGACGAGTTCTTAGCGCGATACCTAGCTGCGAACTTCTCCTGCAACTTCGGGTCGCACTTGAAGCATTGCGACTTGGCTCGTTCGTGCTCTTCACACCAGTCGCCCTGGGCTTTGAACGCGGCGGCGACTTTCGAGTTGCACATGCTGCATTCGGCTTCGGGGAGTCCATGCTCGCCGCACCACCAGCCGGAGTGGTCGTGCTCCTTCTTGCCGTGGTCGTCGGTTTGAGCGACTTGCTTCGGCGGCGCGGCGGATTCGCCGCAGCCGTTCGCCGCGAACATCAAAACCGCGAGCAAGCCGTACGCCATCCAAAGTTTTCGTGGCGTCATCTCAAGTACTCCTTTTTGAGCAGGGATCAGGGGCGAGGAAGGCAGTGGCGGCGATACAAAGACGGCTTCGTTGTCTTCCGCTCGCCCCTCCACAAACAGGCCCAGCATCGGAGCCGTCACCGACTCGGACATGCGGAACCAGCGGATCAAGAACCATTGAATCACGTGGGCAATGGCATCAAAGAACAAGTACAGCACTCGGAGCACCAGCAGACTCATGACCATCGCGCCGATGACTCCGCCGATGACGACGGTCGCCAGCGGGCGTTGCACTTCGGCTCCTTGGCCTGTCGAGAGCGCCATCGGCAGGAATCCGAAGCTGGCGACGAGCGTCGTCATCAACACCGGCCGCAAGCGGGTGATGGCCGCTTGTCGCACGGCGTCGTGAACTTTCAAGCCGGAGCGGCGCAGTTGTCGGACGTAGCTCACGAGGATCATGTCATCCAGCACCGCGACGCCAGACAAGGCGATAAAGCCGATCGCCGCTGAAATCGAGAACGGCATGTCGCGCAACCACAGCGCGATGATGCCGCCCACCCAGCCGAACGGCACGCCGGTGAGGACACGCAACGAGTCGATGAGGTTGTGATAGGTGAAATACAGCAGCGTGAAAATCAGCGCGATGGCACCCGGAATCACGATCAGCAACCGGTTGCGGGCGCGTTCGTAGTTCTCGAACTGGCCTCCCCACTCCAGCGAGTACCGGCCGGGGGGCAGTTTGACTTTCTCGCCGACCTTTTGCTGAGCCTCGGCTACGAACGTCCCCATGTCTCGGCCGCGAATGTTGGTGGTGATCGTGATGCGACGTTGGCCCCATTCGCGCGTGATCGTCGATGGACCCTCGACCATCGCGATGTCAGACAAGCGAGACAGCGGGATGCGTTCGCCCGTCGGCGTTGCCACTTGAATCGTGCCGATCGCTTCGGGACTGGACCGCAAGCGATCCGGCAATCGCACGACCAACGGGAATCGCAACTGCCCTTCGACGACTTGCCCGACCTCCAAGCTGCCGACCGATTGAATCAAGTCGAGCACCGTCTGCGCGGAGATGCCATAGCGGGCGATCTCGTCCTGCTTGATCCGCACCTGCAAGACCGGCTGCCCGGTGACTTGTTCGACCGAGACATCCGCGTTGCCGGCGATCGTTTTCAGCACGGCTTCGATTTCGGCGGCCTTGCTCACCAACAACGTGAAGTCGTCGCCGAAGAGTTTGATGCCCAAGTCGGCACGCACTCCTGAAATCATCTCGTTCATCCGCAGCTCAATCGGCTGCGAGAACGCGACCTTTTGGCCGGGAATCAAGCGGACTTCCTTTTCGACCAGGCCCAGCAATTCCTCCTGCGTCTTGGCCCGCGTCCACTGCGAGCGGGGATGCAGCGTGACGAACATGTCGGTGAGTTCGATCCCCATTGGATCGGTCGCGACTTCCGCCGTGCCGACGCGACTCCAGACGTGCCGCACTTCATCGGGGAATTTTTCGAGGATGATCCGCTCCATCACCGAGTTCATATGGTTCGATTCGCCCAAGTCCGTTCCTGCTAGTCGCACGACGTTGACCGTCATCGAACCTTCCGACAGTCGCGGGATGAACTCGCTGCCGAGATTCGGGGCGATCATGCCGAACGAGAACACCAGCACGCACGCGGCGAACGTCACCACCGCGAACCGATGATCCATGCAGATTTTCAGAATCGGATTATGAATCGCATGAGCCAGTCGCATCAGCCACGGCTCTTTTTCCGTCATGCGACGCGGCAGCAAGAAACTGGCCAGCACGGGCATCAGCGTCATCGACAGCACCATCGAACCTGCCAGTGCGAAGATGACCGTCAGCGCCATCGGCCGGAAGAGTTTCCCTTCGATCCCCTCCAGCGTGAGGATCGGCAGGTACACGATCATGATGATGAGTTCGCCGAACAGCGTCGGCTTGCGGACCTCAACTGCCGCGTCGCGGACGACTTCAATGTGGCTGAGGCGTCCCGCCTCAGTTCCGACGCGAGACGCGTCGGTCACGTTCGAAAGCCGCCGCACGCAGTTCTCGACCATGACCACCGAGCTATCGACCACCATACCGAAGTCGATCGCACCAAGACTGAGCAAGCTGGCTGCGATTCCGAACTGCAACATGCCGCTGAAGGCGCATAACATCGACAGCGGAATCGCCACCGCGACAATGGTGGCCGCTCGCAAGTTGCCCAAGAACGCGAACAGGATCGCGATGACCAGCAACCCGCCCTCGAACAGGTTGCGGCGCACGGTGTCAATGACGAAGTCCACCAGTTCGGTGCGGTCGTAAACGACTTCGATCTCGACATCGGCCGGCAGTGTCGGACGGAGTTCCTCCAACCGTTTCTTGAGCGCCGACGTGACGACCTTGCTGTTCTGCCCCATCGTCATGAAGCACAAGCCGAGAATCGCTTCCCCCCGCCCCATCGCCGTGACCGATCCGCGACGAATCTCCTGGCCGATGCCAACCGTCGCGACATCCTTCACGCGGATCGGCGAGCCGTCTTTCGCCGTGACGACGATGTTCCGAATCTGGTCCTCGTTGACCGTTCGGCCCAAGCCCTGCACCAGCAAAAACTGGTTGTTCTGCTGGATGCCGCCGCCCCCCGTGTTCTTGTTGTTCTTCTCCAAAGCCTCGACGACTTCGGCGAAAGTCCGCTTGTGCTTGATGAGCTTTTCGGGGTCGATGCGAACCTGATACTGCTTCTCGAACCCGCCCCACGAATTGACCTCGGCCACGCCGGGAACCGTGCGCAGTTTCGGTTTGATCGACCAATCGTGAATCGTTCGCAGGTACGTCAGGTCTTCAACAGAGGGATGAGGGGCGATGGGCGAGGGCCGTGAAGTGGCAGTATCCTCGTTGTCGTTTCCTCGCCCCTCGCCCCTCGCCCCTCGCCCCTCGTCCCTCGCCCCTTCAATGACACGATGTAGTGATAAACTTTGCCCAACCCAGTCGCGACAGGGCCAAGACTCGGCCGCTCAATGCCCGGTGGCAGCACGACCGAACCAAGCCGCTCGTTGACAAGCTGCCGCGCGAAATAAATGTCGGTCCCGTCCTCGAACGTCACAACGACTTGCGACAAACCAAACTTCGACACCGACCGCAGAATTTGCAGTCGAGGTAACCCGCACAGCACTTGCTCAATCGGAAACGTGATTTGCTGTTCAACCTCTTCCGGGCCGAGAGCGGATGCCGTCGTGTTGATCTGCACCTGGATCGGCGTCGTGTCCGGGAAGGCGTCGATGTCGAGATGCAACACCGCGACCGCTCCCGCCACCGCCAGCCCAACCGCCGCCAGCAGCACGAGAACCCGGTTTCGCAGCGAGACGTCGATCATCCAGTTGAGCATGATGAATGATTCCGAAGCCCATCGTTCTGCCAAGTATGTTTGGCAGAACGATGGGGACAGAACGATGAAGACAGATCAAGCCGCCTTCGTGTTGGGAATCGTTTCGGGGGTGATGAGCATTCCGTCATTCAAACGCAATCGGCGAGACGCTCGCGCGGCGGCAACGGGGTCGTGAGTCACCATGACGATCGTGCGGCCTTCGCGTACGAAGTTGTCGAACATCGACAGCACCGCTTCGCGGCTGTCCGGGTCGAGGTTGCCGGTTGGCTCGTCGGCGAGGATCAATCGCGGGTTGTTCGCCAGCATGCGAGCGAGCGCGACTCGCTGTTGCTGGCCAGTGCTCAGTTCGCTCGGCTTGTGCTCGATGCGGTTGCCGAGCCCGACTTGTTCCAAGAGCGCGGCGGCTCGGTCACGTTGTTCGGCTTTGTTGGCGCCGCGCAGGAACAGTGGGACTTGGACGTTTTCCAACGCCGTGAGGTACGGCACGAGATTAAATGTCTGAAACACGAAACCGATTCGCTCTCGTCGGCGCTGCGTGCGTTCGTTGATGGGCAGGTCATAGAGCGACTCGCCCTCGAACCACACATTGCCGCTGTCGGGCGACAACATGCCTCCGAGCATCGACAGCAGCGTCGTCTTGCCGCTGCCGCTGGGGCCAACGATGGCGACGTACTCGCCGAATCCGATGTCGAGTGACGTGGCTTTGAACGCGACCACCTCTTGCTGTCGCTTCCGGTATACTTTTGTGATGTCTTGCAGCTGGAACATGACACTAGACCTCCTGAAAGCAGTAGCACGGATCGAGCTTTGCCGCTGAACGAGCCGGCCACAGTGCGGCCAGCGTGGTGATAACGAGTGCCGCTCCGATGGAGAGCGCGATCAAATCCGGCAGCGGCTTGACGGTGACTCCCGCCCACTGCGAGCCGAGCACCACCGCCACGATCAGGCCGAACACACTGCCGCCGACCGCTCCGACGATTCCCAGCGCCCACGCTTTCAACAGAAACATGCGTGTGACAAGACTTGGCGTGGCACCGAGCGCCATCAACGTGCCGACTTCGCGGCGGCGTTCGCGCACGTTGGAGGAAATCGTGCTGGCAACGCTCGCGCCGCCGACGATCGCCAGAATGCCCAGCACGAACAGCGACATTTGGCTCATCAAGCGATTGATGCCCACTTGCGTCGAGACGACTTGCGAAATAGTCACGACCTTCGCATCGGGCAACAGTTCGGCCAGTCGCGGCACGAGTCCGCCGGCCGCGTCCTCGCAGCAGCTCATGACCTCAATCGCGTTCACGACCTCGCCGGCGTTGGTCAGGCGTTGGACCGTGTGCAAGTGCGCGAAGACTCGCGAGTCATCCACCGTACCCGTGCGTGGCAGCACTGCCAGCACTTTCAGCTTCTCGCCGAATAGCTCGACCGTCTGGCCGATCCTTAAGGCGGAGAACTCAGCCACGTCGGCTCCGATGACTGCTTCGTTGCCTTTCAATTGGTCGATGGTCCGCTGGCTAGCGAGTGTTTCCGGCGCGGCATCATATGTCTTCGGCCCGCACGCGGCCTTCTTGCAGCCATCATGCTTGTTGCTGAACAGCGACACCGACTGCCACGCCGCTTTCGCTTGAAACTCGCTTTGCGGCAGGATGCCAGTCAGCGTCACGTCGCGGTTCGCAACCTTCGCCGAGACGCACAACTTCGGCGAAATACGTTCGACGCCCGCCAAATTTTCCAACAGGATGCTGGAGACATGCGACTCCGGCAGCGTCCGCGCGGTGAGGTCGGCCGAGTAGTAATCCTGCAACGTCGCGTCCTTGGGCAGCACGAGCACATTCGCACCGAGCGATTGCAACTGCTGCCCGACTTCGCGTTCCGAAAACACGGTGACATGACGAATCGCAACGAGTGCCGTCACGCCCAACAGAATCGTCAGCGTGCTGGTGAACATGGCCGAAGGCCGCTCCGCCAATTCACGCCAGACGAGAGTTTTGAGATTCATGGTTTCTTCCTTTTGTTGGTTGGAACTCGGTCCCGACCAATCGTTCGGGTCGGGACGGAGTCCCAACCAACGTTCGCTTACTTCCGCGTTGCGGACGACTGCGTGGCCGTTCGTGTCGCGGGTTGATGATGCTTGCAGTTCGGGTCGTCGCAGCACTTGCCGGCCTTCGCGAGCGCGGCGGCGATCTCGTCCTTCGACGCGACCGCGTCGAACTTGCCTACCATCACGCCCGGCGGAGCGAGCAAGACGGTGTGGGTGGCCTTCGCCTTTGGGTCGATCTGCATTTGCCCGACAAACTTGCCTTCCTGCGGATCAGCCGCCGTCATGCCAATCGTGACGATGCGGTCTTTGAAGTGCGGGTCGCTCTGAAAATCCTTGATCGCGACCGGAGCCGGAGCCTTCCCCGAACCCTGTACCGTGACGAGCACCAGCTTGTTCTCTTGCAGGTTCTTCATCGCGAACATCATCGTTGGCGTGACAAAGGCGTCTCCGAGTTTTTCGACCGTGACCTTCTGCGCAAACATGCCGGTCATCGCACCGTTGGGCGCGAGCGCG
The DNA here is from genome assembly GCA_945906725.1 of Candidatus Kuenenia stuttgartensis. Taxonomy (GTDB): domain Bacteria; phylum Planctomycetota; class Planctomycetia; order Planctomycetales; family Planctomycetaceae; genus SXKJ01. The sequence goes on along the minus strand of CAMDRI010000156.1, from coordinate 6,147 downwards.
ATGGTCATGGGCATCGGGGCACGGCTCACGTCGTACTTCGTGACCAACGGTTGCTCGGCCGGACTGCCGACTTGAACGTAGGCCACAACCGCTTTTTCGGACTTTTCAGCCAAGGCTTCTTTCAGTGTTGCGGACATCGCATTCGAGGCCGCGTCGGTCGTCTTGTAGAACATCAAAAACGTGTACTTGCCATCCTTGGCCGCTTGCTCAATGGCCGCTTGAGCCTTGCTGGCCGGCGCAGCCGTGCTGCGAGCTTGAGCCATCACAAACGTGGGAGCAATCACGGCGAGTGCCGTTGCGATCATGGATCGGATCAAAGAAGAGTTCATGGCAATTCCTTTCTTGAATCTGGCTGGCACGCTCTGCGTGTCGTAGGTCAGCCTTTCTAGGCTGATGCAGGGTTTTCGATTTCAAACAGGTGAACTTCGGGAGTGCTCGCGTCAGGCTGGAAAGCCTGACTTACTTGTGTCGGACAGCCCGACCGGGCTGTTAGTTCTTGCAGTCTGTTCAGCCAGCGCCCAGGTTGTTTTTCAACAACTCTGACCGCAGGATGCCGCTCTTGGTGGAAGCGATCAGTTCGCCTGGCAACAAGCCGGCGGCGATTTCGATGTTCGGCTCTGCCTGGATTTGCTCGCCCCTCCCCCTTCGCCCCTCATCACTCACCTCCGTCGCTCCGGGACGAATTTTGCGAACGTGGAAAACCTTGTACTTTGACTTCTCAAAGTTTTTGTCGCGGACAAAAACGACGTAGCAGTCCCCTTCCCAATGGACGGCATTGGCTGGCACAACGATCGCTCGCGATACTTCACGCAGCACGATGCGAGCCGTCCCAAATGTGTGGGCATGATGTCGCTCGTTGCTGTTCGGCAGTTTGACTCGGATCGGCACCATGCGTGTCGCGTGATCGACCGCCGGGCTGACCCAGGCAACCGTTCCTGCATCCGTGATGCCCTGGCCGTGATGTCCCTCGTGAGTGAACTCCACTCGCTGTCCGGGCTGAATGCGTTCGGCGTCTTCGATCCGCACGCTGAGCGTCAGCCACATCGTGCGTGTGTCGGCGACAACAAACAGCACTTTGTTTTGAGCCACTACTTCGCCCGGAACGCCGCTCCGTTCGGTGACTTCGCCGTCGAACGGCGCTCGCACTGGCAGCAGATTGCTGGACGACGAACTCTTCGCGACCTCGGCCGCCAACTCGTCCGGCAGGCTGAGAAACTGCAACGCTCGCGAGAGTTCTTCCGGTTCCGCGCGGATGTCATCCATCTTTGGCAGCGGCAGGCCGAGATTCACGAGCGTTTGCCGCGCGGCGAGCATTCGGACCTGAGCTTCGGCGACGGCCGCTTCCGCTTCTTGCACCGATTTACCCGCGACCACGCCCGTTGAAGCTTTGAGATTAGCCAGCGTCTGCGTCTTCAAGTCGAGATTGACGACGGACTGCTGCAACTCCGCCTTCGCTTGTCCGACGCCAGCGGCATCGACCAGCGCCAGCACATCGCCGCGCTTCACTTTGTCGCCGACTTGTTTTTCAACGCGGAACAATGTTCCGGAAACGCGCGATGATAACCGTGCCGCGCGAGTCGGATCGAAACCGATCTCGCCGTTGGCCGTGACCGATTCGGAAATCGGAGCGTGCTTGGCCGGCGTGACACCGATCCCCAGCCGCTCGATGATTTCCTCGGACGCGAACTGAATCCGCCGCTGCTGCAACTGGCACTTGCTGTTGTTTTCGGGACGCGGCATGAAGTTCAAGGCGTCTTCCGAGTGCGGTTTTTCCTCGGCTGCGACTTCGCCGGCATTCGGAATCTGTGCGATCTCCGGATTGCAGACGGGGCACTCATGCACGCCATGAATCTTGCACCAGCCTCGTTCTTTGGCCGGCGGCAAGCAGTCCTTGTTGCACTCAACGCATGCCGAATCCGGGACGTTGTGTGCAGCGCACCAATCGTCTTTCGCGACGACCGCCTGCCCGCGCAGCTCCGAGAACTTCGGGATTCGCCAGTGAGTTTTCTGCCCGGCGAATACCAACCCGCCGACCGCCGCTAACGCGATCACGCCGGGGATCGCTGAGGCGATCCACCGGAGGGGTGAGAGATGAAGGGGGAGGGGCGAGAAGGGCGACGCCTGTGGCGGCAGGGGTGATTTGGATGATGGTGTTTGTATGGCTGACATGATTGTGATTCCGTGAAGTCGTGCTTCTTCGTTCTGTGTGACTCGCCTCTCGCCCCTAATCTCGCGCCCCTCGCCCTGCCAGCAGCCCGCTCCCTTTGGTGATGACCACTTCACCGGGCGAGACGCCGACGATGATCTCCGTATTCGTGGCGTCCTTCGCTCCAGTGCGAACCATCCGGGCGTGAAACACCTTCGGGCCGTTCGGCTTCAAAAAGTCTTTGTCACGGACGAACACGACTTCGCAGCCGCCGACTTTCTGCACCGCTTCATTCGGGACCGTGATCGCGTGCGGTTCCTCGCGGAGCACGATGCGTCCGACGCCCAACGCGGAGGCTCGCAATTTGCCGTCAGCGTTCGGCATGACGACTCGCACCGGAATCGTGCGCGTCGTCTCGTCCGCCGATGTGCCGATCCAAGCCACTTGCCCGGTGAACTCCGCTTTGTTGCCGTCCGGCCGGAATCGCACCGCTTGGCCGACTTGAACCCATCGCGCGTCCGCCGCCGGGACGTTGAGGTTGGCCCACATTTGCCGTGCATCGGCGATCACGAACAACACGTCGGCCGGATCAACGACCTCGCCCGCGATGACATCGACCTGCATCACGACGCCGTCAAGCGGTGCTCGCAACGGCAACAACGTCCCCGGCAAGTCGGCGTCGCCCGCCGTCTTCGACAGCTCGCGAGACAGTCCCAGCCGTTGCAGTTGCTTCGCGATGTCATCGACTTCCAACTTGCCGAACTCCGACGCCTTCACCGCCAAGCCGAGATTCACGAGCGCCTGCTCGGCACTGAGTAAACGAACTTCGGCATCGCGGCGAGCTGCCTCGGCTTCCTTCTTCTGACGTTCCGGCACAGGCGCGTTTTTCAGATTCGCCAATGCCTGCGTCTTGAGCCGCACTTGCACGAGCGCCTGCAACAACTCGGCCTTCGCCTTGCCAACCTCGGCCGCTTCGATGATGGCCAGAAGGTCGCCCGCCTTGACCGGATCGCCGATTTGCTTGGTGACTCGCCACGCCGTGCCCGGCACTCGCGCGGCCAACCGAGCCACTCGCGTCGCATCAAAGCTGACCTCACCGCTGGCCGTGATCGACTCGGTGATCGCCGCTTCCCAAACCGGAGCCACATCAATTCCCAACTTCTCCGCCGTTTCTTTTGAGGCCACTCGCACACGACTGCCATTCACCAAACACTGCTGATCGTTCGCAGCCCGCTCCCGCACCGCGAACGCATTCTGGATTCGCTCCAACTCATCGACAGAAGCTGGCTCCAACGGCTTCTCGACTTGAGCCAGCGATCGGTCACACAGCGGACAGACCGCGATGCCGTGTTGCTCGCACCACTGGGCGTGCGACGATGCCTCCAGCTCGGTCGTCAACAAGTCCTCCGTTTTCTCGGCCATCGGTGATTTCGCAACGCCACGCTGCACGCTCGAGAACTTCCACTCTGTGTGATGTCCCCAATATGCGACACCTACCAACAGCGAGAACGTCAGCAGCATCGGCATCGAGCCAACGACCGCTCGGAGCCAACCTGACTGTTCCGGTGAATGATGTTCGTGGTCCGCAGGCTCGGCCGGAGCCGAAACGGGTACAGTCGAAGACGTTGAAGAAACAGTAGAAGAAGTGGACATGATCCGTCCCGCGAAAGAACCGCGCGAAGCCACGCTCGTCAAGCTTCGACGGCGCAAAAATCAAAAACCTCACGCAACGACGCCAACCAGACACGCGACACAAGACCGCGAACGAACGTCACGCAGAACTGCGCCTACACACGCAAGACAACGGTCGTCACGACCGCCAAATGCGGCGACTCGTGCGGCCTCAACGGCAATCGCCGGAGACTGGCTTCTTCCAATGCTCGGACATTCGCGAATGCCTTCAACATCGCTGACTTGAGATCCACATCTTGCCGAGCCGACAAGGCATCCGCAGGCAGCAACTTGCCCTGCACCTGCGGGGCCGAATCCAGCGGCGAATGCTGACAGAAACAATGCTCGCAATGAACCTGCCAACCGACCGGGATATCGTGCTTGCCCTGGGCTTGCTCTTCGTCGCCGTGATGGTGACCGCACGTTGCCACGGCACACACCACCGGCGAGTCTTCGTACGACAGGCATTCGCAGCGCCCACATCCATCGCCAGCCAGTTCCACGCACTCATGCCCATCCTCGCCGACGCAGAGGACAAAGCACAACGGCGACATCAAGGCAATGCCTTGAGCCACGAGCGCCATCAGAACTGTCAACCAACGAGCCATGATGCTGCGAACACCTCCAGCCCTACCGTTTTTCGGCATTTCCAGAACTTCAGACAGAGCCAACCTTGTCAGACCCCGGAAGTTGGTTGAAGTAGTTTCCTCAAACTTGAAGAAGTTACCCAGCTTTCGTGACTTCGCACCGGCCGGGCTTTCTCGGCTTCTCAACACCTCGAATCGCGAGGCTGAGAACTAGCGGGGCGGCGCGAGTCGCAATCCAGTAGATTGCTGCGGCTCAGGTATCCTTCTGGAAGCTGAGCTTGGACTGCGTGCCCAAGTCGCCGGGCAATTTGGTTTGGCTGACAACGATTCCCTGAAAGGAACTCGCTCAATGAGATCCCCATGTCGGATGCTTCCCATCTTGATTTGTGCCGTGCTGACCGTCCGTGCGACATGCTTATTGGCGGAAGATGCCTTTCAATTCCGAGTCGAATCGAACTTGCGGGCAGGTGTGGCCAAGATCGATATCCCTCCGCCGGCCGAGACGCCGGTCGTCGGGCATGTGCGGCCGACGAACGGTGTCCGCGATCCGATTCGGGCCGGTGTGCTGCTGCTGGCCAATGAGCACACTCAAGCGGCGATTGTCACGCTCGATTTGATCAGCGCATCGAGCGAAATGGTCGCCGCGCTGCGGGATGTGATCGCTCAGAAAACCGAGATACCTCGCGAGAACATTTTGGTCGCGGCCTCGCACAATCATTCGGGACCGGGCTGGTCGCGCGAGTCGGCTTGGAGTCGCGAGATGGTTGCCAAGATCGGCGATGCGACTGCCGCCGCCGTCATAGAGATGCGGCCGGTGACGGTCGGCTACGGTGAGGATCGCATCGACTTCAACATCAATCGCCGCAAAGTGATCAATGGCCGAGCGGTCGTGCGGCTCAATCCCGACGGTCCCTGCGATCATCGAGTGAAAGTACTGCGGTTCGATGACGGCCGCTCGCTGGAGCCGATGTCCGTTTTGATGCACGCCGTCTGCCATCCGTGCGTCTTCACCTGGGGCGACAAGCTCACGCCGCCACATCCAAACGGCTTCCCAAAAATCAGCGCCGACTTCCCAGGAGAAGCGCAGACGTTTGTCGAGACGGTCTACGGATTGAAGGCGCGCGCGATGTTCCTGCAAGGCTGCGCCGGCGACATCCGCCCAAACCTTCCTGGCGAGCCGTATCGCTGCGGCGACGAGGCGGACATCAAGTGGACCGGCCGCAGTCTCGGTTGCGCCGTCGTGCGCGCCGCCGACCGCAGCGTCGTCCGCGAGGAACTCGCGAAACGCAAAAAGATCTATTCGCTCAAGTGCGCTTCAAGCGTCATTCAACTCCCCGGCAAGAAGGAGAAGCTGGCTTGCGAGATGCAGGCGCTGCGCATCGGCGAGTTTCTGCTGCTGACGATCCCCGGTGAGCCGATGGTCGAGTACGGATTCCAGATCGAAAAGCGAATCGCCGACCGAGCCAAGGTCATCGTCGTCGGTTACGCGAACGGACATCTTGGCTACATCTGCACACACGAGTCGTACAAGTCCGGTGGCTACGAGCCCAACATGTCGCCGCTCCTGCCCGAAGCGAAAGACCTGATCCTCGATGAAGCCGGCCGCCTCGCCGACAAAGTCCTGGCCGACGTGTTCGAGTCGTTCAAGCCGACGACGAAATAGACTCCGTCGGAAGGTCTCGTGATGGCTACGACGCTTCCAACCCCGTGGGCGTGCCGGTACTTGAGCCGAACTTGTCCGCT
>CAMDRI010000155.1 GCA_945906725.1 Candidatus Kuenenia stuttgartensis | reverse complement strand
CTACTTCGAACATACCTACCTGACAGGCTTAAAGGTCACCAACGCCGAGTTCAAAACGATTCAACTGACCCGCCACGAGATCTGCCCTCAGTGGAACTACACGATTCGCCCTCGCCCAAAAAACACGGAGTAGTTTTTGGACGAGTTCTTAATCACGCTAAATCCCGAATCGGTTCGCCGTATGGCAGCACCGGGATGGGTCGGCCGGAGAAGTCGGGGAACTCATGGCGGTGGTTGATGCCGAGGTGACGATAGATCGTCGCGAGCAAATCTTGTGGGTGGAGCGGGCGTTCGGCGGGGTATTCGGCTTTGGAGTTGGTGGCTCCGACGACTTGGCCCATGCGCAGTCCTCCGCCGGCGATCAGCGCGGATTGAGCTTGCGGCCAGTGGTCTCGGCCGAGGCAACCGTTGGCGGACGTGACGCGCGGCGTGCGGCCGAACTCGCCGACGGCGACGACGAGGATTTTTTCGTCGAGGCCACGCTGGTAGATGTCTTCGATCAAAGCCGACAGAGCCGGATCCATGTACTCGGCACGCCACGTCATCCCTTTGGCCAAGTCCCAACCGTTTTGGGCGTTGGCGTGGTCGTCCCAACTGAAGTACAGCGGCGTGCCGAGCTTCGGAGCCAGCGCGTCGATGGTCACGACCCCCGCACCCGCTTCGGCCAAGCGGCGCGCGAGCAGACAGCTTTGGCCCCACAGATGTCGGCCGTAGCGGTCGCGCAACTTTGGGTCTTCGCGAGTGAGATCGAAAGCGTTCGCGACCGACTTGCTGGTCAGCAGTTGAAACGCCTGCCGGTGAAACGCTTCGAGACCTTCAGTCGCAACGAGCCGTTGCCGATGCTGATCAAATTGCCGCGCGAGGCCCAATCGGTCATCCAGTCGCTTCCCGTTGAGTCCGCCATGAATCGACAAGTTGGCCGGCTTGAAGTTTTCGGCAGACGGATCGCCGGTGACGAACGCGGAATGGCTGACTCCCAGGTACTGCGGTCGAGTCATGAACGGCTGCGTCGGAATGCCGATGTACTGCGGCAGGCCGTCGGGACGCGAACCGCGCAGACGACTGGCGATCATGCCGAGGTCGGGATGTTCCGACTTCGCCGTCGAAGTCGGATCGGCGATGCTGGGTGTCTTGCCGGTGAGGACTTCGATCGAGCCGTCGTTGTGTGACGCCATCTCGTGATGCAGCGAGCGGATCAGCGAGTACCGGTCGGCGATCTTCGCGAGCTGCGGGAATAACTCGCAAATGTCGATTCCCGGCACCGAGGTTCGGATCGGTCGAAATGGGCCACGATATTCGGACGGGGCGTTGGGTTTCGGATCGAACGTCTCGACTTGGCTCGGCCCGCCCCACATCCAAAAGAGGATGACTGAGGTTGGCAATTCGCTGGCCGATTTTGTTCCCACCGAAGCGCGGGCGGCCAAGATGTCGGCCAAGCTCACGCCCCCCAAAGCCGATACTCCGACGCGAAGGAATTCGCGGCGCGAGGCCGGGCCTTTGCAGAGGGATGGTGTTTTGGACGCGTCGCTCATCATGGACTCCGGTGCGCGCTTTCAATGCTGCAACAGAATAATCGGTCGGCCTCGCAATGGGGAAGAACGAAAATAGGCCGGACGCCCACGTCCGGTCGAATTGGCGTTTCAGAAGCCATCGAATTGTCCGGACGTGGGCATCCGGACTACGAGGGCTGTTGCTCTCGCAGCTTCTTGATTCCGGCTCGGAGTGCGGACTGATAGAGCCACAGGTCGCCGCCGTAGGCGATGAGTTTGAAGCCGCGTGCGAGTTGAGCTTCGCCCTCGGTGATGCTGGTGACGAGCACTGCCGGGGCGATGTTGTGCGTGTGGCAGGCAGCGAAGACTCGATCGGTCGCCGCGAGGACATTCGGGTGATTCATCTCACCGGGAATGCCAAGCGACAGCGTCAGGTCGTAGAGGCCGATCCATAGGGCGTCGATGCCGGGGACGGCGGCGATCTCTTCGACGTTTTCCAGACCGCGAGCGGTTTCGATCTGCGCGATCAACAGCGTTTCGTCGTTCGCGGATTGGACCGTCTCTGGGATCGAACTGCCGCGATAATCGTCATGAGCGATCGCGAACGCGGCACCTCGGCGACCCACGGGCGGGTACTTGGCCGAGCTGACCAGCAGGCGAGCCTGGTCCGCGCTCTCGCACATCGGGATCATGATTCCCATCGCGCCCATATCGAGCACGTTAGCGACGAAGTGATAGTCGGTCGCGGGGATGCGGACGATCGGGACGAGTTCGGACTTCGGCGTGGTGGCGATCAGCATTCGAATGGTTTCGATGTTCCAGCCGGAGTGTTCCATGTCGAAGAGGGCGAATTCGGCCCCGGCGTTCGCGACGATGCGCGCGATGCCGGTCGTGTTGAACTCGAACAGCATCGTGCCGATCGAGACGCCTCCCTCGCGGAGTTTGTGTTTGACGCAGTTGTGAATCATGGGTTTCCATTCTTCGGAGGATGGCCGCCCTCGGCCGTCGCTTCGCGATCAGATTTTAAATTTCAAAAGTCAGACGGCAGAGGGCGGCCATCCTACGGCTTGATCAGCCCCGGCGGCTTGGGCCACGAGCCAAGCGACTTCTTCAAGGCGGCGAGCTTGTCGCTTCGAAAGCGTTCCCAATCTTCGCGAGTCTTGATCTGCTGCCATTCGACGGAACTGTGCTCGTTGGCCTCTCGGAGCAGTCGCCGCAGGTGATCGCGGACTTGATTAACCATCGCGTCGCGTTCGGCGGCGGGGACAACGTTCGCATCGAGCGTTCGCAGTGATTTAACGAGTTGTTCGTCATCGGCTGGTGCGAGCGATGGCAGACACAGACTCAACAAAAACGGTATCACGGCTGTCGGCCATCGGCGGTCGGCTTTCGGCAGGGAAACCAGTAACGAACTTCGGGGGTTCATTTCCGAACTCGCGAGCGGGACAGTATTCTGCGTCCCCTGTCGCCGACCGTCGGCGGCAGGTGTGGCGGGAATCAGACACAACACAACGTCCAACGACAAGGTGCCGACCATGAGCAGCCCGGAAGCCAAGGCCAAAGAACTCGGACTCACGTTCACTGAAGTGAAGCCCGGCTACCTCAATTTGTGTGCGAAGACGGGGAACCTGCTGTTCTCGTCCGGGCACACCAGCGACATGAAAGGGAAGCTCGGCCGCGACCTGACTGTCGAGCAGGGCTACGCGGCGGCTCGCGAGTGCATGGTCAAGATTCTAAATTCGGTGCATCACACGCACGGGACGCTGGACGGCCTGCGGTGCGTGAAGCTGCTCGGCTGCGTGAACTCGACGCAGGACTTCACCGACCAGCACTTGGTGGTCAACGGTGCGTCGGACCTGATCCATCAACTCTTCGGCAAAGAAGGGGACGGCTGGCACGCTCGCAGCGCGCTGGGCTTCGCGTCGCTGCCGACGGGGCCGGCGGTCGAGGTCGAAGTGATTTTCGAGATCAAGGGGTAGGTGGAGTTCACCACAGCGAACACTGAGAGTGCAATGAAAACGATCCGACTTCTACTATTGGCGAGCTTGATGAGCGTGTGGCAGTGTCAGTCCACGATCGGCTCGGAAGGTGATTGGCCGCAGTGGCGCGGGCCGACGAGCGACGGGCACTCGCAAGAGACGAACGTGCTGGTGAAATGGGACGAGAAATCCATCATCTGGAAAACGCCTTTGCCGGGGAGCGGTCAGTCGTCGCCGGTGATTTTCCGAGATCGCATCTTCCTGACATCTTCGCTCGAAGCCGGAAACCAGCGAGTTGTCTTTGGGCTCGATCGCAAGACAGGCAAGCTGCTTTGGCAGGAGACTGTCTGGACTGGAACTCCCGAAGCAACCCACAAGATGAACGGTTGGGCGACAGCGACCTGTGCGACTGACGGCAAGCATGTCGTGGCGTTCTTCGGCAAGGGAGGCATCCACGGCTTCGATCTTGATGGCAAGAAGCTCTGGTCGAAAGACCTCGGCAAGTTCGACGGGCCCTGGGGAACCGCCGCGTCACCGCTGATCGTGGACGGACTTGTCATTCAAAATTGTGACGCGGTCGGCGAAGCGTCATTGCTGGCCCTCGAAACCGCATCGGGCAAAGTGGTCTGGCAAACGCCGCGAAACATCCCACCGCGCGGTGGCTGGAGTTCTCCGGTGCTCGTCAATTCCGGATCGCGGCACGAAGTGGTGGTCAACGGCGAGGAGTTCGTCACGGGCTATGACCCGCTCTCCGGCAAAAAGCTCTGGACCTGTAAAGCCTTCAACGGTCGTGGCGAGCCGACAGTGACACTGGGTCACGGCCTGCTGTACGTTGTCAACGGCAAGCCTGGTGACTTCTACGCTCTGCGTCCCGGTGGCGAAGGCGACGTCACGCAGTCGCACATGGCTTGGCACACACCTCGCAAAAGCGGTCGCGATCAGTCTTCGCCGATCGTCGTGGGAGACTACGTTCTTGTCGTCAGCATGGACGGATTCGGATTCTGCTACGACGCGCTCAGCGGCAAAGAACTTTGGAAGGAACGGTTGGGAGGCAATCACACGTCGTCACCGATCGCCGCGGGAGGACTGGCGTACTTTCAAGACGAGTCCGGTAAGACGACCGTCGTAAAGCCGGGGCCAAAGCTGGAAATCATGGCTGAGAACACGGTCCCTGCTTCGGCGAAGGAAGTTTTTCGAGCGTCCCTGACCCCGTCGCTCGGCCAAATTTTTTCAAGATCCGACACGACGCTGTACTGCTTCGGTAAGTAGCTTTGGAGTGCTCCGGCCTGACGGAGCGTTCCCAAATTCCCCAATCCCTAGCGTTTGAGAGTCTTCAGCAATGAAGAATCAAAAATGAGAAAGCTCCGTCAGGCCGGAGTACTCCAAAGGACCCACATGCTTGCTGGACAATTCACCGCACCGCACCGCATCGACCTCGTGGAAGCGCCGGAGCCGAAGCTCACTCCGGGCGGCAGTGGCGAGATCATTTTCGAACCTGAGCTGACTTGCTTGTGCGGATCAGATACGCCCTATTTCACTTGGAGTGGCGAATGGCCGACCCGTCTGGGGCATTCGCTGCACGAGATGATTGGTCGAGTGGTCGCGACGAACGGCCAGCGCTGGAAAGTCGGCGACCGAGTCCTCTGCGTGCCTCCCGAACAGAACGGATTGTGGGAACGATACACGGTCTCTGAAGACCGCTGTGTCGCGATCGATACACGCTGCTCAGACGCAGAGGCCGTGCTGGCTCAGCCGCTAGGGACGGCGCTGTTCGCCCTGAAGAAACTGCCGACGCTCGTCGATCTCGATGTGGCCATTGTCGGCCAAGGTCCGATGGGGCAACTCTTCAACATGAGCGTGAAGGCGCTCGGTGCTCGGCAAGTCATCGGCATCGACAAGCTCGAATCGCGGTTGAAGACCAGCTTGAAGTGCGGCGTGACTTCGACGATCTGCAACGCGATCGATGATCCATCCGCGAAGCTCAAAGAACTGACCGGTGGCAAGGGGGCGGACATCGTCATCGAGGCCGTCGGGCACGCCGAGCAGCAATTCAATCTGTGCATCGAACTGCTTGGTTACGGTGGGCGGATTCTGTATTTCGGAGTCGCTCCGGAGATCATTGACGGTCTGCGGTGGCGTGATTTGATCTTCAAGAACGGCACGGTTCACACCAGCATCGTCCCGGATTTCAAACGGGACTTTCCGCTGGCGATGCAATGGATCGCCGAGAAGCGAGTCGATGTGAACCCGCTGGTGACGCACACCTACAAGCTGGCGGACATTCAAACCGCGTTCGAGACGTTTCGCGATCGTCGCGACGGTGCGATCAAAGTCTTCGTCGAGTTCCCGGCCTATCGCCGCTAGAGCCTGCGGTCATCGCCGGAGTTTGTCATGCCCAATGCGAACCAGGCTCAAGTGCTGAACATCGCTCAAGTGTCGATCGCCATTTTGATGGTCGCGATCAGCTTGACGGTCTGGTGGATGTGGTGGCGGCGCTGGAAACGTTTTGGAGAGATTTGGCACCACGAGCCGACGGCCACTCCGGTTTGGAATCCCGCCGTGGTGATCGTGGCACTGGCGATCATTGGATTGTTTTTGGTCTCCGGACTGATGTCGCGGTCGGGTGAGAGCAAACCAATCACGGTAGAGCATGTCCGCGATGGTTGCCTCGAACGAGCGGTTCTGGCGGCGATGTTGTTGGGACTGCTGACCAGCTTTGGAGCACGCTCCCCTCGCGAATTTGGAATCACGCTGGCGAACTGGCAAAAGCAAGTGATGGTTGGGTTGGAAACCGCTCACGCGAGCTTTTTGCCGGTGCTCCTGGTCATGGTATCGACGACGTTGCTGCGTCAGCCCGGAGAAAAAAACGGACTGCTGATTCTGCTGGATCAGGATCGCAGTTTGGCAACGCTCTCTTGGGTGGTGCTCGCGGCGGTGGTGCTCGCGCCGCTGGTCGAGGAGTTGCTCTTCCGAGTCATCTTGCTGGGGTGGCTCAAAACGAAAACGATGGCACCGCACGCCGTCGGGATATCGTCGCTGGCCTTCGCGTTCATCCACGGGCCGCTGGATGGTGCGGCTCTGTTGCCGTTGGCGCTGCTACTCGGAAGCCTTTACGACCGGCAACAGCGATTCCTGTCGGTGGTTGTCGCGCACGGTTTCTTCAATCTGTGGAACATCGCTTTGACGATGGCTGCTCGATGACGCAGGCTGCTCACGCTGTGGGTGTTTCTGAATGCTGATGGGATTCGGAGTGAAGCCGATCAGCATGAACGCCAGCGTCAGCCAGCCGAGCACGATGCGAAAGCCGCCCAGCGGAACGGAGTCATCTCGTGTCGGCGGATGACGTGCTCCCATCGTCAGCATCAAAAAGATCATGACGGAATAGGACCAGTTCCCGGTGGTCAGCGTCCAAATCACGGCGGACCACAACAACACGAACGCGACCCGGTGAGCTCGCCGGCCGATCAAGCCGTACAAAATGTGTCCGCCGTCGAGCTGTCCGATGGGGATCAGATTCAACGCCGTGATCAAAATGCCGACCCATCCCGCGTGCAGCAACGGAGTCAGCACGACGTCCTGGTGGGACAGCAGTGGCGTTCCGAAATGCCACTCGGCGAGCCATCGCAAAAGCAGTGGGTTGCCAAACGTCAGACCGCCTCCGAAGGCTTCGATGTTTTCGATGCGGCTACTCTGCAAACCCAAAATTGTGACGGGGATCGCGATGACCAGACCGGCCAGCGGGCCAGTGATGCCGATGTCGAACATCTGTTTGCGGTCGGCATGCCCCGAGGCTTGGACGATGACGGCCCCCATTGTTCCCAGCGGAGAAATCGGCATCGGGATGAACCACGGCCAGCTTGCGGGAACGCCGTAACGCCGAGCTTGCAGGAAGTGTCCCATTTCGTGGGCGACCAGAATCGCCATCAAGGCGATGGAGTATTGCAGTCCTCCCGTCAGGAACTTGGAGAAGTCGATCGCGACTTGCGATGGATTTCCGGGCAGAAAAACCAGACCAAACATTTCCCCGCCCGCCCAAAACGTGCTCAGGCAGGTGGCGACGAATAGCAGCAGTGGCAGCACGCGCCGCGGACGTCTGGCTTGGAACCGAGGCGCCGGCTGCTGCCAATTTCCAAATTGCACTTGGAAAACAAACGGCCGCGCGGCGTCCGGCGGTGGGGCATTCGAAATGTGCTCGACAGACAACTCGATCGGTTCACGTTGATCCACGACTCATCCTTTCATCGACAGGATTGTTCGCGACCGGGTGCAGGAGGGCAAGCTCTGACGGAATGTGGCTACGAACCGGCTAGCGCTTTCTGACGAGCGTCACGAAGTACCGGCCAGCACTTCTTCGCGGCGGCGATGGGGTCGTAGTCAGGCTTTGAGCTCAGTTGTCCACTGACCTCAACCACGACCGGGCCGGAGTATCGGCTGGATTTCAACAGGCGAAACAGTTCGACGTAGTCGATTGTGCCATCGCCGGGGAGCAAAAACTGAAACGCTTCCGGTTTGCCTCGGCCGTCTTTGACGTGGATGAATCGCGTCCTCTCGGCCATCGCCTTCCAAGCGTCAGCGAGAGGCACATCGCGGAGCTGAAAGTGACTCTGATCGAACGCCAATTGCAGCGCCGGCGAGTTGATCGTGCGCACGAGTTCGGCTGCGTTCTGTGGGAGATGTAACGCACCTGCGACATGCGCCTTGATCGTGATGATGGCCTTGTGCTCGGCCGCGACTGCCGCCCAGTCGCGAAGCCGTTCGACGAATCTCTCTTTGAGCATCGACCACTTGTCAGGGGAGCCGCCGAGGATCGTCTCGATCAGCGGAGATTGGTTCGGCGCGAGATCGCGAGACAGCTCGAACGCACGCTTGAACCGGTCGAGGTTGTTGCGATGCTTGTCACCGTCCACGGCCAACGGCAAGTTCTCCATCAACGCGGCCAATTCGAGTTGGCGATCCTGCAACTGCTGGCGGATGTCTCGACGCTTTTCGGCCGAAAGAGCCTCCGGCGCACACGGCCAATCAGCCATCACGGATAATTCGACGCACTCGTAGCCGATGTCCGAGCAAACTTTCAGAGCCTCCGCGACCGGCAGAGTCTTCATGCCGTACAGGCTGAAGCCGATCGGCAGTCGCGGTGGTAATTCCTCCGCACGGGAGGTGCTGACTGCTGGAATGCAGCCGACAGCGGCCGCCGACCAGAGCGACTTCAAAAACTGTCTTCGGCTGGCGGAATCGTTGAATTGCATGATACTCATTGGGAACTCCTGCGGCAGACAAGCGTGCGGACTGCGTGCAGCATACCGTGTGGCACCTGAATTATGGGAGCACGGCTTGCGTCGCTCTGCCGTAAGCCGTGCCCCTCATTTTCGATTGGACTGCAAACCCGATGAAATGGCGTTTCGGAATCGTGTTGATGTTACTGATCGTCGGCACCGTGTTGGTCGTGCGATCGGAGATCGACGTGCGCGAGCAGACTTCGCGGTTCGTCGAGTGGCTGCAATCGCAAGGTTCACTCGGATTGGTGTGGCTGGCGTTGGTGTACATCCCCGCGAGTGTGTTTTTCTTTCCGGCCTCGCTGCTGACATTGGCGGGAGGTTTTGCATTCGGCATCGTCAAGACGGTTGTAGCGGTGTCACTGGGCAGCACCGTCGGAGCGACGGCGGCGTTTCTGGCGGGCCGCACGTTGCTGCGGCGGTTCATCGAACACAAGGTTGCGAGTGACGTGCGGTTTCGAGCGCTCGATGCCGCCGTGGCCGAGCAGGGCTTCAAAATTGTGATGCTGACGCGGTTTTCGCCGATACTGCCGTTCGGCCTGCTGAATTATTCGTTCGGTCTGACGAAGGTGCGGCTGCGCGATTTCGTCCTAGCCTCGTGGATCGGCATGTTTCCGGGAACCGTCCTGTATGTCTCGATTGGTTCGGCGGCGAAGAGTCTCAGCGACATCGCGGCGGGACATTCGGCGGGAGGCACGGCTCAAAAGGTGTTTTTTGCGGTCGGGCTTGTCGCGACGCTGGCTGTGACGATTGTGATCGGCCGTATTGCCAGGAAGGCATTGAAGGATGCGATCGCTGACTCCGAAAGGAGTTTGCCATGAGCGGCGATTCCTTCGACATTGAACTCAACCAAAACGTTGCACCGCCGGACTGGATCAGTCCCACGCCCGCGCGCCGTTATCATTTGGTCGTGATTGGTGGTGGCCCGGCGGGATTGGTGGCGGCGGCTGGAGCGGCGGGACTTGGGGCGAAGGTCGCGTTGATCGAGAAGCATCGGCTCGGTGGTGACTGTCTGAATTACGGTTGCGTGCCGTCGAAGGCGTTGTTGAAGTCGGCTCGTGTGGCGGCGACTGTGCGTCATGCGTCCGAGTTCGGAGTCGAAGTGTCGGCCGGTGTCCGTGTCGATTTCGCCGCAGTCATGGAACGCATGCGACGATTGCGCGCTTCGCTCGCGCCGCACGATTCGGCTGAGCGGTTTCGAGGACTCGGCGTCGATGTCTTCTTTGGTGCGGGGCATTTCACGAGTCCAGATTCGATCGACGCCGGCGGTCAGTCACTGCGATTTCGCCGAGCGTTGATCGCGACCGGCGGA
The DNA here is from genome assembly GCA_945906725.1 of Candidatus Kuenenia stuttgartensis. Lineage (GTDB taxonomy): Bacteria > Planctomycetota > Planctomycetia > Planctomycetales > Planctomycetaceae > SXKJ01. Next base: position 2,728 of record CAMDRI010000155.1, on the reverse strand, counting down.
CGTGCGGCGATCCCTGATATTCCCGGATTGGCTGAGGCGGGCTTCGTCACGAACGAGACGGTGTTCTCACTCACGTCACTGCCGCGACGACTGGTCGTGCTCGGAGCCGGTCCCATCGGCTGCGAGTTGGCTCAGGCATTCTCGAGGTTTGGATCGCAGGTGGTGTTGATTGACTTGGAGTCAAACGTCTTGCCGAAAGAAGATGTCGATGCGGCGCGGATTGTCCAAGAGTCGTTGCAGCGCGATGGAGTGGAGATTCTGACGAATACTCGTGTGATCGGTGTTACCCGGAGTGGTCATGAAAAGCAGGTGACGGTCGAGTGCGGTGGTGCGGAACGCGGTTTGACCAACCGAGCGACGGACGAGTTACTGGTCGCAGTGGGGCGAATTCCGAATGTCGCTGGCCTGGGCCTGGATATCGCGAACGTCGCGTTCGATCCGCGATCCGGAGTTCGCGTGGACGATCACTTTCGCACAACCAACCGGCGAGTCTTCGCGGCGGGTGATGTCTGCTCGAAGTTTCAGTTCACGCACGCGGCAGACGCGATGGCCCGTATCGTGTTGCAGAACGCGCTGTTTCCAGGGCGTGGCAATGGCTCGTCGCTGGTGATCCCGCGTTGTACGTACACGTCCCCCGAAGTCGCTGTCGTCGGGCTGACGGAAGCCGAGGCTCGCGAGCGAGGCATCGTGGTCGATGTGCTCGTCGAAGAGTTGTCGCACAACGACCGAGCCGTCCTCGACGGCGAAGCGAACGGCTTTGCGAGAGTACTTCTGAAACGCGGCACCGACCGAATCGTCGGCGCGACGATCGTGGCCGCCAATGCTGGAGACATGCTCAACGAAATCACGTTGGCGATGACGGCGAAACTGGGGATCAGCTCGCTGGCGAAAACGATTCATCCCTATCCGACACAGTGCGAGATCATCAAGCGGCTGGCCGACCAATCACAACGCCGTCGTTTGACGCCGTTCGTTAAGCGGCTGTTTGCACGGTGGTTCGCGTGGACGGGCTGAAAAACGTCGTTGGTTATTGATCGGTGGTCATTGGTTAATTTGGGCTGCAAATGACCGATGGCCAATCCTTGCGTCCCCAAGCCTTGGCCGGTCTACTTCGTTCGAGTCACACACCATCGACCTCTCAACGCCAGCGACACCATCATGCCTGTCTCCGCCTGGATCAAAGATTCGACGACCGCCACGTTTGAGGCGGACGTCATCAAAAAATCATTCGAGCTGCCGGTCGTCGTCGACTTCTGGGGTCCGTCGTGTCAGCCGTGCAAGCAGCTTGCTCCCGTGCTGGAGAGGCTCGCGGACGAGTACGCTGGAAAATTCCTGCTGGTGAAAGTCAACGTCGAAGTCGAGCTGCAGATTGCTCAGGCGTTTCAAATTCAGTCGATCCCGCTGGTCGTGGCGTTCCGCGACGGCCAACTGGTCAACGAATTTGCCGGCGTGCTGCCGGAATCGCAGTTGCGGGAGTGGCTGGCGACATTCCTGCCGTCGGCCGCGCAGATGGCGATGATGGCCGGTATGAAGCTCGAAGAGACCGATCCGGCAGGGGCCGAGGTAAAATACCGCGAAGCGCTGAATCTCGAACCGAAAGCCGATCTGCTGAAGATCGCCCTCGCGCGGGTCATCATGGCTCAGAACCGCGACGAGGAATCGCGGCGGTTGATCGAGCAACTTGAAGAGCGGGGCTTCCTGGAACCAGAGGCGCAAGCGATCAAGGACGAATTGGAAATCCGCGCTTCGGCCGAGGAATCGGGGGGCGTGGAAACGGCTCGCCGAGCGGCCACTGCGAATCCGACGGACTTGTCGCTGCAAATCGGTCTCGCGGATGCGCTCGCCGTCGACGGCAAACACACCGAGGCGTTGGAAATTTGCTTGTCGCTGATCGCGCGCGACAAAGCGGGCATCGGGCCGACCGCCAAAGAGACGATGGTCAAGATTCTGGGCATGTTGGGAGCGGCTTCGGAGCTCGCGGGCGAGTACCGCCGCAAATTGGCCACAGCTTGGTACTGACGGCGGACGAAACCGCCGCGAACAGGACTGTTCCGTCACGGTGTGGGCCCCAACCGAGACAAACGGGAGTTGTCCGTCCTGATCTGGGACGAAATCGAGACCCACAAGCCTTGTCCGCCCCGGTCTGGAGCAAAACCGAGGCAAACAGGAGCTGTCCGGCCCGATTTGGAACCAAACCGAGGCCCACAAGCCTTGTCCGGCCCGGTTTGGGACAAAACCAAAGCAAATAGGACTGTTCCATCCCGGTTTGGAACAAAACCGACGCAAACGGGAGCTGCGCGGGCTGATTTGTGGAAAAACCGGGGCAAACGAGAGCTGTGCGGCCTGTTTTTGCGCAAAATCGCGACGGACAAGCTGTTGCCGCTTCGAGTTATGGCATTTTCCACAGTTTCAGGCGCGAATGGACGTCCCACGGGGGCTGTCAGCGTCCAGGCCGACGAGTTCCGGCCGGTCGCGACGGAAATTCCGCGAACTTTCAAAAGTCTGGCAGAATTTTTGAGGCGCGCGCCACTTCGGCTCCGCCTCTTTATTCGCGTTGCAGACATGAGCCGCCGGGCGCTAGCCTGTCGTTTATACACAACTCGATCCGTCTTGCGGACCGAAGGCGAGCCAGGCGGTGGCAAAGTCGGTCATTCTGCGGAGGCCGATCCAGAGGGGTTGGGGGCCGGGTGGGGTTTCGGTGGCTCGGTTGTTGTAGCCGCCCAGTTGC
>CAMDRI010000154.1 GCA_945906725.1 Candidatus Kuenenia stuttgartensis | reverse complement strand
TTCGCCGACATGCTCGGCACGCTCCGTCGGCTCAGCGTCCGGCAACAGGTTTTGACCTTGGCCCTCGCAGGACCAGGGTCTCGAAAAATCCAACAACTCCTAGAAAACGCGGTGGCCTTGGCCACCTAAAATGCAAAAGTCGAACTGAGTAACAAATGCAAATGGACGAATTGCCGGTTTGTCGTTCTTACAAACAGAATCTGACTTTGTGAACGACTGCGTTCGTTGGCTGATTCGTGATGAGAAACCTAAGCCTCGGTCAATCAGCGAGTTAATTGAGTCTCGTAAGTGTCGACGATCCGTCGCGCCATCTACTGGCACGCTAGGTGCAATCTGTTTCCAGTGTCGCCGCCACTCGGTGACCGCAGCCAGAAACAATCTGGGCTGCCCGACTGCGAGAGAGGTCGGAGATTCTGAGGAACCGCCGCAAGGCGAAGAGGGAACGGTGAGACCACCGGACGGCCGCTTGGAGAGAGGCGGCTGGTCCGGCGAAACCGAATCAAAAACGAAGCCGAGCGGTCTGGAGAGGCCGCTCGGCTTCGTGCGTTTGAAGAGTGTCTGATTGCGTTTCGCGTCGATTCTGCCGCTCTGCCGCAGACCACTGTCAAAGTTCGCAGTCTGCGAAAGATCTCAGTGTGGCGATCTCGCAGTTCATGTCAGCAAAGCCGATGTCGCCGACGAGGCTCAACGTGCGGATCGCTCCACCCGATATGGTCCGATAATCCTTAGGGTGTCGGGCATCTGGTCCGCGCTGAGGCTTCTCGGAGGATCTGCCATGCGGATGATCGCTTGGAGCGTGTTGGCGTTGAGTTTGGTGGGATGTCACAGCGGACCACGCTGGTGTGTGCGAGACTGCGACACGAGCGGCCCGGCTCAATTCGACGACCAGCCGGTGGTCGAATCAGATCCCCTGCCAACCGTGCCACCGCCACCAAAAGATGGAACGAATCTGACGGCCCCGCCGCAGCCGGCACAGAAGGAACGTACCCCCTACGAGTCGTCGTCGCGGTCACGAAGCGGGTTTCGAAGCCGATCAACCAGCCAGGCCAACCGCACGATGTCTTCCAGTCGTACGACTCAGACCACTCGACGAAGCCCACCTTCAGCCACGAAGGCTGCCGTCCAGGACAATTCCGTCAAACAACTGATGGCGGACTTGGAGAAGACGAAACGTGAAAAAGCGGCTCTCGAATCAAAGCTCACCGAAGATTCAGCCAAACAAACGCAGCAGCGGTTGGAATTGGAAGCTCGGCTCGCGCTGCTGCAAGAACAGATGCGGCAACAGTCAGCTCTACAGCAGGTCACGTACCAGCCGCAGCAGGTTCCGGTCATGTCGCCACCGATGCCGGGCTATGCCGGGCCGATGATTACTTCGGGGGCACCCAGCCCGTCGATGCATATGTCGTTCTCGCCATCCACGCCGATGTACGCTCCACAGCCTCAGGCCGTTCCTGCTTGGAACAACTCAGACTCAACGTGGAATACGGCGACGGCCGCTCCGCAGCAACAAGTCGAGCAATGGCCGTACGCCCCGCAGTGCCGATAGTTATCCGAGATTCGGCCGCCACCAGTCGAGTCTACGAGAACGCGAACACTCGGCTCGGATTCGAGATGGTGAGGTAATCGCTCATCGCGAGAATGATCGAATCGGTCAGCGAACCGGCGTTGAAGGCGATGCGCGGATTTTGCGTCGCAGCCTGATCGAGACACAACTCGAGCGACAGGATCGGTGGTCCGAACGGCGGTACGCTGCCAGGGACGAGGCCGGTTCGCTCGTGCAATTCTTCCGGAGTCGCGAAACGCAGCTTCTTCCAACCGAACTCGCGCCGGATCGCGCCCGAATCGAGTTTGCGATCGGCCGGCAACACGAACAGCCGGAAGACATCGTCCCCTTTTATCAGCAGCGCCTTGCCGCCGATCCGCAGTTCTTCGCCGCGAGCCTTTGCCGACTCTTCCGAGGTGTGAGTCGGCTCGTGATGCACTTCACGAAACGTAACGCCGGCCTCGGTCAGCAGGCGGCGAATCGCTGGCAGGACTTCGGATCCGTCGGGCACGATGAAGACTCCTTCAGTCCAGTACGTTCTCGGAGACGCGAATTCCGTCGCGGTTCGTGCCGTTCAGGTTGCCGCGACTGCCCGTGCCGATGCGGCAACCGTGAATCAAGTTGCCGGCGGCCGGCTTCGCGGAGTCACGCCAGACGATCGCGTGTTCCATCAACTTCGGCGCGCGGCGATCGAGCACCGTGCAACCGGAGATCAGCGTGTCGGCGCAATCTTCCAGTACGAGGCCGTTCGGCGTCCCTTCGAAGATTTGGCAGCCGGTCAAGTTCATGCGGCGACAGCGGACGAGTTCGATCAGTCCGTCCTTTTTGTTGGCGACCGCTCCCGTGACGGTGTTCTGCCCAGCGAGAGCGTCCTGAATAATCAGGCCCGTCACCGTGCAGTCTTCGCAATCGACGAAGCGAATGCCGGTCGAGAGTTCCTTGTCGCCGTAGTCCGGATTGTGGCCGAGCGTGTTGGCTCCAATGGCGATACTGCGCGAGCCTTCGATGACGATGTTTCGCTCGTGCCCGCTGTAGATGTAGTTGCCGGAGATCGCGAAGCCCAATGCCGACGTCAGATGGATGTTGGTCGCCTGGCTGCCGATCAAGTTGCCGGCGATGGTCCACATGCCGGCGCGATGATTGCCCTTCGAGCCGCTGCCGATGAAACGGATGTTCGCGCCGTTGGGGCTGTAGGTGGCTTGAATCGTGTTGCTGCAAATCGTCCCTTCGCGGACGGTGCCGTCTTCGACGTCGATGTAAATCTCGGCGGTCGGCTCGGCGTCGGCGTCGGGGATACCGAGCGCGCGGTTGTTGTTGTATTCGATGTCGTTGCCGGTGACTTGGAAGTTGCGGATCTCGCCACCTTGGATGCGAATGCCTCCCAGTCGGCAATAGCTGATGTGGCTGCCGGTGATGATCGTCTGGTGCAGATTGCAGTGGTCGAGGAACACTCCGATGCCGGTGTTTTGGTAGATGTGGCAATGACTGATGAGCACGTTGCGCGACCGCCGCGTGACGTGAATCGCGTTCCGTACCTTGCGGATCAGCACGCCGGTCAGCGTCGGCTGCATGACCCCTTCGAGCCGAATGCCGTCCGCTTCAGGATGTTCGCCGGTGATTTCGATGTCGCTGAGCAGTGGCATTCGCTCGCGCTGCCAGATTTCCGGCTTGAAGCCGTTGGGATCGGCGCTCTTGTCGTGCGAGCCGGCAAAAAAGAGAGCCGGCCCTTTGCCGGCCATGATGAGTTTGGCCGTCCCGCCGCTGCCGCGAATCGCCGACCGGCTAAATTTGGCCAGATCGACGACGATCGGTTTCGTAATGCGGTAGTCGCCACGAGGGAATTCAATCAACCCCTCGCCGTCGGTCAGGGCATGCTGAATGGCTCCGGTATCGTCGGATTGGCCGTCGCCGGTGGCTCCGTAATCGCGAACGTTGCTCATCGGGATTTGGTCAATCTTTGGACATTGGGATTTGAACTTTGGTGCTTCCACAGCCGCACTCTATCGGCCGTTTCGACTGGTTCAACTCGCAGCATCCACAGGATCGGCACGAGTCGCACGCGAGACAGGATCGTGCGCGGCGGCAGTCACCGTTGGACTCCGCCTGGATTCGCTCTGCGGAGTCTGCGGTTGCCGGGTGGCTCGGTTCGATGTTCAGAGAAGCCGTTTTCGGCAAGTTGGACCGTTTTCGGCACGATCGGCAAAGTCAGTTTGACACGTTTTTTTGGGCACTCGTATACTCGCCCCGAATTGGTGGCAGTCGCTGCGGGTTCTCGACGAGACGTTTCGTTCGTCGGACGTGGCGACGCAAGGATGCTGCTACGAAGGGCGTCACGATGAAAAACAATGTCGGCAAGGTGTTAGTGGTCCTGACCACGTTTTTGAGCGTCGCGTTTCTCGGCTTCTCGTTCTCAACCCGAATTGCCGGCACGAACTGGGAAGGCGAAGCGGCGGCTCTGGATAAGTACTACGTCGAAAAGAATGTCAACGAGAAGGAGACGACCTACACGCTTAAGGACAAGATCAACCAAGAGTCGATCAAGGCGAACTCGAAACTGTTGCCGGACGTGATCGCGGCCGCGTACAACCACGAGGCCACGCAACTCAACGAGAAAATTCAGGCTCTCGAACCTCTGCCGGACCAACTCAAGAAACGTCAAGATGAAATAACGGCTCAGCAGAAAGTGGACCTCAAGGCGATGGAGGCACGCGAGCAGGAGTTGCAGAAGATCTTTTTGGCGCAGGCCAAGACGATCCAGGAGTTGTCCGTCGAAGGTGACAAGATCGCTCAAGAGGCGTTGACGGTTTGGAAGGAAGGAGAGTTGCGTCGCGAAGACGTCGCTCGCCTGCGGAATCACTTGGAGGAACTGGAAGTCGATCAATTCCAGTCCCTCGAACAAAAGAAACGATTGCAAGACGAACTCAGCCGCATGCGCGGAGTGCTGGCTCGCTTGCAGCGACGAAACGTTCAATTGAAGTCGTCCTACGAAGAATGATCGTGGGACGCGAAAACGACTGGGGGGTCGTGACATGTCATTTCTCGGAAAACTACTCGTTGGTTTGCAGCTCTTTTTGAGCATCATGTTCCTGATCTTCGCCGGAGCAGTCTTCTCGACACAGGCGAACTGGAAAAAGACCGCCGATCAGGCTGCGGAAAAAGTCAAGAACACCGAAGCGGACAAATTGCAGGTTGAGCAGGCGTTCGCGGACTACAAGAGACGCACGAAGATCGAACTCGAGAACGAACAAGCACGAGCCTCGAATGCCGTGGGACAAGTCAAACTGCTCAAAGAGCAGGTCGATGCCAAAGACACTCAATTGACTGCCGCAACAACTGAACGAAATGAGCAAGTCGAACTGGCGAAGGTCTCCGTCGAAGAAGCTCGCCAGCGCCGCGAAGAAGCATTGCTGCAACGTGGAATTAACAACGAGATGCAGAAGTTGCTCAATGAGAAGAACGATCGCGTCAAGGCGTTGGAAGACATCAAATTCAACTTGCAAGTGGCCGAAAGAGCCCTGCAAGACAAACACTCGAAGTTGCTGAATGATCTTTCGCTCTTTCAGAAGATCATTGCTGCGAACGGCCTGTCAACCGATCCACGATCGGTTGCCGGTTTACTGACACCGCCTCCGGCCGTCGATGGCGAGGTGCTCGAAACGAAGCGAGCCGGCCGCAGCGGTTCGGACTTGGTCGAGATATCCATCGGCAGCGACGATGGTCTCGCTGAAGGGCACAAACTTTCCGTCTATCGCTCGCAACAGGGCGACCGGGCCGCGAAGTTTCTGGGAGATATCAAACTGGTGTACGTGACTCCCGACCGAGCGGTTGGAGTGGTCATCTTACGAGCCAAAAACGGAGTCATCGAAAGGGGCGACAATGTCACGTCGAAACTCGGACAGTAAAGCAGCTAAGGCCACGCCGGACGTTTTCGTCGGCCTGTTGTTCGTCTCCGTCGCGTCGCTCATCACCGGCATCATTCTGCTGGTGCTGGAGTTGAACCGCTATGCTTGGCAGTTGGGCTGAAAAGTCTTAGCCGCCGACGTACCGAGAGTACAACGCTCGTGCCGCGGCAATCTCCTGCGTTCCTCGCACGATCGCGCGACCGTCGCGGAACACCGTCAGTTCGAATTCGCTGCCGGACAGCGCCAGCCGAGCGAGATACGGATTGCTAGTGATCGTCCCGTGACCGTTCCACTTCGCGGCGAGTTCATCCAGCGACAACGTCGTCGGCGAACTCGGAACGACTTGCACGGAATTTCGTCCGCAGAGCACGGTCGAGTGCGATCCGCACTGGCCCGACAGCCACAATCGCTCGCCACGTTTGCAGGCCGGGCAGTCGCCGCTGACGTGCAAGTTGCCGACGTCGAGCGTCCGAAACGTGTGGTCCCACAAGTCGATCACTGTCAGCACTCGCGGCACGTCGTCGAGATGTCCAGCGAGAATCTTCATCGCCAGTATTGCTTGCCAGGATGCGATCACGTTGACCGTCGGGCCGAGAATTCCGGCTGTTTCACACGTCTCGGTCGTTCCGAGTTCGGGCGGTGACTCGATCACGCAGCGCAAGCACGCAGACTTGCCCGGCAGCACCGCCATCACTTGCCCGTGACTGCCAATGCATCCGCCATATACCCACGGGATGCCGGTCTCCAGCGAGAGATCGTTGACGAGAAATCGCGTCTCGAAGTTGTCAGTGCCATCGAGAATTAGGTTCACGTCTCGAGCCAGTTCGCGCACGTTGCGGCAATCGACATCGGCGACGACCGCTTCCAGCTCGATCGTGCTGTTGATGCGTTTCAATTTTTCAACAGCGGCGACGGACTTTGGCATCTGAGCCGCGACATCGTCTTCGTCGAACAGCACTTGCCGTTGAAGATTCGTCGTCTCGACAAAGTCACGATCGACAATTCGCAGATGCCCGACACCGGCTCGAGTCAGAGTCTCGGCCAAAACGGTTCCCAGCGCACCGCAGCCGACTAGCAGCACGCGGCTGGCCAGCAACCGCCGTTGTCCGGCTTCTCCCAGCGGAGCAAATCGCGTCTGTCGGCTGTAACGAGCCAGGATGTCAACCGCCTCGGTCATGCGTCGTTCCTTGAAGTCAGTCGCCGGAGTATAAAGCCGACTCGATTCGGCCCCAACGAAGATGGACGCGACTTTTCATGCGGCAACACTTGGGCATCTTGTTGCAAGTTGTAGCTCTCGCCTGGCTACCGCTGTTGATCGTGTACCAACTGAATTTTGGCTTTCGGTTGCTGGTAATGCCGACCTGCACGCTGATTGGGATTGTCATCTTTTGGATTGGCACAAGGCTCCGCGAGACATGACGCGGTTTCTCACACTTCTGTTTGTTCTGGCATCGGTCTCGCCCGCATCGGCTCAGTTTGTCGCCACGAACTTCAGCCAGGAAGCGATGACGCTGGACCTGGACAGCGCTGCGACGAAGCGGCTCGCGAGCATTGAGGACTTTGTCGCCGAAAAGCAATGGGATGCGGTCGCGACGTTGCTGCGACAGACACAGTCTGATAAAGCCGACAAACTGGTCGCGATTAGCCCAGGTTGGTACGTGAGCGTTGCTCGGTTCTGCCAGTCTCAAGCCGCGCTGCTGCCGATGCCCGGCTTGATCGCTTATCGCCGCCAAACAGATGCCACGTCGAAGAAATGGCTCGATGACATCCAGGATCAGCGAGGACTCGATCCGTCACGTCAGCGAGCCGCTTGGCTCCGCATCGTTCGGCACGGATTTGCGAGTTCGTCTGCTGACGAGGCGATCGTTCGACTCGCCGAACAGTCGTTTGAACGAGCGGATTACGCGGCGGCTCGAACGTACTGGGAACTGCTGCTGCCGGCCTCTGGCTCGTTGCGCTCTGCCGCCGGCTTGGGACTGCTGCGGCATCCTGATCCGAGCTGCGATGCCGCTCAAATCCGTGCTCAACTCATCCTGTGCAGTCTCTTCGAGAAAGATCTTGAGCGAGTTGCTCAAGAACTCGCCGCATTTCGCCGGCTGCACGGCAACTCGGCAGGTCGCATTGCAGGTCGAGAAGGAATGCTGGTCGATCTGCTTTCCTCAATGATTGCCGATCAGTTGGCGGACACTTCGCAAGCCACCGAAACGTATTCGTTGGATCGGCAGGTGTGGACCGTCGAATTGCCAAGTCGTTCGCTGGCGGGGGTCGGTGAAATGATTCCGATCATCGTCGGAGAAACCCTCTTCGTGTCCAACGGAGAATCGGTGATCGCATTGGATGCCACCTCCGGCCGACCGAGGTGGTTGGAACCAGCAGATTCAGCACCCGATCCACGAGCGTCCGTCATTTATTCACTAGCCGATCCAATTGCTCCCAAGCTGCCCATCGACGGCCGAGCTCGACATTCGCTGTCGGCGAATGGGAATCGGCTCTATGCACGGTTGGGGACTTCGATCACTGGCAAAGCGAAGCAGGAAACGAATTCGCACAGCGAATTGGTCGGACTGGATGTCGGCATTGGAGAAGGCAAACTGGTCTGGCGAATTGCCGCCAAGGAAATCGATCCGCAAGACCCGCTGAGCGTGGCATCGCCGTGGTGTTTTGAAGGTGCTCCCGCAGTGGATTCACAGCGAGTCTTGGTTGTGTTGCGACGCAGCTTGCCTCAGGAGCAGCTCAATGTCGCTTGCTTTGATGCCGAGACTGCGAGGCTGCTTTGGAATCGCAAAGTGGGAATCACCGTGGCCTCGACCGAGGAAGCCGTGAATACCACCAGCCACCTGGAGCTCGCAGCGGCCGAGGACAGTGTGTTTGTCTCGACCGATGCGGGAGCAATCGCCGCGCTCGATGCACATGACGGCGCCATTCGCTGGGTGCGGACGTATGTTTCGGACGCAGTCCTGTCTCCGGGCGAAGGGCGGCGCGATGGACACACTCCGCCGATTTATCACGATGGCGTGCTGTATGTCGCACCGCTTGACACCAACTTGCTGATGGCGATTCACGCCGAAAGCGGATTATTGCTGTGGCAGCATCAGTGGCCCGATTCAATTCGCTACGTTTTGGGTGTTGCCAGAAACACGCTGGTCGTACAGGGCCGCTCGCTGTGGGGAGTCGCCCTGGCGACAGGTGAGCCGGCCTGGCCGAATCGACGAGTCGGCAACGAAGATCCGGAGGGATTTTCGTCCGGCCGAGGAGCGTTGATTCAAGACGACGTTTGGTGGCCAAATCGGGATGAGTTGATCATCGTCGCCGCTGGCTCCGGGCAGATCACGAGACGCATCGTGGTGCGAGAATTGCTGGAATTATCGGGCGGACATCTCACGGCATTCGGAGCGTCGCTGGCCATCAGTCGTGGTGCCCAACTGACAGTGTTGAGATCAGATCGTTGAACTTCGACCGGCGAATCAGCGGCTTTTGTCAAAATGACTTTTGACCGCTATTTCGATGATCTCCTAGAATCGGCCTGTGTTTGTTCGGCGTAACTGGCCGAGTTCAACAAAATGTGAGGAGGCCAAATGGCTCCGTTGCTCACTGGGGAAGATGTCTTACGTCGCCTATTCGCGGGCGCGGCCGAACAGACCTTCGAGGCGGAACTCGGCATCGCCGATCCGCCATTGATCGAGTACCTCGTCGGGATGCTGCTGCGATTCTTACGGCAAGAGGCGATCTTTCGCGTGCGAGACACGTCAGGCCATCGACTGACTCAGGTCGTGGACATGGTCCAGGAAGCGGAGCACCGAGCCGCTCGGCCGCGTCGCGAGATTTACCGCCACATCGGCGACTTCACGCTCTTTTACAGCGGTGTGTTTCCGGAGCATCTGCCGAAGTTGCAAGCTCCTGACTGCAAGGACTTCCTCGTGAATTATTGTCAGCAGGGCAAGCGGTCGTATCTCATCGCGGCCAGCTATGCCGAAGACGACGAGTCGCGAGAGCAGTCTCCGATTCTGCGGCATCTCAGCGAGGAATTCGAGCTTTGCTCCGAGGGACTCAAACGCATTCGTCGCGAGATCGACTTGCTGCCCAGGCTGGCACAGCAAACAGCAGAATGGACCTGAGTCAAATCTGCGGCCGAACGATCGATTGTGTCTGAGAAGCAAGATTCTTTGGTTTGGGAACATTGCTTCGCAATCGCTTGCCGCAGTGCAACGAAACTGCTCCGCGAAATGCTGCCGTCAGGTTTGTTGCCAGGCAAGCTCAGCCAGTTATCGGCGGGGTCAAATTGGTCGCACGCAATGTAGCGTTGGCAGCGCGAGTGCTGCAGGTACGCTCGAGAAGCGTCGATCAGTCTTGTCCCGGTTGACGAACCGCGTCATCCGCCGAAGAATGGCCGCGGCTCCGAGAAACCTGAGCGTGTTGCCAGTTCCAGGAAATTGTTCGCTCCGAGATTTTTTTGCTGGATATGGGAGAGTCCCCTGATAGGATATCCTCTTCGTTTACGGTTGGTGTGGGTGAAACGATGATTGCTTCACTTGAACTGGCCAAAAGAACTGAAGTCGAACATTCGTGCCGGCAGTCTCGCCGGCTCGATCGATGGGTTGGATTGGTTCTCACATTGAAAGAAAGGAATCTATCAAAGAGAACCCGCTTGTCTGAATCTGCTTGGGGATTTGCCGAAGAATGTACGAGTCTTGGTGCGAAGGAATCGAATCCTGTGGATTTGATTTTATCTGTAAGGGTCGCGGCCGCGAGCGAATCGCGCAAGTGGACAACGCGGCCTTCACCAAGTCCGGCTCTGGGCCGAGGTGTCGAGCCGCGTGAGATCGGGTGAATTCCAAGTCGCTCAGCAACGGTCGTTGTCAGACTCGATCACGACGAACGATTGCAAAAGCCTCCCTGACGTGGGATGGCGATTTTCCGAAACCTCGGCGTTGATTGTTCGTCTTCGGTTGATTGTTGATTGAATTTTGATTGTGCTGGTTGTGGAGACCAGACTTTACCCATGGGAGCCGTGCTCCCCAGAAAGACACCAAGACTGTGGATATTGAGTTGATCGTGGACCGCAAAGGAACGTGCGCTCATTTCGATTTCAACCCAAAAGGAGTTTGCCGTGCATCGCTTGTGTAACAAGTTCAACACGCTGATCGAAGAAGCTAAAAAGAATCACGGCGTGATGACCTTTCAAATGGTGGATCGCTACCTGCCTGATGAAGGTGGCGATCCGAAGATGGTCGATGACCTGCTGATTTGGCTCGACGAAAACACGGTGGATTTGATCCACGACGTGGACACGCCCATTGATGATCCCGACTACGTGCCTGAAAAGGAGCGCCCGGTCGAGACGGTGCCGCCGCCAAAGCTGACGGCGCAGGAAGAGCGAGCATTGCTCTCGCGCGATCCCATTCGAATGTATCTCAGCCAGATGGGAAACATTCCGCTGCTGACTCGTCGCATGGAGATCTATCTCGCGAAGCAGATTGAGATCACTCGCAAGCGATTCCGCCGTGGCATCATGGAGTCGGACTTCGCGCTGGACATGGGGATCGAAACGCTGGAAAAGGTCAACTCCAAGGAGTTGCCGTTTGAACGAACCTTGCGCACCTCGGAAACTGAGAACACGCGCAAGGAACAAATCGAAGGCCGCATGCCCAAGAATCTGCCGCTGCTCAAAAAATTGTTCGAGCAGCATCGAGCCGACCAGATCACCACCATTGATCCGGAAGCGTCGGCAGCCGACAAGAAAGCTGCCAAACACCGTCGTGTTTTGCGCCGCCGTAAGATGTGCACTTTGATTGAAGAACTCTCGATTCGCACGCAGCGCTTGCAGCCCGTGATGAAGCGCATGCACCAAATTGCCGAACGCATGGAACAGCTTCTCAAGATGATCGAGGAGGCCAAACTCCCGCGTGCTCATCACCGTCACAACTACGGCAAGAATCTGATGGATGGCCGTACGGTCGTCACTAAGGATGTGTCGGTCCTGCAAAAGGAACTGGACGATCTCGTCGCGATGGTCCGAGAGCCGGCGCAAGAATTCATCCAGCGGTCAAAGACGATCAAGCGTCGTTTCGCGCAGTGGACCGAAGCCAAGCAAAAGTTGTCCGGCGGCAACCTGCGACTCGTGGTTTCGATCGCCAAGAAATACCGCAACCGAGGGCTGAGCTTCTTGGATCTCATCCAAGAAGGTAACGCCGGTCTGATGCGCGGTGTTGAGAAGTACGAGTACCGTCGCGGCTACAAGTTCTCGACCTACGCCACATGGTGGATTCGGCAAGCAATCACGCGAGCCGTTGCGGACCACGCACGCACGATTCGTATTCCGGTCCACATGTTTCAGAGTATTTCGCAGCTTAAAGCGAAGAGTGAGCAGATTCGTCAGGAAACCGGCCGCGAGCCGAGTATGGACGAACTGGCTCACGCCGTCGGCCTCTCGGTCGAGGAAACCGAGCGGATCATGAAGACCTGGAAGCACCCCATCAGCCTCGACACCCCAGTAGGTGAAAGCGAGGACAGCGCCTTCGGCGACTTCCTGGAAGATCAACATCACGGCAGCCCGGCCGAAGCTGCGATGCACGAGATGCTCAAGGACAAGATCGACGTTGTGCTTCGCAGCCTGACGTACCGTGAGCGAGAGATCATTCGCCTGCGATACGGCCTCGGTGATGGCTACAGCTACACGCTGGAAGAGACAGGCCGCATTTTCAAAGTGACTCGCGAACGCATCCGCCAGATCGAGTCGAAAGCCTTGAAGAAGCTCCAGCAATCAAACCGTGCTCAGCACCTCAAGGGCTTCGTTGAAGAACTTCTGCCTAACGAAGCTCCCAAGTCCGAGGAACTGGTGGGGACGAGTGCATAGCCAGAACAGACGGGGCACTCTGCGGTTCGAATGATCCTGTCACTAAGTTGACTGGTCGATAAAAACAAAAAAGGCTCCTCAAAGCGTCAGCTTTGAGGAGCCTTTTTGATTGACTGGTGATGACTAGGTGTCGATTCGATGATCGCGTGCCGGACCATGATCCGTACAATCGTCGAAGTGCCATAGCGGCATCCCGGCAGCATAACGGGCGGCAAGCATCAGCACCTTCTCCTCGGAACCTGGTTTGGCTTTTGTAGGCTCACTGGGTTCAACCCCCATCGCCTCAAAGTCAACGTCTTCGTACTCGTCGCTGAAGTCACCTGACTCACCGACCAGGAAGCTGTCACCATGCAAGCCAGCGTCATCATCGAGGTCCGAATCTGCCTCGAGCGGATAAGACATGCCCAACTCCAATCTCTAACGGGGTTTCAGAGACAAACAATTTGGGATGGCATCAACACAACATTGACCACATCCACGTTTAACTCACG
>CAMDRI010000153.1 GCA_945906725.1 Candidatus Kuenenia stuttgartensis | reverse complement strand
GCGGCTTGCACCAGCGGTTCGATCACAAACGCGGCGATGCGGTCGGCGTTCGCGGCCAATGTCTGTTCGAGTTCGTCCAGGCAGTGTTGTTGCCACGAATTCGCATCGACGTTGGGCGGCCGTTGAGAGGCGACAGGGCAGGGGACTCGCAATGTCGGAAACAGCAATCGTTCGTAACTTTGATGGAAGACGTCGATGTTTCCGAGACTGACAGTCCCAACCGTGTCGCCGTGATATGCGGCGGACATCCCGACAAACAGGTCGCGTGGTTCCGGGTGCGGCTTCTGCCGGTGAAATTGATACGCCATTTTGAGCGCAACCTCGACGGCCGTCGCTCCGTCGTCGGAGAAAAAGACTCGCGTCAGCCCGGTTGGCGCGCGGCCGACCAAATTGGCGGCGAGTTCAATCGACGGGACATTGGACAGGCCCAGGAGTGTACTGTGCGAGACGCGGTCGAGTTGATCGCGAATGGCATGATCGATCTCCGGCACGCGATGGCCATGCACGTTGCACCACAGCGACGAGACTCCGTCCAGAAAGCGGCGGCCGTTCGTATCGATCAACTCGAAGCCTTCGGCCGAGGCGATGATCGGTGCGTCATCGGCGATGAACTCGCGCATCTGGCAGAACGGATGCCAGACGTGGGCATTGTCCAAATCGCGGAGCAACGCGTTGGTCGTTGGTTGTTGGTCAATGGTCATCGGGAAATGATCAATGACCAACGGCCAATGATCAATGACCAATCGAGTTTCCTCAGCTTGGGGACGGAACGTTCGCAGGTGTTCGCCAGCGTTGTCGAATGGCGACGAGTGCCGCGAGCACGAGGAGTCCAAAACCGATCAAGCTGGGGGCCAGGCATGTCCACCAAATGAATCCCAAACAAGCCCACGCAAGATACGGATGCAACGCCAGCCACTCGCCGGTTTGCCAGCGCAGCCACACGAGGAACAGCAGAATGACGGGCACAACGGCCAGCAGAGCGATCATCCAAGTAAGCCAGCGACGGTTCAACACGATGATCGATAACTGCGAGGATTGATCGAGTTCGCCGATCGCAGTCCACGAGTTTGGAACGTGTCGCCAAGCGTCGCTGGTCCAAGGCTCCGTCACGGCCGCCGGAAGCGAGGCTGGCAGAGACGGCGTGAGACGGGATCTCACCGCTGCTGCCTCGGCCAGCACCGTTCGCAGTCGTTCACGCGCAGAGTCATGGAGCAGGTTTTCAATCTGCCCGTCCGGTTCGGATTTCGCGGGCGCAGGCAAATTGGAAACCTGTCCCAGATTGGGACGACCTTCAATCAACTGGCGAGCATCGGCCAGGTCGTTCTCGGCGAGTTGCCACAAGCGGCGCAGCGAACCGTTCATCGCGGCGGGAGACGTCGGCAAGACTTGCAGGATGTTTGCGGCTCGGGCGAGACGGCCATCCCAGTCTTGGATTCGGCGTGCTCCGCGCGTCGAAGAAAGTTCGCTGTGGCCGGACGAAATCAACGTCAAGTCGTGGCGCGGCGAACGCAGCGATACGTCTGCTGGCATCGGCAACCGGGCGTCACGGCGAGCCACGATCCGATCGCGTTGCGTCGCATCGATCCGCCAGAAGACGGACAGCCACAGCAGCGATTCCTGCGGCAGTTCGTCGAGCCGCAGAGCGTTCTGCGACAGCTCCTCATCCGTGAGTTCACGCGGACGCTCGCCGACAAATGCGGCGACCCAATGCACGTCCTCGGGGCGATCCAGCACGAGTTCGCGCAACCCATGTGGTTGCAACAACAGCCAGGTGCGACCTTGAGTGATCGCACCGTCGGCGACCCACACCGTCGTGTCCATCCAGAGCAGTTTCGGTGACGGCGATGATCCGGCCGGTTCGGGCTGAGTCAGTTCCAGCAGCACGGGCATGTTGGGAACCTGAAGCCATTTCGCTGGAGCTTCGGCCGGAGCACGCGGCAAGTGATCCGGCAGTGAGTTCGAATCCTCGAGCGACTGCAGCGCGGTCGTCACCGATTTTGGCAACCAGAGTTGCAGGTCATCGGCGATCAGCCAGTGATGCGCGCGTTCGGCGACATCCAGCGAAGTCGGTGCCGAAACACGAATGGGGACTGGATTCACTGGCGGTGCAGAGTCGGCGGCCGGTGCCGCGGGTTGCGACTCGAACAAGACTTCGCGTGGGCCAGTGATGTCGGGCAACGACTGAACGGTCAACTCGATGCCATCCGGCAACGGTCGACGAGCGAGTTCCTTCAGTGCGGGGGATAACGTGATCGAGCCACTGCTGGCCCAGGCGGCCGGCCAAAAA
Source organism: Candidatus Kuenenia stuttgartensis (assembly GCA_945906725.1). Lineage (GTDB taxonomy): Bacteria > Planctomycetota > Planctomycetia > Planctomycetales > Planctomycetaceae > SXKJ01. The sequence continues at coordinate 10,638 of CAMDRI010000153.1, read as the reverse complement.
ACGCGCGCGGTGATTTGATCTTCGTCGAGCAATCGCTCGACATGCCGCCAGGACCACGAGTCACCCGGCTTGAGGGAGACCTGCGTCCAAGCCACCGCATGACCGGCGGGTTGATGCGGCGTGAGCCGCACGTCGAATGACGGACTCTTCAGGTCCGCGCGGAATTTGCCCAGCAGTAGATCGGTCTGATCGGGGATTGAGTCGCCGGGTTCACCAGGATTGAGTGGAAGTTGCTGGTCGTCGAGCACCTCGACATGCCAACTGGGATCGTGCGTCACACGCAGAAAGAACTCCGTCGATTCCGCATCGGCGAACCAACGCGTGGGAATCGACAAGCGGCCATCGGCGGGCACGGCGTCGCGGCCTTTCAAGACGATGTTTTGAATTCCGGTCGTCGAGTCGCGCAGGAACAATGACAAGCGGCGATCCGTTTGAGTCCAACTGACAAGCCGTTCGGCTTCATCCTCGGTGACCGAGACATCGTCGGCTTGAAAATGTGGGGCCAGCGTCACGTCGTGCTGAAACGCGGGAGAACCGACCGTCGCAACTTCGGCGTACAACTCCCATTCGAAGGATTGTCGTCCGACTTTGAGCAATAGATCGTGCCGCACCTTTCGCTGTGGCGCGAGCGGTGCGATGGCAAACGTCAACTCCGCCGGCGCCAGCACTTGCAAAGTGAGTTGCGGTTGCCGAGTGAATGTCACTGCGCCCCAGTTCTTCACGAACGCGGTCTCGCTCAGTGGCGCAGTCCGATCTAACTCAATCGGTGACGTGATCTTGAATCCGGGCAGGGATGAGATTCCCAAGGCGAACGATCGCGTCTTGGAACTGACTTCACCTGCCGCGCTGCTCACCGTGGCGTCAATGATCCAAGGTTCCCAGCGTGGTTGTTCTGCAGTACCGAGCGGCGGCTGAATGCCCGCGACATCGACCACGAAATCGCCAGTCTGTGGCCGATCGAATTCTACGATCAAGCGTTGCCGCCCATCGCCCAGCGGTTCCAGAGACCATTGCAACAAATCGTCCGCGGTGATCTCACCGTCGCGCAGCAATACGCCGCGCGGCAACAGCCAAGCGACCTCGTTGACTTCGCCAGATGAGACTGCATACCGCACGCGATATCGTTGCCGCAGGACGAGCGGTGTGAGTTCTGCCAGACACGACACATCCGCTTTGAGATCGACTTCGCTGCGGGGGCGAGCCACGCCCGAAGGCCGCAATTCCAGCAACCATTCGTGCATCTTGCCGAGTCGCACGGTCCACGCTGCGGCCGCAGAGTTTCCATGCTGTTCACCGCGTGCCAGCGGGAATTCCACCTCAGACCCAGGCGGTGACTTCACGACGACATGACTTGCCAACACATTTGGAATCGTCAGCCGCACTCGCTGCAAATTGTCCGCGGCGACGATCGGCGGCAGCAACGAAAAGACGACGTGATGAGTGGAAAGTCGGTTCGCGTTGCCCGATGAATCCGCCGGTGGAGTGGCTGCGTTGCCGGACGGCTTCGATTCCTCGCTGGCTGGTTGGGCGGGAATCTTGGCATCGATTGCGGGTAATTCCACCAGTAAGGCATCACGAGTCTCGCTGACCGTCACTGTGCGCGATTGTCCGTCGACCAAGCAGGCATTCGGTCCCGCCAGCGGCACCCCGAGGAAGGGAAACCGTAACGTCAGCGACTGCTCAGACTGCAAGCGATGCACGCGAAACTCGGCTCGGACTGAGCCGTCTTGCCAGTCCATTTCGTACCGCGCGGATTCCATCAAGCTGGTCGGGTCGGAAAATTGAGCACGTCGTTCGCGCCAGCGTTGCAGCAACTCTTTCGGTACAAATGCCAGCGGCAACTTCTCCGACGGGCGCACAACCTCCCCCGTCGCATCGGCGGGGTTGTCGACGGGAATCAACACGTCGAATACCTGGTCTTGTGCCACGGGCGTCTCGCCCGTGCCCTTCGCGTCCTGCGCGAACGCGGACGACAGGATGACTGCTGAGACCATCAGCGCGCCGACAACTCGCTGAAACGCGACGGTCGCCTCGAACGCGCCACGTCCGGCCGCCTCATTCTGATTGGCGTAGCTCATCACCAGTCGTCGTGGAATGAGCGCGGCGATGACGGCCCCGACGAAACATCCACCCAGGATCTCTGCGTAAACCGGAGCGGAAAGCACCACACCCACCGCGCAAAGTCCCATCCAAAACGCGGCGATCTGGACTCGCGGCTTCGCGCGTCGCGCTCCCAGCATGCATCCAACGGAGACGCTCACGAGCATCCCGATCCAAGCCAGCACGCGGACCTTGACACCGCTCCAAGTCAGCCAAGTAATTTCGGACGGCAAGGTCGCAGCGACCGCTTCACGCACTCGCCAACCGGGCGGTGCGAACAATGTTTCGAACGTGTTCTCCTCGCTTTTTGCGGGCTGGAACGGTTTCCACAGCTCGCGCCAGGCCGTGTCCGAAAACGGATTGAACAGTTCCGAACCGTCGCGTCCGAGTGGCCCAAAGAATCTCCGCGACCACGGCGTCGGTTCGAGCGGTTGCAACAGTCGCAGACCGCTCGGTTCTTCCGCCAGCCGCGATTCGGGTGGGAGCGCGAACAGCCAGCGAAAGCCGAGCACCGGAGCATCGACTCGCGGCACCGGAATCGACTGTCGATTTTGCAAAAAATCACGGTCGGAAGGGACGCGATATTGAATTTCCAAAGTTTGCAATCCCCCTTGCGGGATGGTCGGCAACCGAAAACGATTCCCTTCCCGCTGCGATTCGACCCGGACTCCATTCATCCGGATCGCAGTCAATTCCGCAGGCATCGGCAGGTCGAATTCGAGACGTCCCACTCGCGCGACTTGCGCGGCTCGCAACGACAACAGATGCACGTCGTCGCCATCGCCCCCCGGAAAAACCAGAGATCGCAATTCGGCGGACGTCCACACCAATTGCTCGGTCGCCGCCTCGCGAAACGCCGCACTGGAGTTCGCGAGCGGATCATCGGTTGCCGCTGCCGCGGTCGCGACCGACAGGCTCACGACGGCCGAGTTGGGCGGAGAGCTTGCGGGTTGAGCCACATCGGGGATGAATGCCGCGATCAATCGCAACGGCGCATTGAGTTGTGTCGTGCGATTGAGCAAAGTGTTTGCGGTCCAAAGTGATGCGTCCTCTTTCCACAATTCAAAGTCCAGCCACGGACTTCCCAGACGCTTGCTGGCCGCCGGAGCTGGCACGGCCTCTGTGTTTGGCATGTCCCATCGCCACCCGGCGGGAGGCTGAACAATCAGCAACTGTTCCGCGTGACGGCAATCGAGCGGCACAGGCAACTCGAACGAGTCACGCTCGGCGGCGAGTGCTCGTGTGCGACGAGCCACGACTTGGATGCGATGCGCTGCTGGCCCCTCCAGGGGCGTCAAGAAGTCGATGACCAACACTTGTTCGCCGGCAGCGTTTTTGACGACGTCCCAATGCCGCACTTCCGACGTCGCCGATTCCGGCAGCGATTGCACATCGAGGACTTCCCAACCAACAGGGACTCGGCAGCGCGTGCCAAATGCCACGCCCGTGTTCGATTGCCACAACCATTCGCTCGTGAGCCGCCACGTCGTTTCACGAGCACTGAGGCGCTGCAAACCGTGTGAAGTCAGCCGCGTTTCCGGGGATGAGATGTCGATCCCCAACACCGCGTCTGCCAAGAATTGCGTGAAGGCCAGACGTCGCGTGGTCGGCGAGGTCGCGTTGACCTCGGTCAGCCGCAGGCCGACTGGCCGCAACGCGCGCCACACCAGCGGTGCATCGACTGACACATTCCAAACTCCGCTCGTGAACCAACCGTTGGCTAGCGTGACCCGCGGCAGCGTCAACGCCGGCTGCCATTTCGCAGCCACTCCACCCAGCAGATGCAACGCACGCACACGCCCGATCTGCGGCTCCGGCAGCGACACTTCGATTTGTCGTGGTTGGCCCGGCGTACGTGGCAATTCGCGCCATGACAATCGCGAATCTCCGGCAAAGCCGACGGTGTAAATCGACAAATCGTCCGGGACCACGAACTCCAGCGTTGCTTTCGGAGTGTGAAAAACTTCGGCGTCGAACTCGCATTGCACTTCGATCTCAGCTTCGCGCAGCTTGTACGACGATGTCTGCTCGTAGACGACCAGCGGTACTGTTGGTGCGGCCGCTGGCGATTCGACGAGCAAAAGTTCACAGCGAGATTGACTCCCTAGGTTGAGATGCCACAGTCGCCAACCCGCCTCGCCGCTCGTCAATGGTCCACGAATCGTCGCGGCGGAACAGGTCAGCGAATACTTCGCCGGCACGCGCAACTTGAACTCCGACACGGTGGCCGTCGCCAATCGCAAATCGAATTGCCACGTCCGCTGCAAACGCCGACCTTGACGCGAAAACTTGCCTTCCAAACGCCGTTCCGCCGCATCGACGAGCAACATCGTCTCGCCCGAAGGAGTCGTGCCCCACACGGCATCGCCATCCACCCACTTCAACTCCGAGATCGGCAAGTCGAGCGGTTCCAGCGACAGCAGTCGCGATTGATGCTCGCTGCCGCGCACCTCCGCCTCCCACCGTCCGTCGGTCAGCGCCCCGCGCGACGGATCAAACGTCGCGGACAAAGACTGCCATTCAATGTTTGTTCCGCGCCGCGCCGGGCGAACGGGCAGATTCGCGTCTCGAAGTTTGAGGTACTCCTCGAATGGGACCAATTCGCGCTCGCCTTTCGGCCAGACCATCGGCTTGTCGACCGGGACGAAAACATGGCGGACGATCGGGAGCTTGTCTTCGGCCTGTGCCGTTGATGCGAAGAAAAGCCAAGACAGAAGCAAGCCAGAGACTGCAAACTGCATCTTGCGCTGCTCTTGCATCATTACCGGCCTCCGGACGCGGACTCGGAAGCCGAGATCGGTTCGCTGGGAAGACCGACCTGCGGTGGACAGGTCGACGTATCGGCGATCGCTGCAACATTGGCAATTCGCAGGCCCGATCCCGATGCGGCAAAAAAATCGCTCGGTGACGACAGAGTGACTATTGGCGATTGCGATCGGCGATGACCGACGCGGTCGATGACTGCGGCAATCACCGCCATCGCAGCACCCAGGATCGCTGATTGAAGCAGCACTTTCACCGGCTCGGCGAACCACAGAGCGGCGAGTGACATGACGAAGCCGGCAGCCAGGAACGTCAAAACGTGCCGAGTCGCCGGAATGCGAATCAGCAGGAATCCCAGCAGCAACGCCAGTCCTGCGCCACAGCCGACCACAGCCGAGCGGCTCATACTCCAGAAGACCAAGGGTTGTGGTGGGCCAAAGCAGCTCACCGGATAAATGTTGTGGTCGGAAGAACTGTACGTCACCGAAGTTTCCCTAAAGGCCGCATCGTTTTTATTGGGCGCGGCCTCGTTGAGCACACGATCGATGCGGTCATAGCCGTAATTGGGCTGGCGGTTCCACAACAGCAGCGACCGCTGCCAATGAAACTGGGCAGCGTAATCGCGAGGAGTCGTCAGCAGATGCTGATCCGCCGGCAAGACGACTTGCCAAATCGTTTGCGCCACCCAGACCGTGCTCGCGAATTGTGGGGTCACCAGTTGAAGTTGATTGCTCCAGCCAAAGTGTGTGGGCTCCTCCGAATAATAATCCAGCCACAGCGCCCCTTTGACCTTGTCGGTGCGGTCGGCCGTTTCTGGAGGAGCCGCGGCCTTCGCGGATGATCGAGGCAGGCGTAAACGAACCTCGACTTCGCCGGTTGCTTGAGGACGATCAGTTGTCTCCACGGTCACTGCCGTGCGGTTCCACCAAGCCTGAAACGGCTGGGACGAGATACCCGGTGGCAGTGTGAGCGTGATTTCGCGGACGTCATTGTCCAATTCAAACAACGCTTGCGAGTGTCGCCTACCTTCGCTGACCAGCGTGCGAATGAGCGCCCGATGCACCGTGAAGTCTTGCAGCAATGAATGACCAGCCGTAGCAACCTTCACTAGGATCGCGGTCTTGACTCCATTGGCTTTCCACGACGAAGTCTTGTCGGGACCGAGTTCCGGCTTCCAAGCGGGATCGTCGAGCGAGGCCACCAATTTCTCTCCGGTGTTCCATTTGACCCGCGTCGCGCCGAATTCCGCGTCCGATGATTGCAGCACGGGGATGCTGACCTGCGATGTCTCATCATCCGTCATGTCGGCGGTCCGCTCGACATCGAATTCGGCGAGCACTTCAAATTTGCCGACCTGCGGCGGATCCAACGACAGCCGGCATTGCCTGGCTTGGTCGATCTCCAAAGCGGTGAACACGGGAGGCGACAGCGGCTTGGACTGGCCAGTTGAATCGCGCAATCGAAACCGCACCCGATCCAAAATGCCGCGTGGCACCATGAGCCGTGCTTGAGACAATGGCTCGAAGGCGACTTCGTAGCCGATCCGCTGCGTGACCGTCACGCTGCGAGCGTCAAAGGCCAAGTCACTGAGAGAATCGGTTGTGATCGTTTGCTGTTGGACCTTCGCCTTTGCGGCGAACGCTGGCGAGCCCGCTTCCCACCGCCAAGCGCTGACATTGCGTGTCGATTCCAACTGATCGAGGACTTTTTTGTCCGGCGTCGTCGGCAGTGAGACTGCTTCATTTTTCGGAGACCATTCGACCTCCAAATTGCTGCTCGGTGCGACGATTACCCTCGATGCCTTCTGGCCACTGGCTGCGACAAACGGCAGCGACAGATCGAATGCCGTTCCGTCCGTCGGGATCATTCGGCGAGTTGTCAGCCGCAGTTCGAACTCGCGATCGCCTCGCGTCTTGCGATCGATCAGGCGGACTTGCAGTTGTGGTCCATTGGGCGAGTCTTCGACGGAGACCTGCTCGACGATTTCCGGAGTTTCATTCGCGATCGCTTCCCAGTTCTCGGATTTGAACCCCGGCCAAGGCAGCGTCAAATCGAGCAGCGATCCGCGAAAGACACGCACGGTCAGCGTCGTCTCCAGGTTCGCATGACTGGTGGCGAGACGCACCAGATGCGTTTGCTCCGACGTGAAATACGGTTCGATCTTTTGCACATCGAACACCAGCCGGAACGGCTGCTTCAAGAAGCGATAGACCGTCGTGTTTCGGCTGCCATTCGCGGGCGCATGAAATCCCGGAACGTCTCGCAAAGCGGTTAAGGTGTCTTGATCCACAAAGCGGTCTTCGCCATCTCGCTTGCGAAGATTGACTCCTTCCCACGCCATCATGACGACGTGTCCTTTTTGTTGCCGAGCGGCTTGCTGTCGGGAGTCTTCGACCTCAAACCCTTCGATCGTCGGCAACCGTACAGCATCTGCCGCCACCTTGGCCGACAGGCCCCATTTCAATTCGATTGGTCCCGAAGTTGGCGCAGCCAATGTGACGGCCACACGCGGCGGTGAGTCGGTAAGTTTCGAGGTCTCTTTCACTTCGCGGCCGGAAACTTCCAGCAGTTCGAACTCTGGGGGTAATCGCACAGTCAGCTTGTCGAATGTGCCTTGGATCGAGCGGATTTGTTGTGTCACCTCGAGCACGAGCGACTCGGCTCGCAAGTCAGCAACGATTAATGTCAGTGCTTGTAATTCCGGCTTTGCTTCCGAAACGTCTGTGACGGACTGCCAACTGAGGTCCAACAGGTTGCCCGGTGGACCGAACGCATGGATTTCCGTGCGGCCGTTGTCGAGCGGCTTGGTCCGGAGAAAGCCGCGGTCCAAGCCTTTCGCCGAGACTTTTGGCAGCGGCACGCTGAGCTTGATTTCACTTTTGGGAGTCTCGGGCAACCGCAGCATCAATCTGCGGGCGGCGGATTGCCTGCGAATCGGGACTGCCAGAGACATTTTCAGTTCGTGAAGCCCTTTGCCTCGTAGCCAGCAGCGAAAGCCTTCGTCGCGATCAAACACGTCGAACTCTGCCTCGTTGGAGCCGACGTGAATTGGCTTTTTGAGCAACGTGGCATCGTTAAGCCGCAGCGGGACGAGGACATCTTCACCGTCACGATTCACCAAGATCGTGAGGGTTGTGTCGAGCGTCACCGCGTCTTCATTCGCTTCGGTGGAACCTTCAAACGAAATCCCGCTGACGCTGAACGGAGGGGCCAGCGGCCCATCATTCGCCTGACGTGACTTCAAGAATTTCTGGAACTCTTTCCACGTTTCCCCGTGCGGAATGAAGAGCGGCTTTCCATCCGAGCCGATCACTTGCACAACGTCCTCCGCTCCGGGTTTCACTCCAGGAGCTGACGAACTGCCAGAGGGCAAGGAGGGTGTTGTCGACTTCGACGTGGAAGTGTCGCCTGGTTTGTCGCTCGTCGTCTGAGTGAAACTTGTTGACGATCCGAAGAGCAACACGCTTAGCCACACCGCCAACCACTGGCGGAAGTTTCGAGGACATTGCTGTGCGAATCGGCAGATCATGATCGAACTCGCGAAGACTCAGACGCAGTCACCGGACGTTGCAACTACTTCGCACGCAATATACGTCGCGAGCAGAACACTCGACAGTAGCATCCGGCTATGATGCGGTTTTCGCAGGTGTTACCGTCGGCGCAATCACAACAACTGTTGCAGGGCGTCGTGAATCGCGGAGCCGTTGCTGCTGAGCAAGTCAGGGATTTCGATGTCGATTGGTTCGCCGTGCATGCGAGTGACTCGGCCTCCTGCTTCTTGAACGAGCAGAATGCCAGCCGCCATGTCCCACGGCTTGAGGCTTCCGGACCAAAACGCATCCATGCGGCCGGCAGCGACATACGCCAAGTTGAGCGCGGCGGACCCGGTTCGCTGCACCGTCTGCACATGCGGCATCACCTTGAGCAATTGTTTGACGGCATGATGGTCTGGCCGACACGCAACCGGCAAACTCGCCACGACCATTGCATCTTGCAATGCTGTCACACGAGTCGGCCGGATCGGCTGCCCGTTCACGAACGCGCCGCAACCTCGCACCGCCGTGAACAACTCATCGCGGTTCGGATCGAACGTTACCGCGATCATCAACTCCTTGCCAAACTCAGCGGCGATATTGACCGCGTAGTACGGGAAGCCATGCACGTAATTCGACGTCCCATCGAGCGGATCGATCACCCACCGCCACAGTGAGTCGCTATTGGTCTCGGCGAGACCTTCTTCGCCCAGAAAATTGTGGTCGCGGAATTGGCCGTGAATTCGCTCGTGAATCGCTTTCTGCGAGGCGAAATCGGCCTCGGTCACTAAGTTGGCTCGGCTCTTTTCCGTGATCGTGAATCGTCCAGCCCAGTCCTTCAGAATTTCCCCCGCCTCGCGCGCGGCGCCAACGGCGACACGTAATAATTCGTCAGCGCTAGCATTCGAGTCGGGCCACGGCATCGTCATTCGAGATTCCTAAGAGGCTTGGTAATTCCATCGAGAGTCGAATCTTGGTGAACGAACATCGGCAACGCAATTGGGAAGGCCGGTCGCAGCGGATGCGCCAGTTCTGATGATTCGAAGAGTTCACTCGCTGCGAGGTGGTCGCGTGCGGAAATCCGGCCAGACGAACGAATCGGATTGCGGACAATAATTAAGCTGCAAAAATGGTTCATCGGAAACCTTGGGCCGCAGCGCACGGATCGAGTTTAAGATTGGTCAGACCAAACCGCGCCGGCCGAGCCTCGCATCCTGGTCACACGACATCGGACAACGACGCAGAACCGATCGTTTCGGCGACGATTCTGCGATTGGCGAAGTCACTAGCGCCTCGGAGGGCATTCCAGAGATCACGTTGCGAATAGCACCGCGAGCCGTGGCTCAGGAAATTTCGATCGTTGTCGATCAAGCCAAGGTCGGCACGATCAACGAGGCGTTGCAAAGCTCCACGGAACGGATCGACTTGCCGCAGGTCGATTCATTCTGGCAGTGCGAGTCGAACAACAAAGACAAAAGCCGGACCTCCAATCTGGAGGCCCGGCTTTGAGTTTTTCCGTTGGTCAGTCGAAACTATTTCTTGACGGATGCGTATCGGCGGGCGACCTCATCCCAATTGATGACGTTGAAGAACGCACCGATGTAATCCGGCCGGCGATTTTGGTAGTTCAAATAGTACGCATGCTCCCAAACATCCAGACCGAGAATCGGCGTGTGTCCATCGGACAACGGCGAATCCTGATTGCCAGTACTTTCGACAAGCAACCCGCCGCTGCCATCGACTGACAGCCACGCCCAGCCACTGCCGAACCGAGTCGTCGCGGCTTTCGTGAATTGCTCTTTGAATGCGGCCAGACTGCCGAATTTGTGGTTGATCGCGTCGGCCAGCGGACCGGTCGGCTCGCCGCCGCCGTCGGGCTTCATCACAGTCCAAAACAACGAGTGATTGGCATGTCCGCCGCCGTTGTTTCGGACGACCGTGCGGATGTCCTCCGGAACGGTGGCCAAGCCGCGCACCAAGTCCTCGACCGATTTCGCAGCGAGTTCGGGATGCTTTTCGAGGGCCGCGTTGACGTTGTTGATGTAAGCCTGATGGTGCTTCGTCCGATGAATATTCATCGTCTTCGCGTCGAGGTGTGGTTCCAGAGCATTCTCAGCGTACGGCAGTTCGGGCAAGGTGAAGGCCATGACAAAACTCTCCCAGGTTTGATTCGCGCCGCCGAGCACTCCGCTCCGCACGACGATTCTGTTGGTTGACCAGCGAGAGCACCTCGCCCTCGCCA
>CAMDRI010000152.1 GCA_945906725.1 Candidatus Kuenenia stuttgartensis | reverse complement strand
TTTTCGACCGCGCTCAAGCGGGACCGGCGTAGGAAAAACGACAAAAATTTGCCACGCGCTAGACACGGGGGGGGGGCCGCGATTGTTAACTGTGAGGCATTGCCAGCCTGGAGCGTTTCCCGGCTCAGCCCATCTGGGAAATGTCGGCTAATGCAAGGCTACTTCCGCGACGACAAACCGCTGTGCGAACTCGTCCTGGACGACGCGGGCAAACGAAAACTCGACCGGCTCTGGCGAGAGTTGAACTTCGTCACCGGTGTCCCAATGCGGCAGTACAAAGATTTTCTGTTCTTCGAGCGGGCCGAGCCGCCGCAATTCGCCGGTGGCGCGGAATTTGATTTTGCCCGCCCCGAAGACAAAGACGTCACGTCTGCAGTGAAGCTCGAACGGATGCGTGATGCGTACCTCACACAGGCCCGCCAGAGTGAAGCGACCGCACCAGCCATCGAAGCCATCGAAACCTATTTTGAGAATATGGAGGCCGACATCCGTTGGATCGAATTGACTCGGCTCGACGCGGAACCGAGCCACCTCGCGGCGCTGGCGAAGTTCGCCGAGCGTGCGTATCGCCGCCCGTTGTCGTCCGGAGAACGGGACGAACTGCACGCCTTTTACCGGCAATTGCGAGAACAAGACGGACTGACCCATGAAGACGCAATCCGCGATTCGATCGTCAGTGTGCTGATGTCGCCGCACTTCTGTTACCGCTTCGATCTCGTGGCGACTGGCGAATCAATCCAACCGTTGACGGATTACGAACTCGCCAGCCGGCTGAGTTATTTCCTCTGGTCGAGCATGCCCGATGACGAACTTCTCACCCGCGCCGCGGCCGGCGACTTGCGTGAGCCGGAAATGCTCGTCGCGCAAACTCGCCGCATGTTGTGCGACGATCGCATTCGGGGCTTGGCCACCGAGTTCGCTGGCAACTGGCTGGAATTTCGCCGCTTCGAGGAACACAACAGCGTCGATCGCGAACGCTTCGCCAGCTTCACGAACGAACTGCGTGCCGCGATGTTCGAGGAACCGATCCGCTTCTTCATCGACATCGTACAACGCAACGGTTCCGTGCTCGACTTCCTCAACGCCGATCACGCGTTCGTGAACCCGATCCTCGCGAAGCATTACGGCATCGACGTGGAGCACGTTTCCAACGCGCTCGCTCCCACGTCCGGAACGGGCACGTTAAAAACGCACCCCACGAAAAACGACTGGCTCCGCATCGACGACGCGCACCGTTACGGCCGCGGTGGCTTGCTGCCAATGTCGGTCTTCCTGACGAAGAACTCACCCGGCCTGCGCACGAGTCCCGTGAAGCGCGGATACTGGGTCGTCCGCCGATTGCTCGGCGAGCACATTCCCCCACCGCCGCCGGAAGTTCCCGAACTTCCGAAAGACGAAGCGACGCTCGGAGATCTGACGCAACCGCAAATGCTGGCTCGGCATCGCGATCACCAAGCCTGCGCGGGATGCCATCAGCGTTTCGATTCAATCGGTCTGGTCTTCGAGGGCTACGGCCCGATCGGCGAACGGCGTGACAAAGACCTCGGCGGCCGCCCGGTCGAAACGAAAGCCACCTTCCCTGACGACAGCGAACACATTGGCCTCGACGGCCTACGCAGCTATCTGTCCGAAAAACGTCAGGAGGAATTCGTCGAGAATCTCACTCGTAAGTTGCTTGCGTATGCCCTCGGCCGCAGTCTGCTCTTGTCGGACAAGACGACCGTCGAGCGAATGCGTGCTAAACTCTCTGCCGATCGCAATTGCTTCGGCAGTCTCATCGAGTCCATCGTCACCAGCCCTCAGTTCCTGAAGAAGCGTGTCCAAGACGATCGGCGTCAATGAAGTTTTCGTGGAGGTGATCTCTGATGATTCACGATTCTCGAATCAACCGACGGACCGTGCTGCATGGCGTCGGCGTCGCGATGGCTTTGCCGTGGTTGGAATCGTTGTCGGTCTGGGGCGAGGAAATCATCGTCGGACAAGGGTCGGGCAGGAGTGCCCGACCTACATTTCCCAAGCGCTTCGCGGCGATGTTCATGGGGAACGGGATCAACCCCAAGCACTGGTGGGCGAAGGGGGCCGGGGCGGAGATGGAGTTGAGCAAGAGCTTGGAGCCGCTTGCGCCGCTCAAGACGAAGCTCAATGTTGTCGGCGGGCTGTTCAACAAGCACGCGACGGGTGTCGGCATTCATCCGGGGCAGACGGGAAACATCCTGTCGGGCGCGGCGTTGCAAAAGGGAGCGGTGCTGCGCGGCGGGATCAGCGTCGATCAAGTGCTCGCCAATCGGTTCGGCGAAGAGACCGCAATGCCCAGCTTGGTGCTGGGCTGTGAGCAGCCCATCACCGGGTATCACGAGACGAATTTTTCGATGGCGTACAGCTCGCACATCTCGTGGCAGGATGCGAACTCGCCGGTGCCGATGGAGGTTTATCCGTCGCTGGCCTTCGACAGCCTCTTCGACAACCAGGGGAGCAAGCGGACGAAGAGTATTCTCGACCGAGTCAAAGAGCACGCCGCGCATCTGTCGCGGCAGGTCAGCAGCGCCGATCAAGTGAAGCTCGACGAGTACCTCACCAGCGTCCGCGAAGTCGAGAAGCGAGTCGAACGGATGCGCGACGAGAAGACGACTGCCGACACTAATGCGACGAATCGTGGCCGCTCGACAATCACGATGAAGCGTCCCGACAACGGCCTGCCCGAAGACATCCGCGAGCACATGCGGCTGATGGGGGACATCATCGCCCTCGCGTTTCAGACCGACAAAACGCGAGTCGCCACGCTGCTGCTGTGCCGCGATCTTTCGGGTCTGTTTTACCCGTTCCTCGACGTGCGCACCGCGCATCATCCGGCGTCGCACGACGACGAAGGTGACGACTACGAAAAAGTCTCGCGGTACTACGTCAGCCAGCTCGCGTACCTCGCGACACGACTCAACCAGATGCCCGAAGGCGAGGGGACGGTGCTCGACAACTCGTGCCTGATGTTCGTCAACAACATGTGGTCGGGCAGCAAGCACGACTCCAGCAAGGTCCCACTGCTGCTGGCTGGGGGACTCGGTGGAACGCTCGAAACCGGTCGTGTCTTGGACTTCACCAAGAGCGGCGACGACCACCGCAAGCTGTGCAGTTTGTACCTGTCGCTGCTGGACCGGATGGACCTGAAGCTGCCGAAATTCGGCGATGCAGATGCACACCTCGCGGGACTGTGAACCAAAGTCTGCGGAAACAGACTTGGTTTTGTGGCGAAACACTGACTATGCTACGACCCGCTGCGATTGGGATTATTGACCTTCCTCACACCCGCCTACCCAGGAGTCGCCCATGAAACGTCTGCTTACGATCGCGTCCGCGCTGCTTCTCACCAGCAGTCTCGCCTTTGCCGAAGACGCCAAGCCCGCGAAACCGGCCGAGAAAGCCGAAGCCAAGCCCGCTCCGAAGAAGGTGGACCTGGGGACTCAAGCTCCCGACTTCAAGTTCAAGGACGTGAATGGCAAGGAGATCAAGCTCTCCGATTTGACCGCCAAGGGTCCGGTCCTCGTGCGGCTGACCTGCGGTTGCTCTGGCTGCGACAAGGAACTGGCGTACTTTCAAGCGATTCACGAGGGCTACAAAGATCTCGGCCTGACGTCGATCGCCATCTTCCGCGAGCCGGACACGAAGGTCGCCGCCTACGTCAAAGAGAAGAAGCTCAACATGCTCTACGCCGTCGATACCAAGGGCGAAGCCTGGAACACGTTCGAGACGAAGACCATGCCCACCAATTTTCTGATCGAAAAGGGTGGCAAGATCGTCAAGGTCGCCGCTGGTTGTGACCCCAGCGGATTGCTCGCCAAGAAGGTCTCTGAGGAAGTGGCCAAGACCGTCAAGACCGAAGCGATCGACGTGCAGAAGAAAGTCGCCGAAGAAGCGAAAGTCAAAAAGTAGTTCAACGAAAACTGACCGTACTGAAACAGCACAAGCCCGCTCGACTCCGATGGTCGAGCGGGCTTGTTCGTTTCCGTCACCAATCAAATCGGAACTTCGTCCAGCGGATGCCGCTCACACCTTTTTCGACGCACCAGTGAGTCTCCAAGAACGTCCCGTCTTGCAGACGGATCGCGGTCGGAAATCCAAATTGAAAGCTGGCGAGTTCATCAACGCCGGTGTTGCCAGACGACGGACCATCACGAAAGCCGCGAGCGTCGTACAGCAGTTGCTCGTGATGCACTTGCCAAGCGGTTTCGGTGAAGGTTGCGAGCACCGCGACGATCCCCTGTTGCCCGTAGCGACGGTTGTAGAGCACCAGCAGCCGATCGCCGCCCAGCGGCAGTGGAGTCATCGTCTGGCCGCGAATGCCGGTCGATTGAAACGGTCCCCACGTCCAGCCGCCGTCGCGCGAGATCGCGAAACTTTCCGGCTGATCGTGATAGTCGCCGAGCGTGATTGTCCACGCGACCGCCAGCAGTTGATTCGGCGCGAACTCAACGAGCTTCTGTTCCCAGAAGCCGAACTTGCCGGCCGGGTCTTTGAAGACCGTGCGATACGTCGGCCAAGTCCGGCCCCCATCGTCCGAGACCGCTACGATCACCTCTTCGCCCAGCCGCTCTTTGCTGACGAGCAATCCTGTCGGAGCCAACAACCGTCCCGACGCGAGCGGCAGGATCGAATGCGACACTTCGAGCGTGACATCAGGCATCGGAATGATCTGCGGCTCGGACCACGAGCGGCCCTCATCAGTCGAGACGCAGAACAACGCCTCGCCGCGCCGCTCGCCAAACTTGTCGTCATGCGGCCCCCAATACCGAGTCCCGTAGGCATAAATCGTCCGGCCATCCGGCGACAAACTGAGCTTCAAAAAGTTCGCCGACGGCGGATCAACCGTCTTGGGCAACAACGTCCCTTCCAGCTTCCAGGTCAATCCGGCGTCCGTGGATCGAACCCAATCGGTTCCGCCGTGGACGAACTGTCCGCCTTCTACTCCGAATGAACACAGGATGTCGCCATTCGGTAACTGCACCGCCTGCGGAAACGCCGACTCATGCTCGTCGAGCCGGCCAGTGGCGAGAATTTGAAGGGAAGGCATACGAAAGTTCTCCGTCTATTCTTGTCTGGGCTTTTTGGGGAGCAACGAAACCGCGACGACGATGCCGCACAAAATCAAAACGCTGCTCGCCAGAAAGCTGGCTCGGAATCCCAGCGATTCCGGAGTTAGTCCCAACGCGGTCAGCTTGTGGCTTTTTACGAAATCGACGATCGCGCCGTACAAGTAACCGGCGGGAGCGGCCGGGACCATCAGCATTGTCGCGAAAGCCATTGTGCGACGCAGGTCATTCGTCTTCGAGGCGGAGACCATATAATTCGGCGAGTACACACCGATCAGTTCACCGGCTCCGAAGATCACGAATGCCGCGAGATACCACGGACCGGTGACGAGCATCGCCCAGATCTGCGACGCAAGGCAAATCGTCGCGGTTGCGAGAATGCCAGCTCGCGGATTCGTGCGAGTCAGAATCCAACCGAGAAACCCGCCGGCAACTGCTTTGAAGCCGAATCGCAGCATGTTTTGTAGCCCCGCATATTTCTCCGGCGAATCACCGAGAGCCGACTGCGAATACAAATTCATGTTCGACGGCGAACCGTTGACGGCGTAAACCAGGATCGTGACGACGGTCGTCAGCAGCAGGACTCGTTGGCTCAGCAGTGAGCGGAAGTAGTAGACGATCGCCACCGCAGCGACCGCCGCAGCTCCGTAGCCAGCAATCCGAAACAGCTCGTTTGACCGCACGGACGCGAAGTGCAGCAAAGCGACCGACGCAAACATTATCGGCACGCCGATCAACAGTGGCAGCACGTGGGACAACGGTTCGCGTTCCAGTTCGTGTTCGACGGGAAGCACAACAAATCGCCGCGACAAGTATGCGGCTACCGCCATCACCGGAGCACCCGCTCCAAAAAGCACCACAAAGTTCCACGGATACGCCGCTCCGGAAAAATTCCACCCAAACAAGGTGCCTCCCAGCAACGCCGTCTGCGCGAACGAACCGACTACCGCCAGGATCGGCCCCAATCCAAAAGCCAAACTCAGGGCGAGTCCACGCTTCGATTCCGCCGATCCTCGGCCGATGACTTCCCACAAGAACGCGATCGCCGCCGGCATCACCGCGCCGGAAACTCCACCCTGCAGAATCACCATCGCCAGCTTGAACGAGTTCGGCAACGGCAGCAGCAGTGTCACCGCCAACGTCGCCAGCGTCACGGCCGAGATCGAATAACACAGCATCAGGTTCCGCTTCAGTGACGCGACCTTCGGCGACACCCAAGCAATGATCGCCGGCATCGCGGTCATCGCGAAGAACAGCGTCGCTGGCAAATTCGATGTCCGAGTATCCGCCTCCAGCCGGTCGCACAACGAGGCCTGAGTGATCCCAACGTACAACACCGGAGCCGCGAGATACTGCATCCCGGTACAACTCGCGAACAGCACCAAGTTGCGCCGCTGCTCCGGCCACGACAACGGGCAGGTGTCCAACGAGTTCTCCGAACTTCGGTCAGTCATCGGACGCGCTCCCGGAAAACGGTCACGAACGGATCGCGGTTGATTGTTCTGAGTGTCAAACGGACGTACTGCCTGCGCAGACTAACCCGAAGCGTCAGCGAGGGCGAACGTCAAAGCGACTTCGCCCCGAATCCAGCCGACAGAGCGCTCGCCCTCGCTGACGCTTCGGGTTAGTCTGTTGGCCGTCCAAAGTCCGATTCTGTCCGCGAGGGACACCCCGATGAACCGTTTCCATTTGATTGCCGTGATTGCTCTAGTTGTTACCAGTTCGCTGGTGACGACCGCGAATGCGCAACTTGTTCCGGAGATCGGTTACGTCTACCCCGCCGGCGGTCGAGTCGGTACGACGGTCGACGTGGTGCTCGGCGGATACGACTGGACGCCGGACATGCAGCTCTTCCTGCATGACTCGCGTATCAAGTTGGAGATCGTCGGTCCGCCGTCGCAGGTGCTGATTTCGGAGCCGCCGTATTGGTTCGGCTACAAGGCTCGCGGTTTCGCGTGGCCGCTTGCCCGCGAGTTCAAGGCCAAACTGACGATTCCCGCTGACGTTCCGCCGGGACTGGTGAAGTGGCAAGTCGCGAACGCGAACGGTGCGTCGCCCGTCGGAATCTTTCACGTCGGAGGCGTACCGGAGGTTGTCGAGGACGCGAAACGCAAGACTGCTCAGCCGCTCCCCGCGCTGCCGGTGACGGTATTGGGGCAGATTCGTCGCATCGAAGAAATCGACCGCTTTCAATTCAGCGTGCCGAAGGCGGGGCCGGTGACGATCGAACTGCTCGCTCGGCCGTTCGGCTCGATGCTGCACGGGATGTTGCAAGTGCGTGATGCCAACGGCACGTTGCTGCTGGACGTCTCCGATCCCGAAGGTCGCGACATCGTGACGACGTTCGTCGCTCAGGCGGAGGCGAAATACGAATTGAGCCTGTACGACCTCGACTTCGCGGGGGATCGGTCGTACGTCTATCGGCTGACACTGACCGCCGGACCGCACGTCGTCGCGGCGTATCCAGCCGCCGGCAAGCGCGGCGAAACTCGCAAGGTCGAGTTCATCGGCATCGGCCTCGCGACGGGCGGCCCGCAACTGGAATCGGTCACGCGCGCCGTCGCATTTCCAGCGACGGCGGGAGTCGCCTCGTTCGCGTTCTTGCTGGAAACGCCGTTCGGCAACGCGAAGCCGCACACGTTGCTCGTGTCCGATGTGGCCGAGCAAGTCGAAGTCGCCGGCGCTGCGGCACCGCTGACCGCGCCAGTCGCCGTCACGGGGTTTCTTGAAACGCGGTTCGGCTCGGACTCGTTCACGCTCGATCTGAAGAAGGGTGACAAGTGGGAACTCAACGCGGTCGCCCGCGCGATTGGTTCTCCACTGGATCTCGAACTGCAAGTGCTCGGTCCTGACGGCAAGCAGATCGCGACCAACGACGACGAAAAAGGGACGACTGATGCATCACTGTCGCTCGCGGTCGCCGTGGATGGGGCACATCGCGTGATCGTCTCCGACCGCTCCGGCAAGAGCGGCTCGCGCCTGGCCAACTATCGACTGAGCATTGAGCCGCCGCGCGAAGAGATCACGATCACATTCCCGACACAACTGCCGATCGTCGTCGGCACGGCCGCGAAATTGGCAGTCAATGTCGTTCGCGTCGGAGGTTTCGCGGGACCGATCCCGCTGAAGCTAGAAGGTCTCCCCGCCGGCGTGACCGCTCCCGCCGACTTAGCGATCCCCGAAAAGAAGAACGATCTCGTGATCGATCTGACCTGCGCTGCCGACGCCGCGACAACTGCCAGCCTTTGCACGATCACTGCCACGCCGACGCTCAACGGCCAACCGGCGACCCGAAAAGCGGGGACGGTGCTGCTTGCAATCACGATGAAGCCGCGCATCAAGCTGACGCCCGAAGGACTTGACGACGTCAGCAAAGTCCATCGCGGCAGCACGCACCTGTTCCCGTTCAACATCGAACGGCTTGAAGGCTTCGCCGGACCGATCACGCTAGAGATGACCGCGAAGCAGCAGCGCCATCGGCAAGGACTCACAAGCGACGAATTCGTTGTCCCCGCCGAGGCCAAGCGGGTCGAGTATCCAATCTTCGTCCCCGAATGGATGGAGACCACCAAGACCAGCCGCATGCTCGTGAACGGCGCCGTGAAAGTCGCCGACCCGAAAGGTAACATCCGCACGCTGCTGCAAAAACAAGAACTCCGAGTCGGCATCCTCCCCGAAGGAGCGTTGATGAAACTCAGCCACTTGGCCGGCGAGCCGACCGTGACGCTCGGCAGCGAAGTCCGCATTTCGCTGGCGCTGTCACTGGCGTCTGAACTGCGAGAGCCGATCAAAATCACCGTGATGCCCGACGAAACTCAAACCAACATGCTGACCGCCGAGCCGATCCAATTGTCTGCCGGTCAAAAAGAAACAACGTTGATCGTTCGCGTCGCCAACGACCCCAAGCTCGTCGGCGAACAATCGCTGGTCGTGCGAGCCGCAACGCTGAGGAATGGCTACCCTGTCATTTCCGAAACGACGGTGCTGCTCACGGTGAAGCCGCAGTAGCCACAGTACCGCGACCGTCAGAGAGCGGCCCATTTCGCGGCGTCCACCGAGGTCGCTCTCTGACGGTCGCGGTACGGTTTCTGACTTCTAGCTGCTTGATGTGGCTGGAAGTCACTCGCAACGATCGCAAAACTCTCTCGCGATTTTCAACACTTGACCTTCAAGGATCACCATGACTCAGCTCAACAAGTACAGCTCACGCATCACTCAACCCCGCTCGCAGGGAGCCTCGCAGGCGATGCTCTACGGCACCGGCCTGACTCCCGAAGACATGCACAAGGCGCAGGTCGGGATCTCGTCGGTGTGGTACGAGGGCAATACCTGCAACATGCACTTGAACGACCTCGCGGCGAAAGTCAAAGAGGGCGTGACGGCGGCCGGCATGGTCGGGATGCGGTTCAACACGGTCGGCGTGAGCGACGGCATCTCGATGGGAACCGAGGGGATGTGCTACTCGTTGCAGTCGCGCGACTTGATCGCGGACAGCATCGAGACGGTCATGGGGGGGCAATGGTACGACGCGAACATCTCGATCCCCGGCTGCGACAAGAACATGCCGGGCTGCATTATGGCGATGGCTCGGCTGAACCGGCCGTCGCTGATGGTCTACGGCGGCACGATCAAGCCGGGTTGCTGGCAAGACCAAAAGCTGGACATCGTGTCGGCCTTTCAGGCGTATGGTGAATACATCGCTGGCCGCATGAAAGACGACGAGCGGCAAGCAATCATTCGTTGCAGCATCCCGGGTGCGGGTGCGTGCGGCGGCATGTACACGGCCAACACGATGGCCTCGGCGATTGAGGCGATGGGCATGTCGCTGCCGTACAGTTCGTCGATCCCGGCCGAAGACCCGCTGAAGTACGACGAGTGCATTCGGGCCGGCGCGGCGATTCGCAACTTGCTCGAAAAGGACATCAAGCCGAGCGACATCATCACTCGCAAGTCCATCGAGAACGCGATGGTCGTGATCATGGCGACGGGCGGCTCGACGAACGCCGTGCTGCACTTCATCGCGATCGCGCGAGCGGCCGGACTCGAACTGACGATCGACGATTTCCAGAAGACCTCCGACCGCATCCCGTTCATCGCGGACCTCAAGCCGAGCGGCAAGTGGGTCATGGCGGACCTGCAAGCAATCGGCGGCACGCCCGCGCTGATGAAGTACTTGCTGGAGAAAGGACTGCTCGACGGAAGTTGCCTGACCTGCACGGGCAAGACCGTGGCCGAGAACCTCGCTCCACTGCCGGGCCTGCTGCCGGGCCAGCCGATCATTCAGCCACTCGAAAACCCAATCAAAGCGAGCGGCCACATCCAAATCCTGCGCGGCAACCTCGCGCCCGACGGAGCCGTCGCCAAGATTACCGGCAAGGAAGGGATGGTCTTCGCCGGCACCGCCAACGTCTTCGACGGCGAAGTCGCCATGCTGCACGCGCTCGAGCAAGGCAAGATCAAGAAGGGGGACGTCATCATCATCCGCTACGAAGGCCCGAAAGGCGGACCCGGAATGCCGGAGATGCTCACGCCGACCTCGGCCATCATGGGAGCCGGTCTCGGCAAAGACGTCGCTCTGATGACCGACGGTCGCTTCAGCGGCGGCAGCCACGGCTTCATCGTCGGCCACATCACCCCGGAAGCTCAAGAAGGCGGCCCGATCGCGCTTGTCCAAACCGGCGACAAGATCACCATTGACGCCAACAAACGAGCCATCGACATGGACGTCTCCGCCGACGAACTCGTCAAACGCAAAGCGACCTGGAAGGCCCCACCGCTCAAGCACACGCGAGGTACGCTCTACAAATACATCAAAAACGTGAAGAACGCCTCCGAAGGTTGCGTGACCGATGAGTGATCGCTGCGGGAGTCGCTCATTCGACAAACAAAAACTCGTTTGCGGCGAAAAGCGCGCGGCAGAGGCCGCGCCACGCGACTGAGCGTCGATCAGCCGGGACGGCTTCAGGCTGCGCGGCTTCGAGGCGGTTGAGGAATTCCAGGCAGCGGCTCGTCTCGGACGGGAGCGGCTCACGCTGGTAGCACGTCAGATACGCTTGGCGGATGCGAGCCGCGTCGTCGAGGTTCGGTTGTGCGAGAAGTTGTTGAGTCAGTTCGCGCGACTGGTCGGCGACCAACGAGCTGTTGAGCATGAACAATGCCTGCGTCGCCAGCGTCGTCGAGTCGCGTTTGCCGTTGAGCACGCTCGGCTCAGCGAAGTCGAAGACTTGATACAGCTCGTACAAGGCGCTGCGGATCACGGGCAGATACACCGACCGGCGGTTCGCGTTGTAAATCTGCGGGTAGTTGTTCGCCGTGCCGGTGACGTAGCCTCGATTCGGAGTCGGCAGCAGCGTGCCGCCCATCGCGTTCTCCAGTCGGCCACTCACGGCCAGCAGCGAGTCGCGGATCGCTTCGACTTCCAAGCGTCGGCGATTGCGTCGCCACCACAAGCGATTGTCGGGATCTGCGAGGAATGCAGACTCGTTGAACGTCGTCTGCATTTGATACGCCGACGAGAGCATGGCTTCGCGATGCAACGACTTCATTGACCAGCCCGCAGCGATGAACCGCTGACTCAGCCAATCGAGCAGTGCGGGATGCGTCGGCTTGTCGCCGAGCAAACCGAAATTGTCGGGAGTGCGAACCAGTCCTTCGCCAAAGTGTCCTTGCCAAATCCGATTGACCGCCACGCGGCTCGTCAACGGATGAGTCGGTTCGGTCAGCCATCGCGCGAATTCCAACCGGCCGCTGCGGTCGGCCACGATGGGAGTTTGCCGATCGCCAGCCACGATGCGTGGGAAGCGGCGAGGAAGGCGTTCCTTGCCCAACGTCGTGTGGTTGCCGCGCAAGTGGAGCGGCAGGTCTTCGACGGTCCCTTCGCTGACCGCCATCGCTTCGAGCAGCTTCGGCAAGGCCGTTTCAAGCTGTTTGACATCATCGCGCCGCGACTGCAACGCGGCCTTCGTCTCGACCGTGAAGTACTCCTCGGCATTCTTCGGTACGGCGAACGGGGAACCTTCGGCCGTGTCGAACAACAACTTTCGCAGAGTTTCTTGCCGCGCGTCCGGCAACTCCTTCGCAATCTTGCCGGCCTCGGTTGCGTTGAAATCCTTCCAGGCGGCGACGACCGCCGACAATTCCGCGCCGGTCTTTTCGGCGAGGGGCAGCAACTGTTGTGCGGCATCTACCCGTTGGCCGGCATCCATTCCATCCAACGACATGAGCAGCGCTCTCCATTCGGCTAGCGGCTTGTTGGCATCGTCGGTCGTTTTTTCCAACAACCGCCGCCATTGAGAGACGAACACCGATCGCAATTCGGTCGCCAATTCAGCGACTGGCGAGACGCCGGCGGTCACGGTTGGCACGTTGAGCCGCGCAATCATCAGCTTGTCAATGTGCGGCAACGGCGGCTTACGGAACAGGCGGATCACGTTGATACCAGCTTTGAATTCGTAGCTCCCTTCGATGTGCCAGCGATTCGTGTCCGGGTTCCATGAGCCAGTGACATCGTTGAGCCCGTTTGGTTTGACGATTTGACCGTTGAGCGAAAGCTGCGTCGGGCGCGACTCGGCGGCGGCATATCGCATCTCAATTTGATACAGCCCGGCGGCCGGGATGGTCACATCGTACTCGGCGGTCCATTCGCCGTTGCCGTTGCTGAGGATCACGCCGATCCCCTCGCCATAGCCAGTGCTGAGCTTGAGCGCATTGCCGCGTTGATAATTCTCGGCTTCGATGACCTGCACACCTTCTGGCGGCGGAGCGGTCTTGTCGGCACGCTTGTCGAACTCGGCCCCGAACGAACGAGACATCTTTTCGAGGTAGATCTCTCGCGCGGCAGCGCGGACGTAGTCGGCGACGCGAGTGCGGCTCTCGTCCAACAACTGCTCGGTAGCCTTCGCGACGAGTTGATTGACTTCGTTCTGTTTGGCGGCAATGCGTTGCTTCTGTTCGGCGTGTTGCTGCAACTCGGCGGGCGATCCGAGCGGTCGTTCATTCCAACTGGCGACGACGCTGAAATTGAGCATCGACTTCGTGCTCTTGAAGATGCCGGCCAGCGAGTAGTAATCGGCCATCGGCAGCGGGTCGAACTTGTGGTC